>NZ_KI912640.1:8794-20256 GCF_000519345.1 Deinococcus pimensis DSM 21231
AACAGCGTGAGGAGGGCCAGCAGGGCGGCGCGGCGCATCGCGGCAGGCTAGCGTGCGCCCGACGTCACCGCAAGCGCGCGCGCCCGCGTCGAGCGCGTGTTCGCTCGCCGGATGTTACGCTCGGCACATGACCCAGACCGAACCGATCCGCGTCACCGACGACGTGTACGTCCTGCCCGTCACGGCGAACCTGATGGGGGGCCCCACGGTGCTCAACCTCACGCTGATCCTCGACGCCGAGCGTGGCGCCACCCTCGTGGATACCGGCGTGCCCGGCTCGCTCGGCACGATCGAGGCGGGTCTGGGCACGCTGGGGCTGGGCTGGGCGGACGTGCGGCGCGTCGTCGTGACGCACCACGACCTCGACCATATCGGCGCCCTGCCGGACGTGGTGGCCGCGTCGGGCGCGGAGGTGCTCGCGCTCGACGCGGAGGCGCCGTACGTCCGTGGCGACCTGCCGGGTCAGAAGACACCGTCGGCGGAGATGCTGGCCTCCATGCCGCCCGAGATGGCGGCGGTGTTTCGAGATCCGCCCCGCGCGCCCGTCACGCGGACCCTGCATGACGGTGAGGTGCTGGACGTGGCGGGCGGCGTGCGCGTGATCGCCACGCCCGGGCACACGGTGGGGCACCTGAGCCTGTTCGTGGAGCGCGGCGGCGTGCTGATCACGGGTGACGCGCTCGTGAGCGCGGGCGGGCAGCTGCGCCCTCCGATGGAGCGCGCCACGCCCGACATGACCGAGGCCGCGCGAAGCGTCCGCAAGCTCACGGGACTCCCCGTCCGGACGATGGTGACCTACCACGGTGGGCTCGTGACGGACGACGCGCCCGCGCAGCTGAGTCGGGTGGCGCTCGAACTGGGAGTGTAGAGGGAGCGTGAAGGGACGCTCATGAGGCGTGCACGCCTCATGAGCGTCCCTATGAGCATCATGGGAACATCCCTCCCGGGGAGGATCCATGAAGCACGCACGTACCGCCGCCTTCACCGCCGTCGAGCTCCTCATCGTCATGCTCGTCCTGGCCGTCATCCTTGCCCTTCCGCTGTCGGCCTACCTCGGCGCGCAACGTCGGGCGGTCGAGACGGGCGCGCTGGACTACGTCCGCAAGTGCGCCACCGCCGCCGCGCGCTGGACGATCGACCATCCGCAGGATACGCCCGTCGGAAAGGACTGCGCGGACGACGAGATCGCCGCGGGATCCCTGCCGAGCTTCATCGTGTCGACGCGGATCGCGGCGGACCGGATCGACTACACGTACTCCGTGTTCGGCAGCGAGGCGTCGGCGGCCCTTCCCATCGCCTTCGAGTGAGCCCACCCGTCGTCCGGTGGTATGGTGCGTTCAGGTTTCTCATGATCACGCCCGAGCTGCTCCGTGCCATCCGTCCCGACGCCGACCCCGCCGACATCACGACCGCCGCGCCCGCCCTCGCGCTCGCCGCACGTGAGGCGGGCATCGTGAGCCGGGCGCAGATCGCGGCGTGGCTCGCGAACATCGCGCACGAATCCGCCTTCTCGCTCGCCCGCGAGAACCTCTACTACACCACCTCCGCCCGGCTGTGCGAGGTCTGGCCGAGCCGCTTCCCCCGTCCGCACGACCCCACCCGCTACTGCCGTGACCCGCGCGCCCTCGCGAACCTCGTGTACGCCGGACGGCTCGGCAACGGCAGCGAGGCCAGCGGCGACGGCTGGCGCTACCGGGGTGGCGGCTACCTGCAGCTCACGGGCCGCGACCACTACCGCGCGCACACGCTCGAAGGCGCGGACCTCGCGCGCGACCCTCAGCTCATCGAACGGCCCGACGTCGCCGCGCGCGTCGCGGCGGCGTTCTGGGTGCGCACGGGCTGCAACGACTGCGCGGAGGACGTCGAACGCACCCGCGAGCTCGTGAACGGCCCCACGAAGCTCGGCCTGAGCGAGGTCCGCGCGTACCACCGCGCGGCCCTGCGCGCCCTGCCGCAGGGTTCGGCGGCGCGCGTCCTCACCCGCGCGGGCCGCTGGCAGGACGTGCGCGGCGAACGCGTCGAGGTGGAACTCGCGTCCGGCGTGACGGTCGTCGTGAACGCCACCGACCCCGATGTCGTGCAGATCCGTCTCAAGTAGGAGCGGGCCACCCCCACGAGGGTGACCCGCTCGGGTCGCCTTCGGCGACCGGCCTTGTTTCCGGGGCTGTCCCTGCGCTGCGGCGGCCGTCCTCACGGACCGCCGCCTCCGCTGCGGGCCAGCCCGCCCAGGCTGCTCGCTCCGCTCGGGTCGCCTTCGGCGACCGGCCTTATTTCTTCTTGAAGCTCGCGCGGATGGTCTTCTCGGCGTCCGCGAGGATCTTCGCCACGTCCGCGCCGGGCTTGGTCGTGGCCTCCTTGAGGGCGTCCTGCCAGGGGCCCCACACGTCGCCCATCTCGCGGACGTTGGGCATGGAGATGCCACCCTTGACGATCTGCGTGAACGCGCTGAGGACCGGATCGGCGCGCATCTTGTCGAGCGCCGCCGAGCTGACCGGGATGGACGCGGAGGTCTTGCCGAACGACACCTGCGCGCCCTCGCTCGCGAGGAAGGTCGCGAACTGCGCCGCGACGCTCTTCTGCTTGCTGTAGGCGTTCATCATGATGCCCTGCACGCCCACGAAGGGACGCCACTTGCCGGTCGCGCCGGTCGGGGCGGGCATCGGCATGATGCCGAAGTCGAGGCCGGAGCGCTTGATCTCGCCCATGTCCCAGGGGCCCGTCACGAAGAACGCGGCCTTGCCGTCGAAGAACTGCTTGCGGGCGGCGCCGCCGTCGTACGTGGCGGGCACGACCCTGCTGCCGAGGCGCAGGTCCGCGAGGGCGCGGGCGGCGCGCACGGCGCCGTCGTTGGCGATGCCGATGTTGTTCACGTCGAGCTTGCCGCCGTTGTTCTTGAACACGTACCCGCCGAAGGCGCTCGTGACGCCGAAGGTCATGTAGGCGTTGGCGACGTCCACGATGAGGCCGCCGCGTCCGCGCTGCACGTCGTTCTGCGCGGCGCGCACGAGGGCGTCCCAGCTGGCGGGGGGCGTGGGCACGAGGGCCTTGTTGTACACGAGCGCGACCGTCTCGGCGTACATCGGCACGGCGTACATCCTGCCCTGGTAGGTCATGGCGTCCACGGCGACCTTGAGCAGGTCGTCCTTGTTGGTGACGTAGCGGTCCATCGGCTCGATGACCTTGGCGTCCACGAAGGCGGAGATGCGGTCCTGCGGCTGCGTGACGAGCAGGTCCGGCGCGAGGCCCTTCGGGGCGTCCGCGATGAACTTGTCACGCATGACGTCGAACTTCGCGGACGTGATGACGACGTGATGGCCGTAGACGGTCTCGAAGTTGGTGGCCTGGATCTTGAGCCAGGCGAGCTCGGGGCCGTCGAGGTGCGACCACACGTTGATGTCGGCGGCGCCGGCGGTGGCGATGAGGGAGGAGACGGAGACGGTGAGGAGGCGCGCGAGGTGTCGTTTCATGTGAGCGGCCACAGCGTACGGTGAGCTCCATGACATCTTCCTTACAGATCGCGCCGCCTCTCACGAAGGCATTTGTGACCTGATTCCAGTCCTCTCATGGGGCAGGCGCTACGATGCGTGCGTAGTTTTGCTCAGTACGCGGAGACCGGGTGCGCACGAGGAACAAACTCGTCGCGCCCTCGTATTGTGCAGGACTAGAGGAGTGATTATGGCCGTAGGTCGAGTGAAGTGGTTCAACGCGGAAAAAGGTTATGGTTTCATCGAGACGCCCGGCAGCCCGGACGTGTTCGCGCACTTCAGCGCCATCTCGGGAACCGGCTTCAAGAAGCTCAACGAGGGCGATGAGGTCGAGTTCGAGATCGAGGAAGGTCAGCGCGGCAAGGGCCCCCAGGCCAAGAACATCCGCGTGACCAAGGCTGCGCCGGTGAGCGAGTACAACGACCGCCCCCGCCGCGACAGCCGCTGGTAAGTCCAACCCTGTCAACCCGAGGCGGACCCGTGAGGGTCCGCCTCTTTGCGTGCCTCGCCCCTCGAGATGAAGCGAAGCTCAAGCTGAGCTGAGCGCCGTGTTCCTACACTGGGGCATCGAGGACCCCACCGCCCGCTCCCGCCGAATCCGCCCGCCCCGCAGGGGATGGGCCCTGCTGATCGCGGGCCTGCTGACGACGGGCGTGGGCACCTTCCTGGCCCTGAGCCGCAACTCTGGCGGGACGCTTCCCGTCTGCGCCGCCGCGTACGACGAGACCCGCTACGACCCGGCCGACACCTGGGCCGCCCTCATCGGGCAGGGCCGCGACGGCTGGCTCTTCGGGAAGTACAGCTTCGCGAACAGCCCGCCCGCCATGACGGGAGACGAGCGACGCGCCTTCGAACGTTTCCGTGACGCGCTGCGCGCCCGCGGCACGCGGCTCGTGGTCGTGGTGGTGCCCGCCAAGGGCCTCGTGCGGCCCGACGTGGTGAACCTGCGTTCCCTGCGCGGACCCCGGCCCGACATCGGCTTCCTGCGGGGCCGCTACGAGGAGTTCGTCGGTTCGTTCCGCGCGGCGGGCGTGGACGCGGTGGACGTCCTCGGCATCGCGCTCGCCCAGCCGAGGGACCGGCTCATGTACTTCCGGCGCGACCACCACTGGACGCCCCTGCTGTCACGGCTCGTCGCGCAGGACGTCGCCCGGCGCGTGCTCGCCTCGGACGCCCTGAACGGGACGGCCGCGCGGGACGTTCTCGTGGAGGAACAGCCCGCCGAGCGCTTCGGGTCCTACGCCGAGGTCGTCCGCAAGCTCTGCGGGGTGAAGCTTCCCGACGAGCCCTACACGTCGCGCGTCGCGAAACCCTCGGGGGAGGGCGCGGCTGGCCTGCTCACGGACGAGGCCGCGCCCGTCGCGCTCGTCGGGGACAGCCACAGCCTGGAGCCGTCCTTCGCCACGGACCTGATGGTGAACCTGCGGCGTGACGTCGTGAACGAGTCCATCGCGGGAGGAGGGCAGCAGTCGGCGCTGGAGGGCTACCTGCTCTCCGGAAGGTACGTCGCCGCGCCGCCCCGCGTGCTGGTCTGGCAGTTCGAGGGCGGCTCGCAACTTCCGGGCTTCTACGACCGCATGACCGCCGCCGTGGAGGGGCCGTGTGAGGGACCGCGCCGTGTGACGTCGGTTCGTGGGGCGGCCAGGGGCAGCCTCATGCAGGTGCCCCTGCCCTCCGCGTACCGGGCGGGCGCGGGCGACTACCTGCGCGCGCGCCTCGCCGACCTCTCCGTCCGCGAGCTCCGGGTGGGGGAGACGGAGGCGCGGCTCGGGGACCGCTCGAAGACGGACGGGAGGCTCGTCGTGCCGCTCGCGCCGGGCACGCGCGGGACGCTGACGGTGACCTTCGGGAGCGCGCCGCGTGGGGACGTCACGCTGGAGGTCTGCCGCTCGGGACTGACGTGAGGGGGGGAGCGGCGGACCGCTCCCCCCTCGTTGCCGGTGAACGGCTCAGCTGACGGGTTCGAAGTGGTAGGACAGTTCGGCCTTGCAGCTCGAGCTCTTCGTGAGGGCCACGACGAAGGAGCCCGTGAGGTTCGGATAGTAGTGACTGGCGTCCACCGTGCCGACCTGATCGTACACCGTGCCGGGATCGCCGATGCCCGTGTCGTCGTCGCGCAGCCAGCCCGACAGGTTGATCGTCGACGCGCTGTTCTTCAGCACCGTGACGCGTTTGCGGGTGTCGAGGGTGATCGTGCCGCCGTCGTTCACCTCGGTCGCGTCAGCGGCGGCGCGTGAGGAGATCACGGACGTGTTGCCGTCCTGGTTCAGGGCCAGCTCGTAGTAGAAGTCACCCGCCGCGAACGCGTCGCAGTCCTTGAGGATCTTGAAGTTGTCCAGCACCAGGTCCACCTGCTGGTAGTTCGGGCTGCACTCACGCACGCTGTACGTGGTGCTCGCGCCGAGCTTGGCGATCGTGTTGTCCTTGAGCCACTCCACCTTGTACGAGATGGGGTACGCGGGCGAGTCCTTGGAGTAGCTCGCGCCGTTCTTGAGGTAGTCGCCGAGCTTGTCGCCGCTGGACGTCACGACGTCCACGCCGTCCGTGCTGTTGCCGCCGAGCGCCACGATCTGCACGCTGCTGCCGCGCAGGGTCGACTCCAGTTCGGCCTTGGTGTAGCCGTCCACGCTGGTCGCGCCGCCGTTGTAGGCGAAGTCGATGGAGGCCATCATCTTGCGGTAGTCGCTGCTGCTGCTGATCTTCATGATCAGCATGCGGCCGTACGTGACCGACGAGATGTACGCGGGCAGGTTGGTGTTGCTGGCGTAGCGGGCCAGTTCGGTCGTGGTGACGCCCGGGCCGAAGGCGGTGTCGGGCCGCAGGGGGTTCGTGGCGACGGTGTAGTATTCCTGCACGTACTTGACGTACAGCGTCTTGCGTTCGCTGTTGCCGTCGAGGTCCAGGGCGGCCTTGGCGTTGCCCGTGACCCACTTGGCGTTGACGTTGAGCTTGAGCATGCCGCGCTCGAAGGAGTAGCCCTCCTGCTTGGTGTAGCTGATCTTCGCGGCGGTGGGGCCGGTGTAGGCGCCGAGGATGTCGCTCATGGCCGCGCCGACCGTGGCGAGCGAGGGGTGGTCGACGGCGCGGCTGCCGATGGTGTTGCCGCCCGTGAGGGCGGTGACGGTCAGCGGGCCGCGGTCGAGGGGGATGGCGGCGGGGATGCCGTCGGGCACGGTGGCGCCCTGGACGAGCGAGCCGGGCCAGATGACGCCCGCGTTGGGGTTGAAGGTGGCGATCTCGTCGAAGTTCTGCGTGAGGCTGTAGTCCTTCTTGACGCAGGTGACCTCGGTGCCGTTCATGCTGTCGAGGGCGCTCGTGACGTTGTCGGGTGTGGCGTCGCTCTTCTCCGGGGGTGGGGCGGGCGCGTCGGACAGGGCGCGGACGAAGGAGAGCAGGCCCGCGCCGTTCCCGCTCGCGGCGACCGGCGTGGCGGTGGTGGTGGCGGCCTTCACCGAGGTCTTCCCGGTGGTCGTCTGGGCGCGGACCTCGAAGGTGTAGCCGGTGCCGTTCGTGAGGCCGGTGACGTTGAGGGTGGCGGCGGGCGCCGCGACGAACTGCGACTTGTCGAGCGTGGCGCCCGCACCCCAGCGCACGAGGTAGCCCTTGAGGTCGTTCTCGGCGTTGGCGGTCCAGCGCAGCGTCACCTCGCCGCTTCCGGCGGTGGCGGTGAGGCCCGCGACGTCGGCGGGGGTGGTGGGGTTGGTGCCGCCGCCGGGCTCGACGTTGCCGGGAGTCGTGGCGGGCGGGGCGCCGTTACAGGCCGTGACGGCGAGCATGCCGAGCAGCAGGGCGGGCTTGATGTACCTGTGAATGTGACGCACGTGAAGTCCTCCTTGGCGTTCGCTCATGAGCGAACGCCGTCACCCTAGACAGGGGAGGATGACGCGAGGATGACAACCGCAGAATGCTCATCTGCCACGCCGTTCCCGGAGGTCGGTGAGGCACCCGTGCCGGCGTCTTGAGCGAGCTTTAACCCGGTCTGAATTCGTTCTGCAAGTTCTCTATCCTTGTGAACGATCGGGCGCGCTCTGCCGCGCCCGTCTTCCAAGGAACCCATGAGCGAAGCTGCCATCACGCCCCTCGACGAGAAGCTCCTCCTCGCCGCCCTCACCGCCTACCGCAAAGGCGACTTCTCCGTCCGTCTCCCCGAGGACTGGACGGGCCTGCCCGGCAAGATCGCCGACGCCTTCAACGAGGTCCTCGACACCAGCGAACGCATCGCCCGCGACGTCGCCCGCGTCGGCCGCGTCGTCGGCAAGGAGGGCAAGGTCACCCAGCGCCTCCCGCTCGGCACCGCCGTGGGCTCCTGGGCGGAACTCGTCGAGGACGTCAACACCCTCGTCGACGACCTCGTGCGGCCCACCTCCGAGATGTCGCGCGTCATCACCGCCGTCGCGAGCGGCGACCTCTCCCAGACCATGGCGCTCGAGGTGGACGGCCGCCCCATCGAGGGGCAGTTCCTGCAGACCGCCCGCACCGTGAACACCATGGTGGAGCAGCTCAACGCCTTCGCGGGAGAAGTCACCCGCGTGGCGCGCGAGGTGGGCACCGAGGGCAAGCTGGGCGGACAGGCCGTCGTGCGCGGCGTGTCCGGCACGTGGAAGGACCTCACCGACAGCGTGAACGGCCTCGCCGGGAACCTCACCAGCCAGGTGCGCAACATCGCCCAGGTCACCACCGCCGTCGCGAACGGCGACCTCAGCAAGAAGATCACGGTGGAGGCGCAGGGCGAGATCCTGGAGCTCAAGAACACCATCAACACCATGGTGGACCAGCTCAACTCCTTCGCCGCCGAGGTGACCCGCGTCGCCCGCGAGGTGGGCACCGAAGGCCGCCTCGGCGGTCAGGCCGACGTGCGCGGCGTCTCCGGTACGTGGAAGGACCTCACGGACAACGTGAACGGCATGGCGTCCAACCTCACCACGCAGGTGCGCGGCATCGCGAAGGTCGTGACGGCCATCGCCGAGGGCGACCTGGAGCAGAAGTTCGTCGTGGAGGCCAAGGGCGAGATCGCCTCCCTCGCGGACACCATCAACAGCCTCAACGACACCCTCGGCGTCTTCGCCGCCGAGGTCACCCGCGTGGCGCGCGAGGTGGGCACCGAGGGCAAGCTGGGCGGTCAGGCCGTCGTGCGCGGCGTGTCCGGCACCTGGAAGGACCTCACCGACAGCGTGAACGGCCTCGCCGGGAACCTCACCAGTCAGGTGCGCAACATCGCGCAGGTCACCACGGCGGTCGCCGTCGGCGACCTCAGCAAGAAGATCACGGTGGAGGCGCAGGGCGAGGTCCTGGAGCTCAAGGACACCATCAACACGATGGTGGACCAGCTCAACGCCTTCGCGGGCGAGGTGACCCGCGTCGCCCGCGAGGTGGGCACCGAAGGTCAGCTGGGCGGCCAGGCCGACGTGAAGGGCGTCTCCGGCACCTGGAAGGACCTCACCGACAACGTGAACTTCATGGCCGCGAACCTCACCACGCAGGTGCGCAACATCGCCTTCGTGACCACCGCCGTCGCCAACGGAGACCTCAGCAAGAAGATCACCGCCGACGCCAAGGGCGAGATCCTGGAGCTCAAGAACACCATCAACACCATGGTGGACCAGCTCAACGCCTTCGCCTCCGAGGTGACCCGCGTCGCCCGCGAGGTGGGCACGGAAGGCCGTCTCGGCGGACAGGCCGAGGTGCGCGGCGTCGGAGGCACCTGGAAGGACCTCACCGACAACGTCAACTTCATGGCGTCCAACCTCACCAACCAGGTGCGCAACATCGCCTTCGTCACGACCGCCGTGGCGGGCGGCGACCTCAGCAAGAAGATCACCGTGGACGTGCGCGGCGAGCTCCTGGAGCTCAAGAACACCATCAACACGATGGTGGACCAGCTCAACGCCTTCGCGGGAGAAGTCACCCGCGTCGCCCGCGAGGTGGGCACCGAGGGCCGCCTCGGCGGACAAGCCAGCGTGCCCGGCGTGGGCGGCACCTGGAAGGACCTCACGGACAACGTGAACGGCATGGCGTCCAACCTCACGAACCAGGTGCGCGGCATCGCGCGCGTCGTGACGGCCGTCGCGAACGGCGACCTCAAGAAGAAGCTCACCGTGGAGGCCAAGGGCGAGATCGCCGAGCTCGCCGAGACGATCAACTCCATGATCGACACGCTCGCCACCTTCGCCGACCAGGTCACGGGCGTCGCGCGCGAGGTGGGCGTCGAGGGCCGCCTCGGCGGTCAGGCCAGCGTGCCCGGCGCCGCCGGCACCTGGAAGGACCTCACCGACAACGTCAACCAGCTCGCCGCGAACCTCACCACGCAGGTGCGCGCCATCGCCGAGGTCGCCACGGCCGTCACGAACGGCGACCTCACGCGCTCCATCGCCGTGGAGGCCCGCGGAGAACTCGACGCGCTGAAGCGCAACGTCAACGAGATGATCCGCAACCTCAAGGAGACGACCGACAAGAACACCGAGCAGGACTGGCTCAAGACGAACCTCGCGCGCTTCACCCGCATGCTGCAGGGCCAGCGCGACCTGCTCACCGTCTGCCGCCTCATCCTCTCGGAGCTCGCGCCGCTCGTGAAGGCCAACCACGGCGTCTTCTACACCATGGACGACGCCTCCGGCGAGCCCACCCTGCACCTGCAGGCCAGCTACGCCTACCGCGAACGCAAGGGCCTCGCCAACCGCTTCCGTCTCGGCGAGGGCCTCGTCGGGCAGTGCGCGCTGGAGCAGGAACCCATCCTGCTCACCAACGTCCCCGGCGACTACATCCAGATCAACTCCGGCCTCGGCGCGGGCGCGCCCCTCAACATCGTCGTGCTGCCCGTCGTCTTCGAGGGCCACACCAAGGCCGTCATCGAGCTCGCCTCCTTCGACCGCTTCAACGCCACGCACCTCGGCTTCCTCGAACAGCTCACCGAGAGCATCGGCATCGTCCTCAACACCATCGAGGCGACCATGCGCACCGAGACGCTCCTCGCGCAGTCGCAGAGCATGGCGCAGGAACTCCAGAGCCAGCAGGAGGAACTGCGTCAGACCAACGAGGAACTCGAGGAGAAGGCCCGCCTGCTCGCCGACCAGAACCGCGAGGTGGAACGCAAGAACCACGAGGTGGAGACCGCCCGGCAGGCGCTGGAGGAGAAGGCCGCGCAGCTCGCCCTCACCAGCAAGTACAAGAGCGAGTTCCTCGCGAACATGTCGCACGAGCTGCGCACGCCCCTCAACAGCCTCCTGCTGCTCAGCCAGCAGCTGCGCGACAACCCGGACGGGAACCTCAGCGTGCGTCAGGTGGAGTACGCCAAGACGATCTACGCGTCCGGCAACGACCTCCTGAACCTCATCAACGACATCCTCGACCTCAGCAAGATCGAGTCCGGCACCGTCACCATCGACGCCGCCGACGTGCCCCTGCGCGCCATCCGCGACGCCGTCCTGCTCACCTTCCGCCACGTCGCGGAGGACAAGAAGCTCGCGTTCAACCTCGACCTCGACCCGCGCCTGCCCGGCAGCCTCTTCACGGACGAGAAGCGCCTCCTGCAGATCCTCAAGAACCTGCTCTCCAACGCCTTCAAGTTCACCGAGCAGGGCGAGGTGAAGCTGCGCGTCGCGCCCGTCACGGGCGGCTGGAGCGCCGACCACCCCACCCTCGCACGCGGCGGCGCCGTGATCGCGTTCGCCGTCAGCGACACCGGCATCGGCATCGCGCCCGACAAGCAGCGCGTCATCTTCGAGGCCTTCCAGCAGGCCGACGGCACCACCAGCCGCAAGTACGGCGGCACCGGCCTCGGCCTCGCCATCAGCCGTGAGCTCGCCCGCATCCTCGGCGGCGAGATCCGACTCGAGAGCGTCCCCGGCGTCGGCAGCACCTTCACGGTGTACCTGCCCGCCACCTTCAGCGTCCTCGACACGCCCCGACTGCCCGAACAGCGCCTCGCCGCGCTGCCCGCGCCCGTCACGCAGCACGCCGCGCCCGAGACGGACGCGCCGC
>NZ_KI912640.1:20356-27441 GCF_000519345.1 Deinococcus pimensis DSM 21231
CGCGAGGTCGGCGCGGTCGTCGTCGAGGACGACCCCGCCTTCGCGGGCGTCCTGCTCGACCTCGCCCGCGAACGCGGCTTCAAGGGCCTCGTCGCCACGCGCGGCGACGCCGCCCTCACGCTCGCCGCGCAGTACCGCCCCACCGCCATCACCCTCGACCTGCACCTGCCCGACACGAGCGGCTGGAGCGTCCTCGACCGCCTCAAGCACGACGGCGCCACCCGCCACATCCCCGTGCACATCATCAGCAGCGACGAGGAAAGCCTGCTCGGACGCAAGCTCGGCGCGCTCGACTTCCTCACCAAGAGCCCCGACCGCGACGCGCTGCACCGCGCCTTCGGCAAGATCGACGACTTCCTCGCGCGGCGCGTCAAGAACCTGCTCGTCGTCGAGGACGACACCGATCAGCGCAGGAGCATCGTCGAGCTGATCGGCAACGGCGACGTCAAGACCACGCCCGTCACCACCGGCCAGGAAGCGCTCGCCGCGATGCGCGCCACCGCCTTCGACTGCGTCGTCCTCGACCTCAAGCTGCCCGACATGAGCGGCTTCGACCTCATCAAGGAGATGCAGAAGGACCCGGCCCTCAGGGCCCTCCCGATCATCGTCTACACCGCCGCCGACCTCACCCGCAGCCAGGAGACGCAACTGAGGCGCGTCGCCAAGAGCATCATCGTCAAGGACGTCCGCTCGCCCGAACGGCTCCTCGACGAGGTGACGCTGTTCCTGCACCGCGTCGAGGCGAACCTGCCCGAACCGCAGCGGCAGCTCATCGAGAGCGTCCGCAAGAACGACCCGCAGCTCGCGGGCAAGCGCGTCCTCGTCGTCGACGACGACATCCGCAACATCTTCGCCCTCACCGCCGTCCTGGAACGTCACGGCATGCAGGTCTACACCGCCGAGAACGGCCGCGACGCCATCGGCCTGCTCGACAGCACGCCCGGCATCGACATCGTCCTGATGGACGTCATGATGCCCGAACTCGACGGCTACGAGACCACCCGCCTCATCCGTCAGAGCGGCAAGTACAAGAACCTCCCCATCATCAGCCTCACCGCCAAGGCCATGCCCGGCGACCGCGAGAAGTCCATCGAGTCGGGCTCCAGCGACTACATCAGCAAGCCCGTCAACACCGACAAGCTCCTCTCGCTGCTGCGCGTCTGGCTCTACCGGTAACTCCACCCATGGACTTCAGCCCCCTCACCACCCCGCCCGACGTGGAAGCCCTCGAGATCGACCTGCTGCTCGAGGGCGTCCACCGTCGGTACGGCTTCGACTTCCGGGGCTACGCCAGCGCCACCCTGCACCGCCGCGTGCAGCACTGCGTCCGCGCGGAGGGCCTCGCGACCGTCAGCGCTCTGCAGGAACGCGTCCTGCGTGACGCCGCCGCCTTCGAGCGGCTCGTGAGCTGCCTCTCCATCAGCGTCACGGAGATGTTCCGCGACCCGCCCTTCTACGCCGCGCTGCGCGAACGCATCATCCCGACGCTGCGCACCTACCCCTTCATCCGCGTGTGGCACGCGGGCTGCGCCACCGGCGAGGAGGTCTACTCCATGGCGATCCTCCTCGCCGAGGCGGACCTCCTCGGCCGCGCGCGCCTCTACGCCACCGACATCAGCGCCCACGCGCTCCAGCGTGCCCAGGACGGCATCTACAGCGCAGAACGCCTCGACCTCTACGCCCGCAACTACCGCGAGGCGGGCGGCACGGGCGACTTCGCCTCGTACTTCACGCAGCAGTACGACCGCGGCATCGTCCGCGCCGACCTCAGGCACAACATCATCTGGGGACAGCACAACCTCGTCACGGACGGCTCCTTCAACGAGTTCCACGTGATCCTGTGCCGCAACGTCCTCATCTACTTCGACCGCGATCTGCAGGAGCGCGTCTACGGCCTGCTCGACGAGAGCCTCGCCGCGCGCGGAACCCTCGGCCTCGGACGGCACGAGACGCTCGACTTCACCCCCCTCGCGCGGCGCTACCAGACCCTCGACCCGCGCGAGAAGCTCTACCGGAGGACCGCGTGACCGTCCCGGCGCCCGTCAACATCCTCATCGTGGACGACACCGCCACGAAACGCACCGCGCTGCGCGCCGCGCTCGAACCGCTCGGGCAGAACGTCGTCGAGGCCGCCAGCGGACGCGACGCGCTGCGCACCCTCCTCGCCGACGAGTACGCCGTCATCCTCCTCGACGTCCGCATGCCCGACATGGACGGCTTCGAGACCGCCTCGCTCATCCGCAGCCGACCCCAGACCGAGACGACCCCCATCATCTTCGTCACCGCCCACGACCGCGCCGAGACGGACATGCAGGGCGGCTACGCCCTCGGCGCCGTCGACTTCATCTTCGCGCCCGTCGTGCCCGAGGTGCTGCGCGCCAAGGTCGGCGTGTTCGTCGAACTGCACCGCAAGACCGCGCAGGTCCGCGAGCAGGAACGCACCCTGCGCGAACTCCAGGCGCGCGAGGCACGCGCCGCGCAGGACCGCCTGCGCCGCGAGAACGAACGCGAACGCCGCGCCACCCGCCAGGAGATGCGCAAGCTCTCCAGCGCCCTCGAACAGACCGCCGACCCCGTCGTCATCACCGACCGCGAGGGCCGCATCGAGTACGCCAACCCCGCCTGCGAGACCGTCACCGGCTACAGCGGAGCGGAACTCATCGGGCAGATCCCCGACGCGCTGCGTGACGGCGGCCACCCCGACGCGTGGCCCACCATCCTCGCGGGCGGCGTGTACCGCGGCGAGGGCGTCAGCCGCCGCAAGGACGGCAGCCTCTACCACGAGGAACTCACCATCACGCCCGTCAAGGACGAACGCGGACGCGTCACGCACTTCGTCAGCACCAGCAAGGACGTCACCGACCGCAAACGCATCGAGGCCGAGATGCACGCCCTCAACGCCAGCCTCGAACAGCGCGTCCGCGACCGCACCGCCCAGCTCGAGGACGTCAACAAGGAACTCGAGGCCTTCGCGTACAGCGTCTCCCACGACCTGCGCACGCCCCTGCGGCACATCGCGAGCTTCGCGGACCTCACCCGCCGCGAACTCGGCAAGGACCAGCCCGGCGAGAAAGCCGAACGCTACCTCGGCGTCATCACCGACGCCGCCACGAAGATGAACACCCTCATCGACGAGCTGCTCGCCTTCTCCCGCACCGGACGGCAGGACCTGCGCTTCACCGACGTGGACCTCGCCCTCGTCGTCGAGGAGGTCCGCGCGGACCTCACGCGCGGCAGCGACCGCACGGACGTCGAGTGGATCATTCACGACCTGCCCGTCGTGCGCGGCGACATCCCCACGCTGCGGCAGGTCGTCACGAACCTCCTCGCGAACGCCCTCAAGTACACCCGCACCCGCGAGCACGCCCGCATCGAGATCCGCCACGAGCGCCGCGACCGCGAGGACGTCATCACCGTCACCGACAACGGCGTCGGCTTCAACCCCCGGTACGCCGACAAGCTCTTCGGCGTCTTCCAGCGCCTGCACGCCGCGCACGCCTTCGAGGGCACCGGCATCGGCCTCGCGAACGTCAAAAGGATCGTCTCCCGTCACGGCGGCCACGTCTGGGCGCGCGGCGAGGAGGACCAGGGCGCCACCTTCGCGTTCAGCCTGCCCCGCCCCGAGACCCCCGCGTCGCCCGAACGCCACGACCGCAAGGTCGGCGTGCGCTGAGGGGCAGGGAAGGAAAGCGCCGCCCTCGGGGGCGGCGCTTCTGTCTTGTGCGTCGACGCGTCTCCACATGCCTGGGCGTGGCCGTCGGCACTCTGGCGTCGTACGCTCTGCCTGCGTACGGACCCACCGTCGTACGCTCGGGAGCGGTCCCTCGCTTATGCCCGGGGCTTTGACGCGTCTCCACACTCATGGCTGCCTGCGTACGCTCGGGAGCGGTCCCTCGCTTTTGCCTGGTGCGTTCACGTGTCTCCACACTCATAGGCTGCCTGCGGAACGCTCCATCCGTGTACGGACCGGAGCGGTCCGGTCCTCCTGCCTCGGGCGGCCACGTGTCCCTCCACGTGTGAGCGGGGCGGCCCTCCGCTTCTCTGGGCCGTCAACGCGTCTCTGCACTCATGGATGGAGCGGTCGGGTGCTTATGCCTGGAGCGTCGACGCGTCCCTCCAACTCATTACGCCTCGAAGTCCTTCTTCGGCCCGCCCTGCCCCAGCACCCCCGCCGTCTCCGCGACGGTCCGTTCCTTCACGCGGTCGATGTGCGTCTGCGCGCGCGTCACCTGCTCCGAGAGCACGTTCACGTTACGCTGCAGTTGATCGAGCGCCTGGCTCTTGTACTGGCTGATCGCGTCGAGCGTGGCGTACACGTTGTCGAAGGCCTTCTGGAGGCTCTCGACGTTCACGGCGCTCTCCGCCGCCTGCTGGTACGTCGCGGCGGTCTGCTGACGCAGCATCACCGAGGTGCTCTCCACGAGGTTGCTCGTCGTGGCGTTCAGCGCGCCGATCTGGTCCAGCACCACCTTCTGCCCCGCGAGCGCCTGCGACACCAGCACCGCCGTGCGCAGCGCGCTCACCGTCGTCGTGGTGGCGCGGTCCACGCCCTTGATGAGCTCCAGGTTGTTGCGCTTCACGAGGTCCAGCGCGAGGTACCCCTGCACGCTCACCGCGAGCTGCGTCAGCAGGTCCTGCACCTTCTGCCGCGTGTAGTACAGCATCTCCTCACGGACGACGCGCGCCTTCTCCGGGTCGGTCGCGGCGATCTCGTCGAGCCGCGCGGACAGCACCGCGTCCAGACGCTGCCCCACGTACGCGTAGCCCTTGAGCTTCTGCATGATGTCCCAGAGGTTCACCTTCTCCTGCTCGATCGCGGCGTTGTCCTTCTGGAGCTCGTCCTTCGAGTGGTACAGCGACGTGATGATCGCGTTCAGGTGCTTCTGCGCGCTCTCGTACTTCAGGAAGTAGTCCCGGACCTTGTTCCCGCCGGGGAAGATGCCGAGGATGCGGCGCGGCGTGAGGTTGCGGCTCGGGTCGAGGTCCTCGACGGTGCGGCGCAGATCCACCAGCGTGCGGCTCACGGCGGAATTCTGGTCGTACACGCCCGCCTTCGTGGCCTGCACGGGCTTCTCCAGCAGCCGGTTCGAGACGCCGGCGGCGGCGCGGATCTCGGCGGAGCCGAGGTCGTGGATGGCCTGCACCTTGCTCTTGAACACCTCACCGTAGGCGTTCTCGTTCAGCACGGCCTGTAGGAACGACTCGATCTGCGCGTCGAGCTTCGCGCGCATGGCGGGCTCCACGTCGAGCGCCTGAGCGGACTGCTCGGGCGAGACGCGGTCGGGAGCCTGGAGGGGGTCGAGTTTGGCGGGCGGGTCGAGTTTCATCGCGCTCCTTGATGGCAGAGGGAGAGAGGGGCCTGCACTTCCTTACGCGGGCACGCGCCCCGGCGTTCCGGGCGCCCTCTCCCGAGCATGCGCCAAACGCGGCGCGCAGGCAACCAACCAAAGGAGGAGACGGCCCGGGCGAAAGGCCCGGGCCGTCCGTGGTGTCTGCTGGGGTGACCGTCGACGTTGGGGCGGCGTACGTTCGGGGACGGCCCCTCGCTTGTGCCTGGACCGTCGGCGCGTCTCTCCACGTATGGGAGTGGCCGTCCAGCCTTGGCGTCGTACGCACCCGAGCGGTCGGGTGCTCATGCCTCGTGCGGTGACGCGTCTCTCCACTCAAACATCGAAGTCCTTCGAGCCCGTCTCGAAGCGCTTCTCCAGGAAGCGCCCGTGCGCGAGGAGCTGCTGGGCCTCGGCGCGCAGCACGCCCGACAGGACGGACGACGTGCCCTCGGCGAGCAGGTCGAGCTGTTCGAGCAGCAGATCCTTGCCGGTCTTGCCGTCCGACAGGACCTCCGTGTCCGCGAGGCCGCGCGGGAGGCGCAGGTACGCCCGCACCGCCCCCGGCAGGTAGTCCGTCGCGATCTGCTTGAGGTGGAAGCCGTGCTCGGCGTTCATCAGGTCGCGCTCGCGCAGGTACCCGGCGGCCTCCGCGACGCGGGCGCGCAGCGTCCGGACGCGCTCCACGGCTTCCGGCGGGAGGTCGCGACCGTGCTCGCGCAGCACCGCGTCCACGGCGGCGGTGAGTTCGTCGGTGGGCGCCTGGGGCTGCGGGGCGGGCGTGGGCACGGGCTCGGCGCGGCGCTCCCGGTCCTTCTTGCGCAGGTCCACGCGGGGCGCGGCGGGCACGGATTCGGGACGGGCGCCTTCGCGCGGGATCGCCACGCGAGCCTCCTCGCGAACCTCGCGGCCGAGCTCGTCGATGTCGCGCATGAACTGACGCAGGTCCGAGTGGAAGCTGCGGGCCGTCTCCTCCAGCTCCAGCATGTGCGCCCGGCGCCGGGCGCGGCGCACGCGGACCCGGCCGCCCTCCAGCGCGGGGCGGGAACCCCGGCCGTGCGTGACGGCCATCACGATGCCGAAGACGACCGCGAGCGGCACCACCCACGCCTGGGTGGACAGCGCGATCATCGCGAACAGCACCGAGAAGACGATCAGCGCCGGGGACGGCGAGCGTCCGCGCCGCAGCACGCGGCTCCACGAGATGGCCAGAAGGATCAGGGCGACGAGCGTGACTGGGGGCATGAGGCGGTGATCTCCTTGGGGGGCGCGGGAAACGACTTGCGCGTGGTCCCGCGGTGTGGCCCTCGCGCGGGCGGACGTCCGAACGGCCCGGAACTGACCGTAGAGTAACGCGCCCACCGGTTCCCCGAACGTGACGGGAAGTGGAACGGACACGTCGGCCGTCTGAGATCACCCTACGCGTCCGCGCGGGCGTTGGTTCCCGCACCCCGCGCGGGATACTGGGGCATGCCCGACTTTCCCATGCACGTCACCGTCGAGGAGGCCCGCGCGCACCTCGCGCGGCTGCTGCCCGCCCCGCCCGTTCAGGACGTACCCCTCGCGGGGGCGTACGGGCGGATCCTCGCGCGGGACCTCGCGGCGCTCGTGAGTCACCCCAGCGCCACGGAGAGCGCCCTCGACGGGATCGCCTGCCGGGAAGCCGACACGCCCGGCGCGACCCCGGACGCGCCCGTGCGGCTCCGGATCGTCGGAGAGTCCCGCGCGGGCCTCGCCTTCGCGGGAGAGGTCGGCGCG
>NZ_KI912640.1:27541-27743 GCF_000519345.1 Deinococcus pimensis DSM 21231
CCGCCCGCGAGGTACGGCACGACCCGGCTGAAGCTGCCGCCGCTGCGGAACGTGTCGAGGTCGGTGAGCAGGCGGCGGTTCCACTCCGGCGAGGAGCCCACCACGGCGGGCAGTCCCAGCGACAGCGCGAAGAGCTTCCCGCCGCGCGCGCCGTCCGTGAGCAGCGCGAGCGGCTCGCCCGACCAGCGCGGCAGGTGCCCGG
>NZ_KI912640.1:27843-28048 GCF_000519345.1 Deinococcus pimensis DSM 21231
CGCGAGCGTGCGGAACGTGACGAAGTTCAGCGCGACCGTCGCGAGCTTGTACAGCAGGAAGCCGCGCAGGCTGTCCTCCAGCACCGCGGGCAGGTGTCGCGGCACCCTCACGCGCGCCTCCGCAGCACCCACGCGAGCGCCCGCGTGGGCAGCTCCAGCCGTTCGGGCGCGCTTCCCGCGCCGCGCGTCAGCCACAGGTAGCCCG
>NZ_KI912640.1:28148-28533 GCF_000519345.1 Deinococcus pimensis DSM 21231
CGACGAGCACGGGCGGGGCGCCCTCGGGGCGTTTCGTGTGGTCGCGGCTCACCCACGAGAGCACGTCGTGCCGCACCTCCAGCGCCTTCCACGTCACGTCGGGGTCGCGTTCGGGCCGGACGACGAGCGTCAGGGTGGGGTTCATGCGGACCCGCGCGAGGTCCGTGGCGGCGTCCCCGATCGGCAGGCCCTCCACGAGCGGCAGGAGCTGCGCCGGGGGCAGGTTGAGCGTCAGCTCGCGCGTCTCGTACGTCTCGCCGCCGCCCGTGTGGACCCGCCAGCCGCCGGACGTGCGCGACAGGGACTGACCTGCGCCTCCGTCACCACGTCGAGGTCGCGGGCGAGCTCGCGGCCCAGGGTGCTCATCCCGTCGAGGGGCGCGTAG
>NZ_KI912640.1:28633-28791 GCF_000519345.1 Deinococcus pimensis DSM 21231
CGTAGCGCGCGAGGGCCGCTCTCGTGGGGGGCGGCGCGAACACGAAGGTGTCCGAGGCGTCCTCGTACATGACGCGCGCGGCGTTCAGGAGGGCCTCGTAGCGCCGCCCCTCGTCACGCGTGAGCTGCGCGAGCGTGGGCGCGAGGTCCCCGTCCACG
>NZ_KI912640.1:28891-29340 GCF_000519345.1 Deinococcus pimensis DSM 21231
ACGCGAGGGTGTGCGTGGTCGTGTCGTGCGCCGCCGCGAGCGTCACGCGGGTCGTCCTGGACGGTGCCGCTGACCCGCGCGAGGGCCGCGAGGAGGTCGTCGCCGCCCTCCTCGAGCCGTCTGCGCGCGAGGCGCGAGATCGTGGCGTTCACGCGCGCGAACAGCGCGGGCCTCGGGAACATAGGGGCGGGGAAGGGGCGCCGCAGCGGCGCGAGGAACGCGTGCAGCAGGGTCTGCGGGAACTCCCCGGAGAAGTACGCGGCGTTGAGCATCCGCAGGGTCGCCTCGTCCGCCCAGGCGAGCGCGTCGAACTCGCCTTGCGGGCGCACGTCCTCCAGCGCGGCGCGCACCCTGTCGCGCAGGGCCGCGAGCGACGCCGCCGAGAAGGGCGCGTTCAGGTGCGCCCGGCGCGTCCGGTGCGCGGGCGCGTCCGTGAGGATCACGCCGCC
>NZ_KI912640.1:29440-30357 GCF_000519345.1 Deinococcus pimensis DSM 21231
GGCGCGGCCCGACACGCCGCGCGACTTGTCGAGGAGCAGCACGCGGCGGCCCGCGCGCCTCAGGTCACGGGCGCAGGCGAGCCCGCCGAGGCCCGCGCCGACCACCAGAACGTCGTGCATCCGGGGAGTCTACCAGGGGGGAGAGGCGCGGATCGTCACATTTCACGCAGCCCGCCCGTCAGGCCGAAGTGATGTTTTTATCGTCTGAGACGGCAATTCGTCGTCCGTTCACAAACATGCCGGGGCTGAAAACTCATGGAGGCCCCGGGCGTAAGGTGCTCGGCGGAGGTCAGTATGAACCAGAAGCTTCAGCAGACCCTCGACGCCGCCAGTGGCGGGCTCACCAGCATCGACCCGCAGGCGGCGGCCAGCAACGTCCGCAACTGGGTCAGCACCCTGCAGGGGTCGAACGTGCCCGGCGGCGACGACCTCGTCTCGGACCTCAGCACCCTCGCGGACCGGCTGGAGTCCGGCAACCTCGACGGCGTCGGCTCCCTGCTCGCGCGCATCGGACAGACCACGAACTCCCTCGCGGACAACGCGCCCGCCGAGGACGCCGACGGTCTGCGCCAGCTCGGTCAGGCGCTGACGCAGGAAGGCTCGCAGATCCAGTAACGCCACGACAGAAGAGGAGAGCGGCCCGCGCGGACCGCTCTCCTTCTTCTACCGCTTCTCCAGCACCAGCGGGCCCGCCGGGCCGAGCGTCACGCCCGGCCTCGGGGACGGATCGCCCCACACGGCGCGCAGGTCCCCGCCGAGCAGGGTGGAGAGCGCCTCGTCGAGCAGCAGGTGCGCGAGGTGCATGCCGAGGCAGGTGCGTTCCCCGCCGCCGAAGGGCAGGTAGGACCACGCGGCGGGCGGACGCTCGAAGCGCGCGGGGTCGAAGCGCTCCGGGTCGTGCCACAGGTCCGGGTCGC
>NZ_KI912640.1:30457-31674 GCF_000519345.1 Deinococcus pimensis DSM 21231
TCGTGAGGCCGCCCGAGCCGCCCTTGGGCCGCGCGACGCCGCCCTCGTGGTAGAGGGGGTGCCACAGCAGGAAGGGCGCGCTGATCGGCTCGGTCGGCGGGGGGCCGCTCTGCGCGGCCATCCACACGAGCGGCGCGCGGACGCGCTCCTCCGTGAAGTACTCCGCCGCGACCTCCCCGTAGGGCCGCAGGACCCGCATGAGCCGCGTCGTCCACTCGCGGCCCTGCCCGCCGCCGAACATGAAGCGGCGCCCGAGCTCCAGCGGGGACGGCGTCGCGAGGAACGTGTCCTTCACGGTGCGTGCGAAGGGCGTCCAGTCGTCGATGAAGCGCGAGTACGCGTCGCCCTGACCGGGGAAGAGGTTCTCCAGGTCGTCGGCGGTACGGCGCGCGTCACGCCAGACGAACCACGGCGTCTCCCCGTCCGACGCGTGGAAGAGCGGATCGAGTTCGATGTAGTGCAGCCCGAAGCGCGAGAGTTCGAGTTCCTGCACGACGGGCGTCGTGCGGATCAGGATGTGGGCGCTGCCGCCGTAGTCGAAGCGGTAGCCGGGCACGAGCTCCTCGGTGGAGACGGCCCCGCCGACGATGTGGCGGCGTTCGAAGACGCCGACGCGGTACCCGGCGCGGGCGGCGTAGGCGGCGGTCACGAGCGCGTTGTGGCCGGCGCCCATCACGATGACGTCGTAGTCGTAGCTCAAGCGGCCTCCCCGGCTGAATGCGGCACTGTCGCGCAAGCATACCTGTCCGCGTGCGCGGCGGATCGTCACTTATCGCCAGTTTGCGGACGGCTGACCCCGTCATGACAGGTGACACGAGTTATCCACAGGCGGGGTGGGTTGTCCACACCCCTCGTGTGGACAACTTCGATGAGAACGGCATTTTCGAGGCAAGGCGCACACGAGGAAGAGCGCGCCCGGGGGTCAGGGGCGCGCTCTTCCTCGTGTGGCCGGGCGGGTTCCGACGGCCCTCCCCCTGCTCCCGTCGTCGCCTGCTTCAGCTGATCGCAGGGTAGCGGGTGGGCCGTGATGGTCTCGTGAATGAACGTGCAGAAGCGTTACAGGAACGTGAAGGCCGCGGATGAGAACGCTTCACGAGAGTTAAAGGCGGAGTAAATACCGTTTCAAGAACGTTAATATTTGTCTTGTCTTCCTCACCCGCCGTTGCCCGGCATCCCGCAGGATGCCGCCAGACCCTCCTGCAGACGCAGTTCCACCG
>NZ_KI912640.1:31774-32680 GCF_000519345.1 Deinococcus pimensis DSM 21231
GAGGCGCGCGCGGATCGCCGCCGCGAGGCCCGCGAAGCCCGCGCCGACCACCAGCACCCGCTCAGGCGCCATCGTCCACCCGCCTGACCTTCTCCCGCTCGTACGTGCGGCCCTTCCAGGTGGAGCGGCGGCCCATCGCGCGAAGGTACACCGGCAGCGCGAGCAGCGGCAGCAGCGGCGTGAGCAGCACCTCCAGGAAGTCCATGGGGCGCGAGCGGCCCGTCTTGAGCAGCACCATGAGGCGCTCCAGCACCGCGAAGAACACGAGGTCGCGCCGCCCCGCCAGCCACGGCCAGGTGTACGCCAGCAGGTTCCAGCCCCACGACGCGAGGAGCAGCGCGCGCGAGTCCGCGTGCGCCGCCGACAGGCCCTTCGCGAAGCCCCGCGTGGACTCGCGGTAGCCGCCGTACATCCGCACGGTGAGGAACTCCCCGCCGAGCGCGATCGCCAGCTTCCCGCCGCGCGCCTTGAGCCGCGCGGCGAACTTCACGTCCTCCAGCAGCTCGCCCCGCACGACCCGGTGGCCGCCCACGCGTTCGTAGGCCGCGCGACGGAAGGCCATCAGCTGCCCGTTGCCCGCCGACGCGCTCGCGAAGGGCAGGCCCACGAGCGGCGCGGGCAGCAGGGTCAGCAGCACCACGTCGTTGAGGGGCACCAGCACCCGCTCGCCCGGCGTGAGGGTCTCCTGACGCGGCCAGACCGTCAGGAGGTCCGCCCGCGTGCGCGTGAGCGCCCCGACGATCGCGTCGAGCGCGCCCTCGTGCCACGTCACGTCCGCGTCCGTGAAGACGAGCACGTCGCCCGTCGCGACCTCCGAGAGCTGCTGACACGCCCAGGTCTTGCCGATCCAGCCGGGCGGGACGGGCCTGCCGGTCACGACGCGCACGCCGAGCGCGCGCGCCACGT
>NZ_KI912640.1:32780-35966 GCF_000519345.1 Deinococcus pimensis DSM 21231
CGCTCAGCGACGCGAAGCGCAGCCCGCCCGCCTCGGCGGCCGTCCTCGCCTCGCTCCCGAAGACCGCGCGAACCCGCGTGCTTCCCGACGTGAGGCGGTACGCCGCGCCCGTGGCGCTCAGGCCCTCCACCCGCGCGGACGTCATGCCGCCCGCACGCAGCACCTCCAGCGCGTCCCTCGGAGCTCCCCCGGCGCCGAGCAACGCCGCCACCAGTCCCGTCCAGATCAGGATGTTCGACATGCTCCCAGCCTAGACAGGCACCGATGACACGACCATGACGGGGTCACGGCGCCCGGAAAGGGCGGTGCTATACTCTGTGGCTGTTCCCGCTCCGCACGGAGCGACGCACGCGGCAGGACCGGCGCGTACCCTGAAGCCCGCCGGACCCGCCCAGGAGAGAGCATGCGCAAGTACTACACCTCCGAATCGGTGTCCGAAGGCCACCCCGACAAGCTCGCCGACCTCATCAGCGACAGCATCCTCGACGAGTTCCTCCGGCAGGAGCCGACCTCGCGCGTGGCCTGCGAGACGCTCGTCACGACGGGCCTCGTGATGGTCGCGGGCGAGATCAGCGCCCGGGGAGACAACACCTACGTCGACATCTCCAAGGTCGTGAGGAGCGCCGTGCGCAGCGTCGGCTACACGCGCGCGAAGTTCGGCTTCGACGCGGACAGCGTCGCCGTCATGACCAGCATCGACGAGCAGTCCCCCGACATCGCGGGCGGCGTGAACTACTCCGAGGAGTGGCGCGGCATGACCGACGAGGAGCGCGCCCGCCCCGAGAACCAGCACAGCAAGGTCGGCGCGGGCGACCAGGGCCTCATGTTCGGCTACGCCACCGACGAGACGCCCGAGCTGATGCCGCTCCCCATCACCCTCGCGCACCGCATCACGCGCCGCCTCGCCGAGATCCGCAAGGACGGCACCCTGGAGTACCTGCGGCCCGACGCCAAGGCGCAGGTCACCATCGTCCGCGACGGCGACGAGGTCTTCGTGGACACCGTCGTCATCAGCACGCAGCACCGCGAGGACGTCACCCAGGACCGCATCCGCGAGGACATGATCGAGCACGTCATCCGCGCCGTCGTGCCGTCCGAACTGCTGCGCGAGGACACCAAGTACTTCATCAACCCCAGCGGGAAGTTCGTCATCGGCGGGCCGCACGGCGACACGGGCCTCACGGGCCGCAAGATCATCGTGGACACCTACGGCGGCGCCGTCCCGCACGGCGGCGGCGCCTTCAGCGGCAAGGACCCCACCAAGGTGGACCGCTCGGCCGCGTACTACGCGCGCTACATCGCCAAGAACCTCGTCGCGGCGGGCCTCGCGCGGCGCGCGCTCGTGGAGGTCGCGTACGCCATCGGCCGCGCGAACCCCGTCAGCATGCGCGTCGACACCTTCGGCACGGGCGCCCTGCCCGACGAGGCCATCACGGACCTCGTCGCGCGGCACTTCGACGCGCGGCCCCTCGCGATCATCGCGGACCTCGACCTGCTGCGTCCCATCTACGCGCAGACCGCCGCGTACGGGCACTTCGGACGCCCCGAGTTCCCCTGGGAGCGGACCGACAAGGCCGACGCCCTGCGGGCGGAACTGACCGCCTCCACGCACTGACGCACACGAGGAAGGGCGCCCCGCGTGGGGCGCCCTTCCTCTACCTGCCGTACACCACGCGCCGCAGCAACCACTCCGCCGGGCCGCGTCCGAAGCGGCGCAGCACGATCCCGCTGAGCGCCACCTGCACGGCGTACAGCGCGAGCGCGAACAGCACGCACGCCAGCGCCCCCCATCGGCCGTACTGACCCAGGCCGTAGCCGTAGAACACCAGGGTGCACACGACCGACTGCGTCAGGTAGTGCGTGAGCGCGAGTCGTCCCGCGTTCGCGAGGGGCGTCAGCAGGGCCCGTCCGCGCGCGGTCGTGACGGCCAGCGCCACGAGCGCGCCGTACGCGAGCGCGAGCGTGAGGCCGCCCAGGAAGCGCGTCAGGAGCGCCCAGAGCTGCGCGTCGTACAGCCCCGTGGCGTTGAGACGCGCGAACACGAGGTTGAGCGGCACGCCCACGAGCAGGCCCAGCGCCGCCGTGAGCAGCAGCGGACGGCGGAAGCGGGCCGGGTCGCGCAGCACACCCGTCCGCGCGACGAGCACGCCGATCAGGAAGAGGCCCAGCAGCCACGTGCCCAGGAATAGCGTCCCCGACGTGAGGGTCCCCAGGAAATCCTCGGCGCGCAGGGGAAGCGCGCCGACGTAGGACGCGGCACCGTACGCGGGATTCACGCCGATGCCCGCGCCGTCCTCCGGCACGGCGGGCGCGCCCACCGCGAGCCTCAGGATCGTGACGACACCCCAGCCGAGACCCGCCACCGCGAAGACCGCCTGCGCCGACGCGGGCGCGGACAGCAGCGGCAGCAGCACCAGCCCCACGAGGGCGTACGTCGCGAGGATGTCGCCGTGCCAGACGAGCGTGCCGTGCGCCACGCCGAGGACCAGCAGGGTCAGCAGGCGGCGCAGTTGCACGCCCGATCCCGCGCGGGCCACGCCGAGCGCCGCGCCCGCCCCGAACAGCATCGCGAAGGTGGAGACGAACTTGCCGTTCGCGAGGACGTCCACGAGGAAGCGCGCCACACCGTCCGCGCCCGTCTGCAGCCACGGGACGTACCCGGCGAAGTCCTGCACGTTCACGAGCAGGATGCCGCCGATCGCGAGCCCGCGCAGCACGTCGGGCAGGAAGGAGCGTTCTTGCGGGGAGACGGGGGCGGCCATGCCTGCCATCCTACGTGCCTGGCGGTTCTCACGAAGCTCGTGGGCAATTTCTCGTGTGGCGCCCGGCACAGGGCCTATGCTGAATTCAGGGATGAGGAGCCGCGCCGCGACACTCATGGGCCGCGAGGACGACCTCGCGCGGCTCCTGCGGCTCCTCGCGCCGGACGGTCCGAGACTCGTCACGCTCACGGGGCCCGGAGGGGTCGGCAAGACCGCCCTCGCGCGGGAGATCGCGGCGCTCGTGACCGAACGCTCCACCGACGTGCGTTTCTCCGACGTGCGCTTCGTGCCGCTGGAGAACGCCCGCCACGCGGACGAGCTCGCCCGGGCCCTCGCGGACCTGCCGCCCGCCCCGCCCGAGGGTGAGCGGCTCGTGATTCTCGACAACCTGGAGCAGCTCCTGCCCGAGGCGCTGCCGCTCGTT
>NZ_KI912640.1:36066-41550 GCF_000519345.1 Deinococcus pimensis DSM 21231
CGTCGCCGGACCCACCGCCGCGACCCGCGCGTCCCCGAAGGCGCGCGCGTCCTGACCCATCTCGTCGAGGTGCCGGAAGAACGACCGCACCGCCTGCTGGCTCGTGAACAGCACCCACGCGTAGCTGCGCAGCTGCGACAGCGTCCGGTACAGCGTGGGCGTGTCCGACGTCTCCCCGTAGCGGATCAGGGGGCGCTCCAGCACCACCGCGCCGCGCGCGCGCAGCAGGTCCGCGAGGCGGCTCGCGCCCTCCTGCGTGCGCGTCACCACCACCCGGCGCCCCAGCAGGGGAGAGGTGTCGAACCAGCGCAGGTTCTCCCGCAGGGCCGCCACCTCACCCACGACCGTCACGGCGGGCGCCTCAAGCCCCGCGCGCTCCACCTCCGCCGCGATCGTCGCGAGGGTGCCCGTCGCGACCCGCTGACGCGAGGTGGTCCCCCACTGGATCGTCGCGGCGGGCGTCTCCGGGGAGCGGCCCGCCCTCACGAGCCTCTCCGCGACCGTGCCGAGGTTGCGCACGCCCATCAGGAGGACCAGGGTGTCCACCCCCGCGAGGTTCCCGTAGTCCGCGTCGCCCTCCTGCTCGCGGCCCGTGATCACGCCGAACGACGCCGCCGCGCCCCGGTGCGTCACCGGGATGCCCGCGTACGCGGGCGCCGCGACGGCGCTCGTCACGCCCGGCACCACCTCGAACGCCACGCCCGCCTCACGGCACGCGAGGGCCTCCTCGCCGCCGCGCCCGAACACGAACACGTCGCCGCCCTTGAGCCGCACCACGCGCCGCCCGCCCCCCTCCAGCGCCTTCTCCACCAGCAGGCGGTTGATGTCCTCCTGCGAGATGTACTCGCTGTAGCCCTTCTTCCCGACGAAGATCGTCTCGGCCCGAGGGCAGAAGCGCAGCAGTTCGGGCGCCGCGAGGTAGTCGAAGAGCACCACCTCCGCCGCCTCCAGGGCCTCACGGCCCCGCAGGGTCAGCAGGCCCGGGTCGCCCGGACCCGCGCCGACGAGGCTCACGAACGCACGAGAAGGAGTCGCAGGAGAGTTCATGGGGAGAAGCTATCAGGTGGCCGTGCTCACGCGCAGCGGTCGGACGTCCCGGACGACAACGCGAACGGCGCCTCCACGGGGAAGCGCCGTCCGGACGGAACGAGGAGGAACTCAGACCTTCGCGGCCTCCACGAGCTCCCGACCGCCCTGCGCGAGCATGTCCTCCGCGAGCTGCGCGCCGAGGTCCGCCGCCTCCTCCGCGTCGCCCTCGATGGTCGCGCGGATCACGCGGCCCCCGTCGAGACTGCCGACCCAGCCCTCCAGCACGAGCGAGCCGCCCTTGAGGTTCGCGAGCGCCCCCACGGGCGCCACGCAGCCCGCCCCGAGCCCCGCGAGGAACTCGCGTTCGGCGGTGGTGCGGTCGTCCGTGTCGCGGTCGTGGACGGCGTACGCGAGCTCCACGGCGAGGTCGTCGTCGCTGCGGGTCTCCAGGGCCAGCGCGCCCTGACCGGGCGCGGGCAGCAGCACGGCGGGATCGACGAACTCGTCGATGCGGTGCCGCAGGTCGAGACGGATCAGGCCCGCCGCCGCGAGGATCACCGCGTCGTACGTGTCCGTGCCGACCGCCGCGAGCCGCGTGTCCACGTTGCCGCGCAGGTCACGGACGTCGAGGTCCGGGCGGTAGGCCTTCAGGAACGCCCGGCGCCGCGCGCTCGACGTGCCCACCCGCGCGCCCTTCGGGAGGCTCGCGAGGCTCTTGAAGCCCTCCTTGCCGATCAGGACGTCGCGCGGATCGACGCGCTTGGGGATGCTGGCGATCTCCAGACCCTCGGGCTGCTCCGTGGGGAGGTCCTTGAGGCTGTGGACGGCGATGTCGATCCGGCTCTCCGCGAGGGCGCGTTCGATCTCGCCGACCCACAGGCCCTTGTCGCCGCGCGCGGCGACGTCGAGCGACTCGCGGTTGCGGTCACCGTGCGTCTGGATGGTCTGGATACGGAACTCCGTCTCCGGCCATTCCTCCTTGAGTCGGGCGACGACGAGCCGCGTCTGCGCCAGCGCGAGCGCGCTGCCGCGGGTGCCGACCGTGATGGTGCGGGTGCGCGAAGTGCCGCTCACCGCGTGGGTCCTCCTGTGAAGCGCATAACGTGGACATTATAGGGACATTCCGCCGCCCGCCCGTACGGGAGACTCCGGAACGTGACCGCCGCGCCCCCGAAGCCCCGTCCCGACTCCTTCGAGGAAGCCCGCGATTTCCTGTCCAGGACGTACCGCGAGCTCGGGTGGCGCGGCCTGCGGGAGCGACTCGCGGCCGTCAGGCGTGAACTCGAAACGGGCGGCACGTGGACCCTCACCACCGACGAGCTCACCCACGGCGCCCGCATGGCGTGGCGGCACAGCACCCGCTGCGTGGGCCGCTCGTACTGGCCCTCGCTGGAGGTGCGCGACCTGCGGCACGTCCACGCGCCCGAGGAGGTCTTCGCGCACCTCGTGGAGCACCTGCGCCGCGCCTTCCACGGCGGGCACGTCCGCTCCGTCATGAGCGTCCTCGCGCCCGGCGTGCGTGTCCTCAACGACCAGCTCATCCGCTACGCCGGGTACCGCCGCGCGGACGGCACCGTCCTCGGCGACGCCCGCAACGCGGACCTCACGGACCGGCTCCTCGCGCTCGGCTGGCGCGGCGGGCCCGGCACCCGCTTCGACGTGCTGCCCGTCGCGATCGAGTCGCGCGGCGAGACGCGCCTCTTCGAGCTCCCCGGGGACGCCGTCCGCGAGGTGCCCCTCACCCACCCGGACCTCCCGTGGTTCGGGGAGCTGGGTCTGCGCTGGCACGCGCTGCCCGTCATCAGCGACCTCGAACTCCACATCGGCGGGCAGCGCTTCACCTGCGCTCCGTTTGGTGGCTGGTACCTCCAGACGGAGATCGCGGCGCGCAACCTCGCCGACGCGGACCGCTACGACGCCCTCCCCGAGATCGGGCGGCGCATGGGCCTCGACACGAGCCGCGAGCGCACCCTCTGGCGCGACCGGGCCCTGCTGGAGCTCAACGTGGCCGTGCTGCACTCCTTCGACGCGGCGGGCGTGCGCGTCGCGGACCACCACAGCGTCACGCGGCACTTCGTCCGCTTCGAGGAACGCGAGCGCCGCGCGGGCCGCGAGGTTCACGGGCGCTGGAGCTGGCTCGTGCCGCCCCTGTCGCCCGCGCTGACGCCCGTCTACCACCGCCGCTACGAGGACGTGGAGCTCAGCCCGAACTTCCACGCGCCCCGGAGGCCCGAAGCGGAGCCCGCGCGCTGCCCCTTCGGGCACGGCGCGCGGGCGGCAGGGGTCAGCGCGCCCGGCGCGTCTCCAGATCCGCGTGCGTCTGCAGGTAACGCAGCCACGCGCGCGGGCTGAGCGGCCCGAGGCTGTTGTGCTCCACCCGCGTTCCCTCGGAGGGCGGGCTGTCCGACAGGCGCCGCGCGAGGTCCACCGTGCCCGCGCGCGTCTCGCGGAAGGTGCTCACGAGTTCCGGCAGGGCCGCGTCGCGGGGCGGCTTGTACGGGTGGTGCTCGTCACGCTCGAAGGGCTCGCCGAGCGCGACGAGCAGCCGACGCTGCCCCCAGCGTTCGATGCCGATGACGTGCCGCGCCGCCTCACGCGCCGCCACGCCGTCCTTCAGCCGTTCCAGCCGCAGCGCCGCCCGTTCCCCCGAGACGTGCAGCTCGTCCGCGAGCTCCGCGTAGCGCCGCCCGTTCGTGGGCTTCTCCAGGAACTGGTTCACGGCGAAACGACGCAGGTCGTGACGCCGGGCCCGGGCCAGCCACAGGCCCGAGCCCGCCACGACCAGACCGATCAGGATGCGGGACAGGAATCGCATGGCCCTACCATCGCACAGGGCGGCGCGCGGCGCATCAGGAAGGTGACGCCCCGTGCACGCCGTCCGGCGTCGCGACGAGACACACGCGCGAATCGGGCTCGCAGGGCAGTTCCTCGCGCAGCATCAGCGCGTGCGCGAGGGTGAACTCCGGCACGCCCAGCCCCAGGCCGCGCGCGCCCCACCCGAAGCCCTTGGAGAGCCGCCCGCCGCGCAGGTCCGCCGCGACGCACGCGAGGACCGCGCCGCGCACGCCCTCCAGGGACGTCACGGGCTCCCCGAGGCTCGGCATGAGCTTGAGGTCCGCGCCCCTCGGGTCGCCCGACAGCCGCCAGAAGCGGCCCTCCCGGTGCCCGTCCGGCACGACGACCACGCGGCCCTGCGCGAGCGCCCTCTTGCGCAGACCCGCCAGCGCCCGCTCGGGGCCGACCGCCAGCACGTCCAGCCCCGCGAGCGCCGGGTGCTCCAGAAGCTGCTCGGCGGCGCGCGCGGCGCCCGTGAAGTTCGGATGGTGTCCGTGCGGCGGCAGCGGATACCCCACGGCGCGGGCGCGCATCAGCGCGCCCCACACCTCCTCGCGGACGTCGCCGGGCCTCACGACCCCGAACGTTCCGCCTGCAGGCGCTCGGGACGCGGGAGCTCCAGCCCCTCGGGCTGCGGGAGGCGCGTCTGCGCGGGCGTCGGGTGCGGGAAGTCCGGGTTGGGTTTGCTCGCGGCGGGCGGCGGGTCGCGGCGGCTGTCCACCACGTACGACGCGAAGGCCTCGCGGTCCTTGACGCGCGTGACGCGCGCGGGCACGCCCATCGCGATGCCGTGCGGCTCCACCGGGCCACGCACGAGCGCGCCCGTCGCGATCATCGCGTCGTCGCTGATCACGCTGCCCGCCAGCACCGTCGCGTGGTACGTCACGCGCGCGCCGCGCCCGATCACGGTGGGCCTGAGCGTCACGTCGGGCATGTCGAGGACGGAGTGCGTGTGGCTGTACACGTTCACGAAGTCGCTGATGGACGCCCCGTCGTGCAGGACGATCCCGCCGATGTCGTCGAGCAGGACGTTGCGGTGCACCACCACGTCGTCGCCGACCTCCATGTTGTAGCCGACGCTGAACTCCACGTTCTGCCAGCACTTGAAGTTGCGGCCCACCCGGCGGAACACGTGCCGCGCCAGCACCCGCCGCAGGTCGATGCCGAAGGTGGCGCTCCCCCCGGCGGGCGTGAGGTCGAAGTTCTTCCACAGCCACAGCAGGGGCTTCACCCGCGCGAACCTCTCCGGGTCGGTCGCGGCGTAGTACTCCGCTTCGAGCGTGACGTTGCGCGGGTCGAGGTTGAGCGCCGCGAGCGGCGCGTCCGCGAGGAGCGCCTCGAAGGAGCGGGCGTGGACGAGCTGGGCGAGGAGGTCACGGACGAGGACGTCGCGGTCCGTGGCGGGGTCCGACAGGCGCGCGTCCAGGTCGTGCAGGAAGGTGCCGAACGCGTCCGAGGCGTCGGCGGGGATGGTCAGGGCGCGCAACCAGGGCATGAGCGCATGTTAGATCAGAGCTCATCTAGCATCTGGGCATGGAAGTCACCTTTGGGCGGCTCGGCGACGCGGGCGTCGTCGTCCGCACGCCCCTCGCGGGCCGCCTGCACGCCGAGCTCGCCGCG
>NZ_KI912640.1:41650-48259 GCF_000519345.1 Deinococcus pimensis DSM 21231
AGCGTCCTCGTGGACGCCGCGAGGGAGGCGGGTCTGCGCGGCGTGCCGGAGGCCTTCGCGGACCGCGCGTACCGCGCCGACGGTTCGCTCGTGCCGCGCGCGCTTCCGCACGCGGTGCACGGGCCGGAATGGGCCGAAGGTCAGGCGGTGGACATCGCGACGCGCGGCGAGACCACGGACGAGGACGGGGCGCGTGCTGCGTGTCCGCGCGGAGACGCTGTCCCTGCACGGCGCGGGGGAGCACGCCCCCGAGCTCGCCCGGGACCTGCGTGACGCCCTCGCCCGCGCGGGCGTGACGGTGCGGGCGCCCTGAAACGGTGACGCGGCGCTCCCCGTGAGAGGGCGCCGCGTCACGGAAGGGCGCAGGCTAGCGCACGCCCGCCGCGCGCTGCGTCACGCCCGCCAGGAACGTCTTCGACCACTGCAGCAGCGCCACCTGCAGCGACAGCAGCAGGAAGTACACCACCAGCGACACGCGGTCCAGGCCCGTCTCCTGCGGCAGGCCCACGAGGGGCACGGCCAGCACCATCAGGATCACGAGGACCAGCAGCGCCTGGAAGAACGTGAACCAGCGCGCCAGCGTGCCCGCCACGTCCGCGAGCCGCGGCTCGCCCAGCGGGCGGCCCGCCACGGCGTCGGTCACGCCGCGCGTCCAGCGGCGCACCCACCCCAGCACCGCCCAGTTGATCGCGATGGACGGCACCACGAAGAACACCAGCGTGAGGACGCTGCCGAGCTGCACGGCGGCGCGCAGCGTTTCCGGCGGGAGGTTCTGCCCGCCGCTCTGACGGCGCAGCTGATCCTGGAACTCGGCGGTGTCGAGCCCGATGCCGATGGCGTACCACGTGAGCGGCACGATCACGAACGCCGCGAGGATCGGCAGCAGCTGACCCGCCAGCAGCCAGCCGCGCAGGGTGCGCGCGTCCCGGTCCGTGCGCTCGGCGTTCGGAGCGCCGTCCCCGGTGGCCCAGTGACGCACGTCCGTCATCCAGCGTTTCATCACCTGGATCGCGAGGACCCACAGGACGGACAGCAGCACCTGAAGCCCGCCGATCGAGAGGTCCACGGTGCGGGACACCTGCACGCCCGCCTGACTGCGGCCCAGCAGGGCGAGGACGACGTACGCGACGGCCGACACGACCGAGAGGACCTGCAGCACGGTCAGCCACGAGACGATCTGACGGCCGGACGTCGCGACGGGCGACTGCGATGGAGAATTCATGCGTCCTTCATCGTGCCATACTTCCGGGCCCGCGTCCGTACCCGCGCGTCTCCACGCTTCCATAATGTTGCCCATGCGACTTCGCCGACTCGGACGTACCGGCCTGAAGGTCTCCTCGATCGCCCTCGGCACCATGCAGTTCGGCTGGACCGCCGACGAGGCCGCCAGCCGCGCCGTCCTCGACGCGTACGTCGAGGCGGGCGGCAACTTCATCGACACCGCCGACATCTACTCCAACTGGGCCGAGGGCAACCCCGGCGGCGTCAGCGAGGAGATCATCGGGCGCTGGCTGGAGGGCCGCCGCCGCGAGGACCTCGTGATCGCCACGAAGGTGCGCGGCGACATGGGCGGCCCGCTGCGGCAGGGCCTCTCGAAGCGCTGGATCCTGCAGGCCTGCGAGGAGAGCCTCGAGCGGCTCGGCGTGGACTACGTGGACCTCTACCAGGTGCACTGGCCCGACCTGGAGACGCCCGTCGAGGAGACCCTGGAGGCCCTCACGGACCTCGTCCGCGCGGGCATGGTGCGCTACATCGGCGCGAGCAACTTCCCCGCGTGGCGCCTCACGGAGGCCCTCTGGAAGGCCGACAAGCACAGCTTCGCGCGCTTCGACAGCCTCCAGCCGGAATTCAGCATCGCCGCGCCCGTCCGCGCGAACTTCGAGCGTGAGCTCGCGATCCTCTGCGAGACGCACGGCGTCGGCGTGATTCCCTACAGCCCCCTCGCGGGCGGCTTCCTCACCGGCAAGTACCGCCGCGGGCAGGACCTGCCGGACAGCGTGCGCGCGGGCGGCATCGCGAAGCGCTTCTTCAGCGAGCAGAACTTCGACGTGGTGGAGAAGCTCGTGGAGATCGCGGACGCGCGCGGCGCGAAGCCCGCGCAGGTGGCGCTCGCGTGGCTCCTCGCCAAACCGTACGTCACGGCGCCCATCGTGGGCGCGAACAGCGTGGAGCAGCTGCGCGAGCTGATGCCCGCCGCCGACCTCGACCTCACCCCGGAGGAGGTCGCCGCGCTCGACACGGCCAGCGACTGGCCGCGCGCCCGCACGGACGTGTAGGAGCGGTCAGCCGTCAGCGGTCAGCCGTCAGTGTTCGGTCACTGACGGCTGACCGCTGATCGTGGCCTCAGGGCTTGGCGACGTTCGACAGCGTGAACGGCAGTTCGGGCGTTCCGTTCTGCTTGTCGAACTGCGAGTTCACGACGAGCAGCCGGTTGCCGGTGCTCGCGACCGTGGTGGGGTAGCGGAAGGTGGGGTCCGTGAAGCCCTGGCCGACCGTGCCGATCGTGAAGTCCGAGTCCAGGTTGACGGGCACGATCACGCCGTCGGCGTTGCGCACGACGTACAGGCGCTGCCCGTCGAGCAGGATGCCGTCGCCGTTCTTGAGGGTCGCGCCGCCGAGGGCGACCTCCTCGACGGCCTTGGTCGCCACGGTGATGCGGTAGAGCTTCCCGGTGTTGGACTGCACCGTCAGGAGGTACTTCCCGTCGGGCGTCGCGGCGATGCCGTTGAGGTTGAAGCCGGTCGTGTAGGTGATGGCCGTGCCGGTGAGGTCCAGCCACGCCGTGAGCTCGCCCGCGCCGTTCGCGGCGGTGCGGTCCACCTTGAAGATGACGGGCTGGTTCGAGTCGGTGAAGTACGCCCCCTCGGCGGTGAGGGCCACGTCGTTGATGAAGCGGGTGCCCGACGCGGGCGCGGGCGTCCCGTAGGAGCGCACGAGCGTCGGGGTGGAGGTCGTGGTGTCGTACACGGTGATCTTCCCGCTCGCGCCGCCCGCGACGTACAGGCGACCCGCCGTGTCCACCTTGAGGCCCACGGCGGTCCCGCCCGTGCTGCCCGGCACGGCGACCGTGGCCGCCGCGTCCCCCGGTTTGCCCTGGAAGATCGTGCCGTCCGTGGTGCTCGTGACGTAGAAGGTGTCGGTGGCGGCGCGGTACGTCACGCCCTCCGGGAAGACCGCGTTGCCCGGCAGCGTGATCGTGGTGCTCGGCGCGGGCGTCACGGCGGTCATGCCGCAGGCGGTGAGGGCGGCGAGGGCGGTCAGGGCCATCAGGGCGGTTCTCGGGGTGCGCATGCCCCAGTTGTATGGAGGGGTCATGAGGGCAGGGACCTTGGTCCGCGCGCGGACGTTCAGCGATTCCCGACAAGGCGACCCGGAGCACACAACGAGAAGGGGAGGGACCACCCGGCCCCTCCCTCCGAACATCCGCTGTTCAGCGGCGCGTGCGCCCGTCCATCGTGAGCAGGGGTCCGTACAGCTCCGGACGGCGGTCGCGGAAGAAGCCCATCCCCGCGCGGAACTTGCGGGCGGCGTCGAGGTCGAGGTCGTATGTGAGCACGCCCTCCTCGGTCTCGCCGAACTCGCGGACCTTCTCGCCCGTGTAGTCCGAGATGAACGAGTGACCGTAGAACGTGGCCTGCGTGGCCTTCCCGCCGCCGTGCTCCACCGTCTCCGTGCCGACGCGGTTCGCCGCCGCGAGGTACACGACGTTGCTCACCGCGTGCCCCACCATCGCGCGCTGCCACATGTGGTGGCTGTTGGGGGACTCCACCTCCTCGGGCTCGCTGCCGATCGCGGTGGGGTAGAGCAGGATCTCCGCGCCCATCAGGCTCATCGCGCGCGCCGTCTCCGGGTACCACTGGTCCCAGCAGATGCCCACCCCGATGCGTCCGAAGCGGGTGTCCCACACCTTGAAGCCCGTGTCGCCCGGGTTGAAGTAGTACTTCTCCTCGTAGCCGGGCCCGTCCGGGATGTGGCTCTTGCGGTACACGCCCATGACCGCGCCGTCCGCGTCGATCATCGCGAGGCTGTTGTAGTGCGCGTGCCCGGCCTTCTCGAAGAAGCTGACGGGCAGCACCACCCCGAGCTCCCGCGCGAGCGCCGCGAAGCGCCCCAGGAACGGGTGGCCGTCCACCTCGTGCGCCAGCTCGAAGAACTCCTCGCGTTCCGCCTGGCAGAAGTACAGGTTCTCGAAGAGCTCGGGCAGCAGCACCACGTTCGCGCCCTCACGGGCCGCGTCCCGCACGAGCCGCTCGGCCTTCGCGACGTTCTCCTCCAGCACGTCCGTCATGCTCATCTGCACGACCGCGAGCCGTACGTTCCGAGTCTTAGTCAAGGTCATCACCCTTCCAGATGGTCCCGGTCGGCTGCTGCTGCGTGACGCAGTGGAAGCTTCCGCCGCCCCGGATGAGCTCGCGCGACATCAGGCCGATCACCTCGCGGCCCGGGAAGAGGGGCCGCAGCACCTCCAGCGCCCGATCGTCGTTCGGGTCGCCGTACACCGGTACCGCCACGAAGCCGTTCCCGACGTAGAAGTTCGCGTAGGTGGGCGGCAGCCGACCCTCGGGGCCCTCCAGCCGGTTCGCGGGCAGCGGAAGCTCCACCACGTCGAAGGGGCGGCCCGAGAGGTCCGTGAAGGTGCGCAGGCGCTCCAGGTTGTCCCGCATCGTCGCGTGGTTCGCGTCACCCGGATTCGGCTCCACCGCCGTCACGATGGTCCGCTCGTCCACGAAACGCGTGATGGTGTCGATGTGCCCGTCCGTGTGGTCGCCCTCCAGACCCGCGTCGAGCCACAGCAGCTTCTCGATGCCGAGGTAGTCGCGCAGCAGCGCCTCGATGCCCGCCTCGTCGAGGCCGGGGTTGCGGGTGTCGGTCAATAGGCACTGCCGCGTCGTGAGGGCCACGCCCGCGCCGTTGAGCTCCAGGCTGCCGCCCTCCATCACGACGTTCAGGTCCCAGTGGGCCGCGCCGAGGTACGCCGCGACCGCCTCCGGCGCGAGCGTGTCCTTCTTCCACTCGAACTTCCCGCCCCACGAGTTGAACTCCCAGTTCACCAGCGAGACGTCGCCCCTCTCCAACGGCTCGCCCGCAGGAGAGCGGGTCGCGCCTCGCTCCAACGGCTCGCCCGCCTGAGGGCGGGTCGCGCCTCGCTCCAACGGCTCGCCCGCCTTCCGGCGGGTCGCGCCTCGCTTGACGAACAGCGGCCCGTTGTCCCGGAACCACACGTCGTCGAGCGGCACGCGGTGGTACGTGACGTCCACGCCCGCGAGCCGCGAGCGGGCGTCCGTCTCGGATTCCTCGTCGCGGACGAGCAGGTGCACCGGCTCGAAGCGCGAGACGGTCCGCACGAGCTCCGCGAACTCGGCGCGCACGCCCTCCAGGTGACCGAACCACAGGTCGTCGTCGGCGGGCCAGCTCGTCCACGTCGCCGCGTGCGGCGCCCACTCGGGCGGCATGGAGAACCCCAGATCACGGGGCTTCGGAGAGTCGGTCAGGTGCTTCACAAGTCAATTACTCTATCAGAGCTCCGCGCCGCAAAGGTGCGTCCGAAACGATGTCGGGCGCCCGTCAGACGGGCTGCGCGCGCCTCACGACGACGCCGCGCAACGTCGCGCGGTCCTCGAAGCCGAGACGGCGGTACAGCGACCGCGCCGCGTGGTTGTCGGGGTTCACGTGCAGGAAGGGCGTCTCGGAGCGTGCGAGCACCGCCCGCGCCACGCCCGTCACGAGGGCCGCCGCGAGTCCCCGCCCGCGCGCGTCCGGGTGGACGCACACGCCGCTCACCTCCGAGAAGCCCCGGGGACGCGCCCGCTCGCCCGCCATCGCGAGGAGGCGTCCGTCCTCGCCGCGCACCCCGAGGAAGCCGCCGAGCTCCACCGTCCGCGCCCGGAACGGGCCGGGCCGGGCGAGCCGCACGAGCTCCAGCATGTCCGCCGTGTCGTCCGGCCCGAGCGCGGCGGCCTCCACGTCCGGGGCGGGGGAGAGGCCGCGCAGCACCATCTGCGTCACGTCGAAGGTGTTCACCACGTCCAGCACGGGCGGCACCTCGGGCGCGGAGGGGAAGAACAGCGCGGCGGCCCCGTCCTCGCCCAGCAGGGTCGCCAGATCGGCCCAGGCCTCCGTGCTCACGTCCGCGAGCGCGGCGAAGGGCGCCGCGTCCGGGTCGTAGCACGCGGCGCGGCCCTCGCGCCGCGCCCAGGACGACTGCGGGCCCGTCAGGGCCTCCCAGAACGGACGGTCGAGCACTTCGGCGGTCATGCCCGCCACTGTACCGCCCCGCTCAGTCGGGCCGCAGCAGGGAATAAGGGTTCACGGCCCGCCACGACGGCAGGTACACGCCGTAGTGCAGGTGCGGCGGCGTGCCGCGCGCGTTGCCGCTCACGCCGACGTACCCCAGCACGCGGCCCGCCTCCACCCACTCGCCCGCGCGGACGTCCGCGAAGCGCGACAGGTGCGCGTAGTAGTGGTGGTAGCCGCCCGGTCCCGTCACGGTCACGACGTTCCCGCCGAGGCGGTCCGTGCCGACCTTCGTGACCACGCCCGGCGTGCTCGACCGCACGGGCGTCCCGAGGGGCGCGAAGATGTCGATGCCCTCGTGACGGCGGCCCTCGG
>NZ_KI912640.1:48359-53495 GCF_000519345.1 Deinococcus pimensis DSM 21231
CTGAGGGCCCGCGGCGGATGGTCCCGGGCTCCCGGGGCGCCCGGCACGGCATGATGGGAGCACAGGAGGTCACCGCATGTCACCCACCCAGCGCCCGTTCACCCCACGTCGTGCCGTCCCGCCCCGCCGCGTTCCCTCCGGGGAGGTGAGGGCGTGACGGCGGGCGGACCTTCCGGGAGTCGCGGGCTCGTCGTGGGCACGCTGGTGGTGCTGGTCCTCGCCGTCGCCGGGTACTTCGTGTACCGCTCCACGCAGGGGGCGCAGGCAGGCACGGGCCGAGTGGACGTCACGGGCCAGCCCACCCTCGGCGGAACGTCCGCGAAGGCGCAGATCGTCGTGTTCGAGGACTTCAAGTGCCCCAACTGCCAGCGCTACGACGCCGAGGTCTACCCGCAGGTCAGGAGCGAGCTCGTCGACAAGGGGCTCGCCACCTACACCTTCGTGAACTTCCCCTTCCTCGGGCCGGACTCCCGCACCGCCGCGATCGCCGGGGAGTGCGTCGCGCGGCAGAACGCGGAGCTCTTCTGGCCCTACAAGGACCTCGTGTACCGCGCGCAGGGTCCCGAGACGACCGAGTGGGCCACGCCCGATCGGCTCGTGGAGCTCGCGAACATCGTCGAGGGCATCGACACGGGCGCGCTGCGGACGTGCATCGACGACAGCGCCACGGCCGCGGCGGTGGACGCGGACCTCGCGCTCGTGAAGCAGTACGAGGTGACGGGCACGCCGACGGTCCTCGTGAACGGCGCGAAGGTCACGGCGACCTTCGACGCGATCCGGCAGGCCGTGGAGGGAGCGTCGGAGTGAACGCGGCGGCCCGGCTGTACCTCGCGTGGCTCGTGGCGCTCGGCGCGACGCTCGGCAGCCTGTACTTCAGCGAGGTCCGGCACTTCGTGCCGTGCACGCTGTGCTGGTACCAGCGGATCTGCATGTACCCGCTGGCGGTGCTGCTGGGGATCGCGGCGTACTCGGGCGACCTGAGCGTGAGACGTTACGCGCTGCCGCTCGCGGGCGTCGGCTGGCTGGTCGCGCTCTTCCACGTGCTGGAGGAGCGCGGCGTGGTGAGCGCCCCGGCGGCCTGCTCGGTGGGTGTGCCCTGCACGGTGAAGTGGATCGAGTGGTGGGGGTTCGTGACGATCCCGGTGCTGAGCCTCACGGCGTTCACGCTGCTGCTCGCGCTGCTCGCGCCGCCTCTTCGGGCGCGCGCAGCGGCCCTGCGCGCCTGAGCTCAGGTGCCGTCGAGGCTGCCGCGCACCAGCATCAGTCCCAGCAGGTACGGCTCCGCCTCCTCGCCCGGCCCATCCGTGGAGCCGAACTCCCGCGCGAGCGCGTCGAGCCGCGCCCGCAACTCCTCCGCGCGGGCGCGGGACAGGCGGACCTCGCCCCAGCGGCCCTTTGTGGGGCCGGCACTCGCCTCGCGGCGCGGCCCGAGGTTGAGCTCCAGCTCCCCGAGCGCGTTGAGGCGCAGCGTCACGAAGGACGCGTCCCGCAGGGTCGCGTCGCCCGCGAGCCGCTCGACCGCGCGCGTCGCGAAGGGCAGGTACAGGGCGTTCACGAGCTCCGCGAGGGTCGCGGCGTCCGTGAGGGCGTACGGCACCTCGAACGCGCCCGCGACGGCGGCGTAGCGCTTCACGGGCCGTCCACCCCGCGCGCACGTGCCCCGTCACGTGCGCCACTCCCGCCGCGACGACCCGTCCGAGCCTGGTGGTGGACGCGGCCGAGCGGCACGCCGAGGTCCCGCGCGATCTCCGCGGCGCCCGCCTCGCCCCGCATGAGGCGCTGCAGCAGCGAGGAGTAGCGCAGGTCGAGCAGCAGCCGGGCCTGCGCGGGCGTGGAGGCGGTCAGGACCGGCGCGGTCGTGACTTGGGTCATGCCATGAGTGTAGAGACACGTGGACGGCCCAGGCAAAAGCGAGGGGCCGCTCGGGTCCGTCAGGCTTTAGGATGGCGGGCATGAACCGAGACGAGGCGTACGCGCTGATGGTGGAGCACACCCCGAGTCCCTCCCTGCAGCGGCACATGCTCAACGTGGAGGCCGCGATGCGCTGGTACGCGCGTCACTGGGGCGAGGACGAGGAGCTCTACGCCGTGACGGGTCTCCTGCACGACTTCGACTACGAGCACCACCCCTGGGTGGAGGGCACCTCGGAGGGCCATCCCTTCTGGGGCGTGGCGTACCTGCGTGAGCACACGGACCTGCCCGAGGAGGTCCTCACGGCGATCCTGGGGCACGCGCAGTACTCGGGCGTGCCCCGGGAGACGCGCCTCGCGCGGACGCTGTTCGCGGTGGACGAGCTCACGGGGCTCGTGCAGGCCGCCGCGCTGGTGCGGCCCGACAGGGACGTGCGGCAGGTGGAGCTCTCCAGCGTCCGCAAGCGCTTCAGGACGCGGTCGTTCGCGGCGGGCGTGAACCGTGACGAGGTGGAGCAGGGCGCGCGCGAGCTGGGCGTGGATCTCGACGAGCACATGGGGAACGTGCTCGCCGCGATGCAGGCGATGGAGAACTAGCGGGCCGCGCGGCGGCGGGCCTACTCCTCGCTCAGTCCCACGCCGAAGCCCTGGTCGAGCAGGTCGGGCGAGTACGTGCGGAAGGCGAGCATCGTGGAGGTGCGGGTGATGCCCTGGATGCGGCGGAGCTCGCCCGTCACGACGTCGTCGAGGTGGTCGTAGTCGGGGAGGCGCAGGACCGCGACGATGTCCCAGTCGCCCGTGACGCTGTAGACCTCCTTGACGTGCGTGACGCGGGCGAGTTCCGCCGCGGTTTCGGGGATGCGGGCACGTTCGGCGTTGACGAGGACGATGGCGGTGACCATACGCTCATTGTGCATCGCCGCGCGTGGCGGTCAGCGCAGGAACTTCTCCAGTCGGCGGGCGACGAGACGCGCGACGCGTCCCCTGAGGCCGCGCTTCGGCGGCTCGCCGTACCCGTAGGGGCGTCCGGCGGCGGCGAAGCTGGTGCCGCGCAGCCTGCGGCGGGCGTATTCCTTGACGGCGAGCTTCACGACGATCTTGAGCAGTTGCTTTTTCGACATCTCGATCCTGCTTACGGGGTGCGGGCCGGACGCGTTCCTTGGGACTCCTCTCACGTGGCGCTCGCGCTTGTCGACCCGCACCTCGGAGCGTAGGCTGTCCGCATGACCACAACCCAGCCTGACGCCGCCGAGCGCGCGGCGAGCGAGGTTCACGCGCAGGTCGTCGCGTGGCGCCGCCACCTGCACCAGCACCCCGAGCTGTCCTTCCAGGAGCACGAGACCAGCGCGTACGTGGAGGCGCAGCTGCGCGCCATGCCGGGCCTGACCGTCACGCGGCCCACGCCGCTGAGCGTCCTGGCCGTCCTGAGGGGCGGGGCGGGGGAGGGCCGCACCCTGATGCTGCGCGCCGACATGGACGCGCTGCCCATCCACGAGGAGGCGGACGTGGAGTTCGCGTCGAGCGTGCCGGGCGTCATGCATGCCTGCGGGCACGACGGTCACACGGCGATGCTGCTCGGCGTGGCGAAGCTCCTCGCGGACCGCGCGGGCGAACTCACAGGTGAGGTGCGCTTCGTCTTCCAGCATGCCGAGGAGCTCTTCCCGGGCGGCGCGCAGGAGGTCGTGGACGCGGGCGTGATGGAGGGCGTGGACGTCGTGGTGGGCGCGCACCTGTTCTCCACGCTGCCCGTCGGGAAGGTCGCGGTGCGCGCGGGTCCGACGATGGCGGCGCCCGACACCTTCGAGATCGTGGTGCGCGGGCGCGGCGGGCACGCCGCCCACCCGGACCAGACGGTCGATCCCGTCGCGACGGGCGCGCAGATCGTCACGAACCTGCAGCATCTCGTGGCGCGCGTCCGCGATCCGCTGGAGCCGCTGGTGGTGTCCGTGACGCAGTTCCACGCGGGCACCGCCGACAACGTCATCCCGGAGACGGCGACGCTCGGGGGGACGGTTCGTTCCTTCGATCCTGAGCTGCGCGCCCGCGTGCCGGAACTGATGGAGCGCGTCGTGCGGGGCGTGTGCGACGCGCACGGCGCCACGTACGAGCTGCGTTACCAGATGGGCTACCGCGCCGTGCACAACGATCCGGAGGTCACGGCGGTCATGCGGGAGGTCGTGACGGACGTCCTCGGGGCGGACGCGCTCACGGAGGGCCGTCCCACGATGGGCGGCGAGGACTTCAGCGCGTACCAGACGAAGGCGCCCGGCACGTTCTATTTCGTGGGCGCGGGCAACGAGGCGCTCGGGATCACCGCGCCGCATCACCACCCGAAGTTCATGGTGGACGAGCGCGCCCTCGACCTCGGCGTGAGGGTGATGGTCGAGGCGGCCGAGCGCCTCACACGTCCCGTCTGAACCCACTCCCGTGAGCATTCCCTGTGAACTCAGGGGCACTCTCCTGAAGCTGATCTTGACCCAGACTCGGCCCCCCATCGGGGGTCGGGTTTCGTATGGCGCGCTCTTGACAGTCCCGGAGGCCAGGTGTTGAATCGATGTAACCGATTACACGAACGCAGGCGGGAGGCCCGAAACGGCGTCCTTCGCCGGTCCGTGACCGGTTCCACGGCCGCCTTCCCGGCGGTCCCACCCACCCAGAAAGCCGAGGAGTCATGAAACCCACCATCAAGGACATCGCCACCGCGTCGGGAGTGTCGAAGGGAACGGTGAGCCGCGTCATCAACGGCCACCACGCCGTCGCGCCCGTCACGCGCGAACGCGTCCTCGACATCATGGACCGCCTCGGCTACCAGCCCGACCCGGCCGCCCGTCACCTCTCGTGGCGGACCGGACGGACCCTCGGCCTGTCGCCCGCCCCCGGCGATCCGCTCCTCTCGCCGTACCACGTGCTGTTCAGAAGGGCGCTCGAACGCGAGACCGGCCCGCTCGGCCTCACCCTGCGCGAGATCTCCGAGCACGACCATCTCGCCGAGGCCCAGCGCCTCCCGAGCGCCGTCCTGATCATGCACGTCCGCGACGAGGACGCCCGCCTGCCCGTCCTGCGCGAACGCAGGGTCCCCACCGTCCTGATCGGGCACCAGCCCGACTGGCCCTGGGTGGCGCCCGACGACCTCGGAGGCGCCGCGCTCGCCGCGCGGCACCTCGTGGAGCTCGGGCACCGCGACCTCGTGTTCCTCGGCCAGGGCGACAGCCAGGTCGCGCGCGAC
>NZ_KI912640.1:53595-54561 GCF_000519345.1 Deinococcus pimensis DSM 21231
GGCACGAGCTGCGCCGCCGCGAGCGCCTCGACGTGCTCGGCGTCGCTGAGCTCGAAGGGCACGTACCAGTCGCGCGGCACCCGGTAGCGTTTCACGGCGCGGCCCGCGCGCGGCACGACGGCCGTCACCTCCGCGATCCCGGCGTCCACGAACTGCCCGAGGAGGTAGTGGACGCGGCCCACGTCCTGATCGGTGAGGCGGGCGAGCTCGGCGGCGGAGTGCTCCTCGCGCATGAGGAGGTCGAGGAGGCGGTAGTGCCTGGGGTCGAGCAGCAGACGCGCCTGCCGCGCGCTGCTCGCCCTACTCGAATCGCGGCCTGTCATCTGGAGTAGCGTACCGCGCACCCTGAGGTCGGGAGGTGGTCGCGTGACCACGGGTGGAAGGTTGTGGAACCGGGATTTCGTGCTGTGGTGGGTGGGTACGGCCCAGTCGAGCCTCGGGACGGCCCTGTCGGGCATCGCGCTGTCGTTCCTCGTGCTGGAGCAGACGGGCTCGGCGGGCGCGATGGGCGTGAACCTCGCGCTGTCGATGCTGCCGGGCCTGCTCTCGCCGCTCGCGGGGACGCTGGTGGACCGCGTGCCGCTGCGCCTGCCGCTCGTGGCGGGCAACGCGGTGCGCGCCGCGCTGATGCTGGGTGTGGGCCTCGTGGCGCTCGCGGGGCCGGTGCCGCTGTTTGCGCTGTACGGCCTGTCGCTGCTGATGGGCCTGATCGGGGTGCTGTACCAGCCCGCGTCGGGCGCGCTCGTGCCGACGCTCGTGCCGCAGGAGCACCTCGCGCGCGCGATGGGGCTGATCACCACGGCGGCCCAGTCGATGAGCCTCGTCGGGCTCCTCGCGGGCGGGGTGATGGTGAGCCGCTTCGGGAGCGCGCCGAGCCTCGTCGTGGACGGCGTGTCGTTCCTCGTGATGACGGTGCTGCTGCCCTTCGTGCGGATGCCCGCGCGGGCGGCGAGCGCGGCGCGGCGC
>NZ_KI912640.1:54661-55193 GCF_000519345.1 Deinococcus pimensis DSM 21231
GCGGCGCTCGCGGACGCTGATGTTCGTGCCGATCATGGCGCTCTTCATCAACGCGAGCTTCGCGCCGATCATGATGCTGATGCCCAAGAGGATGCTGGACCTCGGCGCGGGCGCGCAGGGCTTCGCGCTGATGGAGGCGCTCGTCACGGCGGGCATGATCGTGGGCGGCGCGGTCGTCGCGACGCTCGGGGCGCGCTTCCGCCCGGAACTCGGCGTGACCGTGGGTCTCGCGGGCGTCGCGCTCGCCCTCGTGGGGTTCTCCGCGAGCGGGACGCTGCTGCCGATCCTCGCGCTGTCGCTCGCGATGGGCGTGGGTCTCGCCGGGACGAACAACGGCATCGGCGTGCTGCTGCCGCGTCTCGTGGAGCCGGAGTTCAGGGGCCGCGTGTTCGGCCTCATCGGGATGGTGTCGCAGGTGGGGATGCCGCTGACCCTGCTGCTGCTCGCGCCCGTCGCGGACCGCCTGCCGATCGAGGCGATCTTCGCGGTGGCGGGCGGCGTGACGGCCCTCGCGACGCTCGCGTGGACCTTC
>NZ_KI912640.1:55293-62033 GCF_000519345.1 Deinococcus pimensis DSM 21231
GCGCCGCCTGGGAGGGCGGCACGCGGGCCAGCGGCCTGTTCGCCGCGTCCGACGAGATGGCCGTCGGCGCGATCGTCGCCCTGCGCGACCTCGGGCTCCGCGTGCCCGAGGACGTCTCCGTCGTCGGGTTCGACGGCCTTCCCGACCTGCCCTCGGCGGGCAGACAGTGGACGGGCCGCCTCACCACCGTCGCGCAGGACATCGAGAGCGTCGCCACGCGCGCCCTCGAACTGGTGCTCGAAGCGCTCGCGGGTCGCCCGCCGCGCGGCGAGTTCGTCCCCGTCCGCTTCGTCGTCGGAGACACGACGGCACCCCCCGGAGGAACCCCATGAACAAGGCTCTGCTTCTCGGTCTGTCCCTGCTCGCCCTCGGCGCCACCGCCGGCGCGCAGAACGTCACCATCAAGATCAACGGGTACGCCGGGCAGGACCCCGCGATCGTCAGCGACCTCATCAACCGCTTCGTGAAGCCGCAGGTCGCCAAGGACGGCATCACCGTCACGTACGAGCCCCTCCAGGGCGACTACAACCAGCAGCTCACCAACCTGCTCTCCGCCGGGAACGCCGGCGACGTGTTCTACCTGCCCGGCGAGACCGTGCAGCCCTTCGTCGCGACGGGCCGCATCCTGCCCCTCAACGGCCTCGTGGACAGCAAGGCCTTCCTCTCCAACCTCAACAAGACCTTCACGGTGGGCGGCAAGCTCTACGGCATCGCCAAGGACTTCAACACCCTCTCGCTCGTCTACAACAAGGACCTCTTCGACGAGGCCAAGGTCGCGTACCCCAACGCGAACGACACCTGGACGACCCTCGCGACGAAGCTCCGGAGCGTCCGCAAGGCCCTCGGCAACGACTACTACGGCGCCTGTTTCGTGCCCGACTACGCCCGCATGGGCGCCTTCGCGCTCGCGAACGGCTGGCAGCCCTTCGACGCGCAGGGCCGCACCAACGTCCAGGACCCCAAGTTCAAGGCCGCGTTCGACTGGTACACCGGCCTCGCCAAGGACAAGACCGTCGTGCAACCCAGCGATCTCAGCACCGACTGGGGCGGCGGCTGCTTCGGCAAGGGCAACACCGCCATCGCCATCGAGGGCAACTGGATCACGGGCTTCCTGCGTGACAACGCCCCCAACCTGAACTACGGCACCGCGCCCCTGCCCAAGGCCACGAGCGGCAAGCGCGGCAACTTCCTCTACACCGTCGGCTGGGCCATCAACGCCCGCACCAAGAACAAGGCCGCCGCCGTGAAGGTCCTCAACGCCCTCACGAGCGCGCAGGCCCAGCAGTACATCCTGGAGCGCGGCCTCGCCATCCCCAGCCGCACCGCCCTCCAGACCAACGCCTTCTTCAAGAAGACCACCCCCGAGGCGCAGAACGCCAGTGTCGTCTTCCGCGGCGCCAGCGACGGCAACGTCGTCACGTACACCGCCGGGCGCTACAACCTCGGCGAGTGGACCCGCCCCATCAACGAGGCCCTCGCCTCCGTCCTGAGCGGCAAGAGCACCTCCGCGGCGGCCCTGCAGAAAGCGCAGGCCGACCTCAACACCCTCCAGAAGCGCTGATGAACCCCGTCGCGCGGCCCCCGGCCGCGTGAAGGCCCCATCATCCCGGTCGAGGGGCGCCCGCCCCTCGACCGGTCTTCTCGCGGGACATGACGCGGCCCGCGAATCTCCGGAGAGGACCTCATGAACACTCAACGCCGCCAGGAGATCACGACCGCCCTGATCTTCCTGGCGCCATTCCTGGTGACGCTCGCGGTGTTCTTCGTGTACGCCTTCGTGCGCGCCCTGTACTTCAGCTTCACCGACTACAACCTCTTCAACGACCCGACCCTCGTCGGGATCAAGAACTACACCGACATCGTCGCGGACAGCCTCTTCACCACCGCGCTCGCGAACACGCTGCTCTTCGCGTTCATCACGACCTTCCTGCAGACGGTGTTCGCGCTGATCGTCGCGAACATCCTCAACCAGAAGATCCGCGGCCTCGCCTTCTTCCGCACCGCGTGGTACATGCCCAGCATCACGTCCAGCGCCGTCATCGGCCTGATCTTCCTGTGGCTGCTCCAGCGGCGCGGCATCTTCAACTACCTGCTCACGCAGTTCCTCGCGTACGCGCCCGTCATCGGCACGCTCGCGCTCGTCCTCGTCGCCGCGCAGGTCGTGCAGGTCCTGATCGAGCGGGCCCGCAGGCTGCCCGCCTCGTGGTTCGACCCGGCCCTCGCGAGCGTCAGCGCCCTCGTCGCGATCGCCCTGACGTGGCTGCTCACGAGCCTCGGCGTCGTCGGCGTCCGTGACGTCCCGCCCGTCGACATCTCCTACTACGCCACCACCGCGAGGATCGGCGGGGTGCTGCCCGTGCCGCTCGCCACGATCATCGCGCAGAACACCTTCACGACCGTTCCCACCCTGATGCTGTTCTTCCTCGCGGGCCTCCAGAACATCCCGCGCGCCCTGTACGAGGCCGCCGAGATCGACGGCGCCACGAAGGTCCAGCAGTTCACGCGCGTCACCGTGCCGATGCTGCGCCCCGTGACCTTCTACGTCATCACGACCGGCCTGATCGGCACGCTGCAGATGTTCGACCAGGTCGCCATCATCGGCGCGGCCGCGCCGCTCGCGCAGCGCATCACCCTCGCGTACTACGTGTACAGCCGCGCCTTCGCCGGAGGCGTCAGCGAGGTGGGCCTCGCGACCGCCGCCGCCATCGTCCTCGCCGTCATCACGCTCATCATCGTGCTGCTCCAGCGCCGCTTCTTCGTCGCCGACGAGGCGCAGACCTGAGGAGGGGAGACCCATGAGCATCGCCAAGGACACCCCCCGTCCGCCCGCCCGGCGCGGCGACGTCGACGACCGCTGGATCGCGCGGCGCCGCTGGGCCCGCGCGGGCTGGACGTACCTGTTCATGCTGCTGCTGTCCTTCCTGTTCCTCGGGCCCTTCCTGATGGGCACCCTGTCGAGCCTCAAGGACGACCCGAACGAGTACCCGCCCCGCATCGTGTTCCCGCAGATCAACCCCGCCAACATCTCCACCGCGTACCGCCTCGGCGTCGCGGGCGGCGGCGGCGGCTGGAGCGGCGGGCTGACGCCCGGCGCGGACATCGACTTCAGCTTCCGCGTCCGTCAGCCCGGCGGCGCGAACGAGATCCCGAGGGTCTCGGTGCCCGCCCGCCGTCCCGGCGCGGGCCTCGGCGCGGTCCGCTCGCGCGCCCTCGCCAACGAGTACGTGCAGGTGGACGGCCCGACCGTCGTGCGCCGCGAGGGCGACGTCGTCACGTACCGCGTGAAGGTCACCTACCCGCGCCTCACCCGCCAGCAGGGCGAGCGGGTGTTCGCCACGCTGCCCGACGAGCAGAGCGGCGCGGACTTCACCGCGACCGTCGGCGGGCAGCCCGTGAAGATCACGCTGGACACGCCCGAGGCGCAGCAGGTGCAGTACACGCTCGGCAGCAATCCGCAGCAGCCCGTGGAACTCGTCCGTTCCGGGGACCGCTACTACCTCGCCGGGCCCCTCATCGAACGCACGCCCCTCGACGTGAACCTCGCGCGCGGCCAGACCTTCGAGGGCGCGGACCTCCCCGCGAGCGACGTGCAGAACTTCGGTCGGGCGCAGTCGTTCCGCAACATCACGCCCGGCATCCTCGGCTACACCTTCAACAACTACCAGCGCGCCTTCCGCGAGAGCGTCGACGCCGACAGCGGTCAGAGCCTCTTCCTGCGCTGGACGCTGAACTCCTTCGCGATCGCCATCACCAAGGCGCTCGCCGCGATCCTCTTCGCGAGCCTCGCCGGGTACGCCCTCGCGCGCTTCGACTTCCCCGGCAAGAACCTGCTGTTCCTGCTGGTGCTGTTCGTGCAGATGGTGCCGCTGCAGGTGACGTTCATCAGCAACTACCTCGTGCTGGAGCGCCTGAACCTGCTCAACATCTGGGGGTTGCTGCTCTCCACCGGCATCGGCGCGGCCGCCGTGTTCCTGATGAAGCAGTTCTTCGAGGGTCTGCCGCGCGAGCTGGAGGAGGCCGCCGCGCTCGACGGCGCCACGCCCTTCCAGACCTTCTGGCGCGTCATGCTGCCCCAGGCGGGCCCCGCGCTGGGCGCGCTGACCATCACGACCTTCCAGGGCGCGTGGAACGACTTCTTCTGGCCGCTGGTGCTGCTCAAGGGCAACCTGAACCTCACGTTGCCGATCGGTATGCTGTCCTTCCGCGAGGCGTACGGCGCGGCGGGCGACTACGGCCTGATCCTCGCGGGCGCCGTGCTGAGCGCGCTCCCGGTGATCGTGCTGTTCATCGTGTTCCAGCGGTACTTCGTGGAGAGCCAGACGGGAAGCGCGGTCAAAGGCTGAACAGGTTGTGGAGACACGTCGACGCCCCAGGCTCAAGCGAGGGGCCGTCCCCGCCATGAGTGCAGAGACGCGTGGACGGCCCTGGCATGAGCACCGGACCGCTCCGGTGCGTACGACGGCAGCCATGAGTGCAGAGACGCGTGAGCGCCCCTGGCATGAGCACCGGACCGCTCCGGTGCGTACGACGGCAGAGCGTACGACGCCAAAGCTGGATGCCCACCCCTCACACTCCCGCGGCCAAAACGCCGATAGCCCCTCCTGACGGACGCTCCTTTTGGACCCCAAGCCCTCTCTTCCGGCCGCCCCTGAGCGGCCGACGACTGACAGCTGATGGCTGAACGCTGATCGCTGAACTTCCGGAGTTTCACATGCTGAGTTCCCGTGGTGTCCTGAAAGAAAACGAACTCTACTGGGTGGGTGACGGCCAGTACGTCGTCACCGAGGGCGAGGCGGGCCTGTACCGCCGCGACACCCGCTTCCTGTCGCTGTACGAGTGGCAGCTCGACGGCGAGCGCCCCCAGCCGCTCGTGCAGCACCTGCGCTACCCGTGGTGGCTGCACGAGGTGAGCGGCAACGCGAACCTCGGCTACACCATGCACACGGGCCTGGAGCGCGACCTCACGCTGACGGGCGCGGCGCTGCACGACCGCGTGCGCGTCACGCGCTACCGCGACGTCGCACGTGAGCTGCGGCTGCGGCTCGCGGCGGACTTCAAGGACATGTTCGAGGTGCGCGGCTGGCCCGCCCAGCCTCCGCGTGACGTGCGGGTCACCTCCGGTGAGGGCCGCGTGGAATTCACGTACACCGCTCAGGACGGCCTCGTCGTGCGCGCGCTCGTGGAGACGAGCCCACCCGCCCGCTGGGACGGCGAGGCGCTCGTGTGGGACGTGACGGGCGACCTCGACGTGAGCGTCACCGTGCACGCCCTGCAGGGGGACGAGTCGCCGCGCGAGGCGGACGTCGCGGCGATCGAGCAGGATTACGCGCGCTGGACGCCCGCCACGACGCTCGCGGACGCCCGCGACACGGAGGTGCTGACGCGCAGCCTGCAGGACCTGCGTTCGCTGCTGTTCTGGACGCCGCAGGGGCCCTTCCCGGCGGCGGGCATCCCGTGGTTCGTGGCGCCCTTCGGGCGCGACAGCCTGATCATGGCGCACCTGCTGCTCCCGCACCATCCGGAGGTGGCGCTGGGCGTCGCGCGCTACCTCGCGGCGCGTCAGGGGGTGAAGCACGACGACGTGACGCTGGAGGAGCCCGGCAAGATCCTGCACGAGGAACGCAACGGCGAACTGACCCGCACGGGCCGCACGCAGCACCGCCCGTACTACGGCACGGTGGACGCGACGCCCCTGTTCGTGTGGCTGTGCGGCGAGCTCGCGAAGCGCGACCCCGCCGTGGGCGCGGAGCTCGCCCCGCACTGGCAGGCGGCCCTCACGTGGATGGAGACGATCGGCGACGCGGACGGCGACCTGCTGCTGGAGTACACGCCCGACGAGGACGGCATCCGCAACCAGGTGTGGAAGGACAGCGGCGACAGCACCTTCTTCGAGACGGGTGAGGACGCCGAGGGGCACATCGCGGTGGTGGAGGTGCAGGGCTACGCGTACGCCGCGTACCTCGCGGGCGCGGACCTGTACGAGGCGGCAGGGGACGCCGGGCGCGCGGCGCACTACCGCGACCTCGCCGGGCGCCTCCGCGCGGTCTTCCACGAGAAGTTCTGGTGGCCGGAGCGCGGCACGTACGTGCACGGCCTCGGCGGCGACAAGCGGCCCATGCGGGTGCTGGTGTCGAACGCGCCGCACACCCTCTGGACGGGCATCGTCCCGGAGGAGCACGCGGCGTCCGTGACGGCGGTCGCCCTCTCTGAGGAACTCTGGACGGGCTGGGGCATCCGCACGCTCGGCGCGCGCGAGCCGCGCTACAACCCCGTCTCGTACCACAACGGCAGCGTGTGGCCGCACGACACGGCCCTCGCGGCGCTCGGCATGGCCCGCTACGGCCTCACCGAGGAGGCGGGCCGCGTGGCGCGCGCCCTGTACGACGCGGCGCGCTGGGCGGCGGACGCGCGCCTGCCGGAGCTCTTCGCGGGCTTCGAGCGTGAGGACGGCCCGCCCGTACCGTACCCGGCGGCCTGCCACCCGCAGGGCTGGGACGCGGTGCTGCCCGTGGCGCTCGCGCACCTGCTGCCCGCGCAGGAGGCGGCGCGCGCGGCGGCGGACTGACCTCCTAGGACCCCCCGGGGCCCTGCGGGGCGGCCTTTCCGGACGGGAGGGCCGCCCTGCGCTCGTGCAGTCCGGCAGCCTGCCGCAGGGTCGCGGCGAGCCACACGGCGGCCTGCCCGCGCGTGATGACGGCCTCCCCGGACGCGTCGAGGTCGGGCAGGTCGGGCGTGAAGCC
>NZ_KI912640.1:62133-62222 GCF_000519345.1 Deinococcus pimensis DSM 21231
CTCGAAGCGGCGGCCCGTCAGCACGTCCCGCGCGGTGAGGCGGGCCAGGCCGCGCAGGTGCCGCGTCTCGCGGACGTACACGGCGGGCG
>NZ_KI912640.1:62322-84032 GCF_000519345.1 Deinococcus pimensis DSM 21231
CGCAGCAGCACCGCCGGGACGGCCTGCGGCAGGCTCACCGCGAGGACGGCGGCGAGCAGGCCCAGCCGGGCGGAACGCGGCAGGGAGCGCGGCATGACCTGCATCTTGACCGCCCGCCCGCGTGGAAATCAAGCGGCGCTCAGGTGCCCTCCTGCGTCACGCCGGGCGGCAGGTGGCCCTCCGGCGGGATCACGAGGAGCCGGTCCACGCGCAACCCGTCGAGGTCCATCACCTCCAGCGTCCAGCCGTCCACCTCCACCCGCTCGCCCACCACCGGAATCGCGCCGGTCCGCGCGAGGACGTACCCGGCGAGCGTGGTGAACTCCTCCTCCTCCTGCTCGGGCAGGTCCAGCACCTCGCGCAGGTCGTGCATGGCGACGCCGCCGTCCACCAGCCACGAGCCGTCCTCGCGCCGCACGATCGACTGGTCCTCCTCCTGACCGTCGCCGAACACCCCGACGAGCTCCGAGATGAGGTCGTTGGCGGTCACGAGCCCCGCGATGTCGCCGTACTCGTCCACGACGAGCGCCTCGTACAGGCGGCGCTGGTTGAGCTGCGTCAGCACGTCCTGCGCCCACGCGTTCTCCGGGACGTACAGCGGCTCGTGCACCACGTCCGCGAGCGGCAGGTTCGGGTCGAGCGCCAGCGCGAGCAGATCGTCGCGCCGCACGAGGCCCGTCACGCGCTCCGGGTTGCCCTCGTGGATGGGGTAGCGCGTGTGACCGAAGCGCAGCGCGTCCTCCAGCACCGCCGGGACGGGACGGGCCACGTCGAGCATCACGAGCTCCACGCGCGGCGTCATCACCTCGCGGACGCGGCGGTCCGTGAAGCGCAGCACCCGCTCGATCAGGGCGCTCTCCTCGCTCTCCAGGCTGCCGCTCTCCGTCGCCTGCTCCACGAGGGCGCGCACGTCCTCCTCCGTGACGACGTCCTGCCGCTCGCCCCGCACGCCGACGAGCCACAGCAGCCCCGACGAGGTGCGCTCCAGCAGCCACACCACGGGCCGCGCCACGACCTCCAGGAAGCGCATCAGCGGCGCCACGGTGAGCGCGAGGCCCTCCGGGTCGCGCAGCGCCATCCTCTTCGGCGCGAGTTCGCCCAGCACCAGCGACACGAACGTCACGATCAGCACGACCAGCACGTACGCGACGGTGCCCGCGTACGCGCCCAGCGCGGGCCGCAGTGGCGGCTCCAGGTACCGCACGAGCCGCTCGCCCGCGAAGATCGAGTTGACGATCGTGATGAGCGTGATTCCGACCTGCACGGTGGACAGCAGCGTGCCGGGCCGCTCCGCGAGCGACAGCGCGAGCCGCGCGCGACCGTTGCCGCCCTCCGCGAGGCCCTCCAGCCGTGAGCGGCGCGCCGACACCAGCGCGAGCTCGCTCGCGGCGAACAGGCCGTTCGCGAGGGTCAGCACGAGGATCACGGCGATTTCCAGCCCGATCGTTCCCACCCGCCCAGTGTACGCGAGGGCCGCGCGCGGTCCCCGCGCCGCTCTCGGCACGCTCAAGACGACCCCTCAAGGGTCCGTCAGCCGCCTCACACGCCCCACGCACACGCGGACCGAACATGGAGGAAGGAGAAAGGAGCGTTCCCGCTTCATGAAACCACTGCTCACGTCCGCCCTCCTTCTGCTCGCCCTCACCGCCTGCGCGCCCGGCTTCACCGTCTTCGCGCGCGACCCCAGCGTCACCGTCGACAACCGCGCCTGCCTCACGACCGCCACCGTCTTCATCGACGGGCAGAACGTCGGCACGATCCCCGGTGGGGGCGTGCGCAGCTTCGGCGTCCCGCGCGGCCAGCACACCTTCAACGTCGACAACGACCTCGCCTTCGAGGAGACCGTGAACGTCACGGGCGACCTCACCTGGCGCGGCGGCACCTGCCTGTAGGCGTTCATTCTCGGCGGGCGTTCGTGGGCGGCGCTCACCTCCGCCGCCCGGCGAGGGCCTACGCTGCGGGCACGAACGTCACCCGACGGAGGAGACCGCATGCAGGAACTCGGCGACGTGCCCGCCTACGCGTCCCGCGGCGCGCTGGCCGGGGCCGTCCTGTGCATCGTCGGCGGCCTCATGCAGCTCGCGCTGGGCGTGCTGGACCTCAACCTCGGCCTGCTGCCGGGCTTCGCGACGATGGGCGTCGCGTTCCTGACCTTCGTGACGGGCCTCGTGCTGCTCATCCGCTGGATCGAGGCGCGCGACGCGATGACGGACCCCTCGCCGCGCGTGCGGCTCTACGACACCCGTCACGAACGGCACCTGTACCTCGCCGCGACCGTCGTGACGCTCGCGGCGGCCACGCTGAACGTCCAGTGGCGCGACGTGGGCGGCTGGGGTCCCTTCCACCTCGCGCCCGCCGCGCTGACGCTCCTCGCGGCCCTCGTGTACCTCGCGCTGTGGACGCGGCGCGTCACGGCGTCCGGCCTGTGAGGATGCGCCAGATGGCGAATTCCTGAGCCTGCCCGCGCGTCCGTACACTTGGCCTCATGGACCTCCACTCGCTCGGCTTCCGGACGGACGCCATGCTCATCGCCTTCGACGGCGTCGTCCGTGACCTCGGGGACGCCGTGAAGGTCACGAACCCCAACAACCCCGGGCACTTCTTCGGGAACTTCCTCGTCTTCGACCGCCCGCCCCGCGCGGGCGACCTCGCCGGCTGGGAGGCCCGCTTCGCGAGCGAGGTCGGCGCGCCGCCCCTCACGCGGCACGTCCTCCTCGGCTGGGACACGAACACACGCGAGCAGCCCGACCTCACGGAGTTCCTCGCGGCGGGCTACGCGCTGGAGGAGAACCTCGTGATGGCCACCCGCGACCTGCACCCGCCGAAGCGCCCGAACCGCGAGGCGGAGTTCCGCCCCATCCGCGACGACGACGACGAGTGGGCGCAGGTGCTCGAATGCCAGATCGCCACGAAGGAGGACCGCTGGGACGCCGAGCAGTACCGCGTCTTCAAGACGCAGCAGATGCGCCGCTACCGCGCCATGACGCGCGCCGGGATGGGCCACTGGTACGGCGCCTTCGTGGACGGCGAGCTCGCCGCCGACCTCGGCGTGTTCGTCGTGGACGGCCTCGCGCGCTACCAGTCGGTCGGCACCCTCCCGAAATTCCGCCGCCGGGGCCTGTGCGGCACCCTCACGCACCTCGCCGGGGAGCACGCCCGCGAGACGCTCGGCGCGCGCGACTTCGTGATCGTCGCGGACGACCACTACTTCGCGAAGGACGTGTACGCGGACGTCGGCTTCCGGCCGTACGAGCGGCAGCAGATGCTCCTCAGGACGGAACCCGGGGCAGGCTGAGGCGTCACCCCGCCCCCGGGCGGGGCCTCACCCGAACACTTCGAGGGGCAGCAGCGCGCTCACCGTCCAGTTCGGCGCGTCCACCAGCTGGCTGATCCGCAGGTCCACGCAGGCGCTCGCGAGCAGGTACGCGTCCAGGGCGTCCATGCCGTACGTGCGCGACACGTGCGACAGCATCTCCCGCACCGCGATCCGCGCGGCCTCCATCAGGTCGGGCGCATGGCCCGTGGTGGCGTACCAGCCCAGCCGGTCGAGGCGCGTGTCGATGCGCGGCGGCACCAGCACGTGCGGCGTCGTCACGGGCGAGCCCCGCTCCAGCGTGAAGCGCAGCGTCACCGTGCCGTCCGTCTCGATGCCCGTCCCGCACAGCTCGCCGTCGCCCTGCGCGCCGTGCACGTCCCCGACGCTGAAGAGCGCGCCCGGCACCTCCACCGGCAGACGCAGCACGCTGCCCGCCACGAGCTGACGCACGTCCATGTTGCCGCCCACCCGGCGCGGCGGGCTCGTCGGGTGACGGCCCGGCTCCCCGGGCGCGACGCCCATCACGCCGCAGAACGGCGCGAGCGGGACGCGCACGCCCGGCGCGAACTCGGCGACGTCCCCGCCGCGCAGGTCCCACAACCTCGTGCGCGGCTCCGTGAGGAGGCCCTCGCGCTCCAGCACCCCGTCGAGCAGGCCGATGCCGCGCGGACGGCACGACGTCCAGCCCCACGCGCCCGTCTCCACCGACAGCACCTCCACCACGAGCGCGTCGCCCGGCTCCGCGCCCTCCACGAACACCGGACCCGGCAGCGGGTGCCCGCGCGGCAGGTCCCGCTCGTCATACGCGTGCGCCTCGACGAGCGCCCGCAGGTCCGCGCCCGCGTGCGGCTCCCCGCCGTCCCGCACGCGCCGCGCGACGCCCCCGAAGGACGCGTCCAGCGTCGAGAAGACCACCGTCTCGCCCGGACGCACGGTCAGGGCGGGCGGCAGCGAGGCGTCCCAGAAGGTGTGGATGGCGTCGGCGCCGAGGCGCGCGGAAGGGGTGTCCGTCATGGTCGAGGACAGCCTACGACACCCCGGGTCAGGACAGGGCGGGACGCTCCTCGCGGTCCACCACGCCGTCCCTCATCACCAGCACGCGGTCCGCTCCGCGAGCCAGCGACGGGCGGTGCGTCACGATCAGCGCCGTGCGTCCCGCGAGGAGCCGTTCGAGCGCCTCCACGATCAACGCCTCCGACTCCGGGTCCACCGCGCTCGTCGGTTCGTCCAGCAGCAGCATCGGCGGGTCCGCGAGGAGCGTCCGCGCGATCGACAGACGCTGCCGCTGACCGCCCGACAGCTTCACGCCGCGCTCGCCCACCACCGTGTCCAGACCCCCCGGAAGCGCCCGCACGAAGTCCAGCGCCCGCGCCGCCGCGAGGGCCGCCTCCACCTGCGCGTCCGTCGCGTCGGGGCGCGCGAAGCGCACGTTGTCCCGCACGGACGCGTGGAACAGGAACGTGTCCTGCTGCACCACGCCCACCTGCGACCGCAGGGACGCGAGCGTCACGTCCCGCAGGTCCACCCCGTCGATCCGCACCACGCCCGACGTGGGGTCGTGCGTGCGGTTCACGAGACCCAGCAGCGTGGACTTGCCCGCCCCGGACTCCCCCAGGATCGCGACGCGCTCCCCGGGCCGCACGTGCAGCGTCAGGCCGCGCAGCACCTCGCTGCCGCGCGCCGCCCTCCTCCTCCGCGTAGGAGAAGCGCACGTCCTCGAAGCGCAGGTCGCCGCGCAGCGGACGCGGCAGCTCACGCGCGCCGGGCGCGTCGCGCACGTCCTCGGGCGCGTCGAGCACCTCGAACAGCCTTCGGCCCGCCGCCTCCGCGCGCTGCACGAGATCGTTGATGCTCACCAGGTCGTCGATCGGGCCGAAGAAGTACCGCCCGTACCCCCGGTACGCCAGCAGTCCGCCCAGCGTGAACTGCCCCCGCAGGATCAGCAGCACGCCCCCGCCGAGCATCAGCACGTTCCCGAAGTTCGACACGAAGCGGATGACCGGGAAGACGCGGTTGCGCAGCCGCACCGCCTCCAGCTGATCCTCGTACAGCGCCCGCCCGATCGTCGCGACGCGCTCCGTCTCCTGCCGTTCGCGCGCGAAGGACTGGATGACGCGCACACCGCCCAGCCCGTCCGCGATGACCGCCCCGAGGTTCCCGAGCCGCGCGCGCGCCGCGCGGTACGTGGGCCGCACGTTCCGGTTGTAGCGCGTGAGCAGCAGCCCGACCGCCACCATCGGCAGCAGCACCACCACGCCGAGCAGGGGCTGCAGCGCGATGAAGATGCCCGCCACCCCGACGAGGCGCAGCGCGTTCGCGACGACCGCGTCCGTGCCGCGCACCAGCACGTCCTGCACGCCCTCCACGTCCGCCGTGACGCGCGACAGCAGATCGCCCGTGCGGTGCCGCGAGAAGTACGCCGCCGACTGCCCCTGCAGCTTCGCGTACAGCTTCAGGCGCAGGTCCAGCGTCAGCTGCTGCCCCGCGCGTTCCAGCAGCAGTCCCCGCCACGCGCTCAGCACCTGCCCCACCGCGAACAGCGCCACGAGGATCACGAGCTGCCACGCCACGTACCCCAGGTCGCGCCGCGCGAGGCCCACGTCCACCACGTTGCGCCAGATCAGCGGCGGCGTCAGTTCCGCCGCCACGGACCCCAGCAGGCACAGCATGCCCAGCGCGACCGTGCGGCGGTAGGGAAGGACGAGGGTGTAGAGGCGGCGCGTCACGCGGTCGTCGGCAGGCACCCCCCGAGGCTACCCCCGCCCGCGCCGCGTGAACGTGGCCACGTCGGTCCTGTGAAGGGGCGCCCAACGAAAAAGCGGCCACTCGGGCCGCCCTCTTCACTCATCGCGCCCATGCACCTCGGCGGGCGGATGCGTCGCCTCCACCGCCGTGAACGTCTCCAGGATGCGGTACGCGTGGCTCGCGCCCCTCGGCACCACCCACGAGTCGCCCGCCTCCAGCAGCACCGTGCTGCCCTCCACGAGCAGCTCCGCGCGGCCCGAGATCACGAAGCCCAGCGTCTCGTAGTCCCGCGCGTGCGGCTCGTCCGCCTCGCCGGGCTGCTCGTTCTCCCACATCCGCATCGACATGGCCTTGCCGTTCGCGAGGTACTTCTGGCCCTCCGGGCCCTTCGGGGAGAAGTGGGAGTTGATCTTCTTCACGGTCGTGTCGGGCATAACGTCCTCCTTGACCCCTCCACCGTAAGGACCTCGTTCCGAGCGGAGCCGTAGAGGAGGGTGAAGGGGCCCCCATGGATGGAGAGACGCGTCACCGCCCCAGGCAGAAGCGAGGGGCCGTCCCCGAGCGTACGACGCCAAGAGCTGGACGGCCCCTCCCAGGCCTGGAGAGACACGTCACCGCCCCAGGCAGAAGCGAGGGGCCGCCCCTGCTCTACACTCGGACGCGAGATGCGAACGGTTGCGGTGGGTCTGCTGGGGTGCGGTACGGTCGGCGCGAGCGTCCTGAGGTTGCTGGAGGCGCGGCGCGACATCATCGAGGACATCGGCGTGAACCTGGAGGTGGCGGGCGTGCTGGTCCGCGACCCCCATCGCGAGCGGGACGTGCCGCAGGGGACGCGCGTCACGAGCGACCCGTCGTTCCTGATGGAGTGCGGCCTCGTGATCGAGGCGATGGGCGGCGTGGACCGCCCGCTGGACCTGCTGCGTCCGTACCTGCGGTCGGGCCGTCCGGTCGTCACGGCGAACAAGGCGATGCTGGCCGAGCGCTGGGACGAGCTGCGCCAGTACGCGCTCGACGGGGACCTGTACTACGAGGCGTCCGTGATGGCGGGCACGCCCGTGATCGGCCCGATGAGCACGGTGCTGCGCGCCAGCCGCTTCGAGAGCCTGGAGGCCGTCGTGAACGGCACCTGCAACTACATCCTGACGCGCATGGAGGGCGGCGACGCGTACGAGGACGCGCTCGCGGAGGCGCAGCGCCTCGGGTACGCGGAGGACCCGCCCACCCTGGACGTCGGCGGGTGGGACAGCGCGCACAAGCTGGCGGTGCTGGCGCGCTTCTGCGCGGACGGGGACTTCGCGCTCTCCGACATCTCGGTGCGCGGCATCGACACGGTCACGCCCCACGACATCGAGGAGGCCCGCCGGGCGGGGGAGCGCGTGAAGCTCGTCGCGTCCCTGCGCCGCGACGGGGACGGCTGGGCCGCGAGCGTCGCGCCGACGCGCCTCCCGGCGGATCATCCGCTGTGCACGGCGGGCGCGAGCCGCAACGCGATGGTGTACCGCGGCGAGGAGTGCGGCGAGCTGATCTTCGCGGGGGGCGGCGCGGGCGGCACGATCACGGCGAGCGCGATGGTGGGGGACGTCCTCGACAACCTCATCGGCTTCCCGGGGCACGTGCCGCTGCACTGAGGCGCGCGTGGACTACGACGACTTCGCGGAGCTCTACGACCGGCAGTACGCGCTGTACCGCGACGACCTCGCGTTCTACGGGGACCTCGCGGCGCACGCGGACGGGCCGGTGCTGGAGATCGGGGCGGGCTCGGGCCGCGTGACGGCCTTCATGGCGCGGCGCGGCGCCCGCGTGACGGGCGTGGAGCCCAGCGCGCGCATGCTGGAACGCGCCCGCGCCCGCCTCGGCGGGGACGCCTCCCGCGTGACGCTCGTCCGGGGGGACGCGCGCACCGTGAGGCTGGACGCGACGTTCGCGCTCGCCGTGATTCCCTTCAACGCGCTGATGCACCTCTACACCCCCGAGGATCAGCTCGCGGCCCTCACGAACGTCCGCGCGCACCTGCGCCCCGGCGGGGAGCTCGCGCTGGACCTCAGCCTCTTCGGGACCGTCCCGACGGGCGTGCTGCGTCACGCCGACGAGACCTTCCACGGCCCCCGCGGACGGACGGACGTGACCTTCGTGCAGGACCGCGACGACGCCCGCCAGACGCTCGTGACGCGCTACTTCGTGGACACCACGCACGGGGACGGCCACGTGACGCGCGAGCACCACACGCTCACGCAGCGCTGGTTCACCCGCTGGGAGCTGGAGTGGCTCCTGCGCCACGCGGGCTTCGCGCCGCCCCGCGTGCACGGCGGCTTCCGGGGCGAACCCCTCATGGAGGGCAGCGAGACGATGGTGATCCGGACGCTCGCCGTGTGAGCCGTTCTCTAGCTCCGGTCGCGCCTGATGCGGTTGTGCACGTCGACCACGCCGCGCACCTCCAGCACCACGTCCTCCGCGAGGCGGCGGCTCTCCCGGTCGGGCGCGCGGCCCGAGAGGGTCACCTCGCCGTCCCGCACGGTCACCTCGATGTCGGTCGCGTCGAGGTGCGGGTGGTCCGACAGGGCCTGATGCACCTCCTCCGCGATGCGCTCGTCGCTGCGGCGGTACCCGCGCGGGCCCTTCCCGTAGTGCGGGCCGCGCCGCTCGTTCCCGGTGGGCTCGCCCGTCGTGGGCATCGTCGCGATCACGGAACGGCCCGACTCCACGTTCGGGCCGTAGTAGCCGCGGTCGGTGGCGTACCCGTACCCGTAGAGGTCCGTCTCCGCGAAGCCCCGGTAGTAGTCACGGTCGTAGTCGTACGGGTCGCGCGGGTCCGCGCGGTTCGTGCCGACCGTCACGCCGTCGTTCGAGAGGTCCTCCGGGAAGATGAAGCGTACGCCGCCGTCCACCCGCTCGTCCCTTCCGCGTCCACGATCCCGGTCCGTCATGCTGGTCCCCTCCTGCCCTGAAGCTAGGCCGGACGCGCGTGTGACGGTTCGGACGCCGCTCAAGCCCGATGGGGAGGAGCGCTCATGCTGGGGGGCGCTTCTCCACCACGCAGAAGCGATTCCCGTCCGGATCGGCGAGCACGACGTAGTCCGCGCCTTCGCCATACCGCCACTCCACCCGCCTCGCGCCCAGCGCGAGGAGACGCGCCACTTCCTCCTCACCGTCGGCGGCGTACAGGTCGAGGTGATGCCGTCGGTGCGTGCTCGCCTCGGACGTGACGAGCTTCAACGCGAGCTGCACGCCGGACCCGCTCCTCGGGATGAGGACCGCCCAGTCGTCCTGGGGCTCCTCACGGGGCACGTAGTCCAGCGCGCCCGTCCAGAATTCCACCGCGCGCCGCACGTCCCGCACGCCCCACACGATCGACCCGATCCTCAGCATGCTCCCAGTATGGGCGGGGGACGATCACTCCGTGTGCGCGCTCGGGCTCACCTCGTAGCACGTGAGGACGTTCCCGGAGTCCGGCCAGGTCCGCGTGCCCGTAAGCTTCAGCGAGACCGGGGGACGCCCGTCGAACAGCGGCGTCCCGCTTCCCGCGATCACGGGGAAGGTCGTGAGGTGAAGCTCGTCCACCAGACCGGCGCGCAGCAGGTCGTTCCACAGGACCCGACTGAGCATCACGAGGACGTCCCGTCCCGGCGTCCGCTTCAGCGCGGCCACCTCACGGCGCGCGTCCGCGATCCTGACGATGCGCGTGTTGTGCGCCCAGGGCGCGAGGTCGTCCCCGGTCAGCTTGTCCGACACGACCACCTTCTCCACGTCCGCCATGAGCCGCGCGAACGCCCGACGAACGGGTGTGGCGTGCGGGTCGTCCGGGACGCCCACCCAGTACGCCTTGTTCGCGAGATACGAGTCGCGGCCCGCGAGCAGAAATGTGTCCGCCTCGCTCAGACGCTCCACGGCGTACCGGTCGAACGCGTCGTCAGCGTCGTAGTCGGGGTGCCGGTGGTCGAAGAGGCCCGCGAGGGTGCGGTCCTCGGTCTCGTAGAAGCCGTCGACCGTGACGAAGTTGCTGACGATCAGCCTGCGCATGACGGAACCTCCTGGGTGGGCTGCGTCCACTTCATCATGCGGCGCGCGGACGGACAAGCTAGGACCCGAGGTCCGGCGTTCGCGCCTCCTCCTCGCGTGGGAGGAACGGCGGCGGGGCGGGTTCGTCCATCGTGAGGTCGTCGCTGAGGCCCAGCAGGGACGAGCCCACCACCCGGTACGGCAGGACGCTGCCCTCCAGCACGAGAGCGGAACGGTCGATCCTCTCCGGCGAGGACGCGAGCGGCGTCCCGGCGAGCCCGGCGGCGAAGAGGAGGCAGTCCCGGACGTCGTCGGGCGTGAGGGACGGGTAGGCGTCCAGCACGGCCGGGACGTCGCCCTCCGTGCCGAGCGTCTCCAGGACGGCCCGCACGGAGATGCGGGTGTTCCGCACGCGGGGCAGGCCGCCCAACACGTCCGGATCGCTGACGATGGAGGAGGGGAGGTCCATCCACCCATTGTGGGCGCGGCGAGTCGGGCCCGTGAGGGGCATGTCCAGGCAGGTCGGGAAAACTTCTCGTTCGGATCGTGCCCTGGAGAACAGGTGGGAGGCTTGTGTTCCTAAGGGTGAGGCGCCAACGTCGTCGATCAGCAGAAGGACTTGTCTTGACGGAGTTCGAGAAAGTTCATGGCTTCGAGTCGAACACCGGGCCTACCGTGCTCCTCGTACGATGCCCGCCCCACCGGGTCACCCTGTAACAGCCTGAAGCCTCCCGTCACGTCTGCTGTTCAGCACGAGGGTCGTACAGGAGGTCAGTGTCATGGACTTCAGAAGAATCCTCTGGGTCGCCGTGTCTCTGGTCCTGCTGACGGGCTGCAACCGTTCCGCGACGAAGGAGGCGACGGGGCCCCAGTCGAAGCAGCCAGGGCTGACGCAGGCGTTCGCGGAGGTGCGGACGGTCACCGAGGACGGGCGCGTCCGCGTGCAGGGCACGCCCGTCCCGGAGGAGTTCGATCGGAACTCCCCGCCGCCCCCGCCAAAGGTGAGGTAGGAGAAGGCCCGCTTCCCCTCGGGGAAGCGGGCCTCCTGAAGCAGAGCCGTCTTACTGGCTGAACTCGAACTCGGCGTACTCCTCCGTGGGCGGGCAGGAGCAGAAGAAGTTGCGGTCGCCGTACACGTTGTCCACGCGGTTCACGGCGGGCCAGTACTTCATGGCGCGCTGGTGGCGGGTGGGGAAGACGGCCTGCTCGCGCGAGTAGGCGCGCTCCCAGTCGGCGGTCACGAGGTCGTCCTGCGTGTGCGGCGCGTGCCTGAGGGCGCTGTCCTCGGCGCGCATGAGGCCGTCCTCGATCTCGCGGATCTCGCGGCGGACGCTCAGCATCGCGTCGACGAAGCGGTCGAGTTCCTCCTTCGGCTCGCTCTCGGTCGGCTCGATCATGAGGGTGCCGGGCACGGGGAAGCTCATGGTGGGCGCGTGGAAGCCGTAGTCCATGAGGCGCTTGGCGATGTCCTCCTCCGTGACGCCCGTCGCGGCCTTCAGGGGCCGCACGTCGATGATGCACTCGTGCGCCACGCGGCCGTTGCGGCCCGTGTACAGCACGGGGAAGTGCCCGGCGAGCCTCTTCGCGACGTAGTTGGCGTTGAGGATCGCGACCTGCGTGGCCTTCTTCAGGCCCGCGCTGCCGAGCATGCGGACGTAGAGGTAGCTGATCGGGAGGATCGCGCCGCTGCCGTACGGGGCGGCGCTCACGGCGCCGGTGGTGCTGCCCGAGACGGGACGCACCGCGTGGTTCGGCAGGTACGGCGCGAGGTGCGCCTTCACGCCGATGGGGCCCATGCCGGGGCCGCCGCCGCCGTGCGGGATCGCGAAGGTCTTGTGGAGGTTGAGGTGGCTGACGTCGCTGCCGATCAGGCCGGGCTTCGCGACGCCCACCTGCGCGTTCATGTTCGCGCCGTCCATGTACACCTGCCCGCCGAAGCGGTGCACGACGTCGCAGACGTCCGTGACGTGCTCCTCGTACACGCCGTGCGTGCTGGGGTACGTGATCATGAGGGCGGCGAGGCGCTCCTGGTGCTGCTCGGCCTTCGCGGTGAGGTCCGCGAGGTCGATGTTGCCCTGATCGTCCGTCTTCACGACGACGACCTGCATGCCCATCATCGCGGCGCTCGCGGGGTTCGTGCCGTGCGCGCTCGACGGGATGAGGCACACGTCGCGGTGACCCTCGCCGCGCGCCTCATGGTACTTGCGGATGACCAGGAGGCCCGCGTACTCGCCCTGCGCGCCGCTGTTGGGCTGCATGCTCACGGCGTCGTAGCCCGTGATGTCCGCGAGCCAGCCTTCGAGCTCCGCGATCATCGCGGCGTACCCCTCGGTCTGGTCCTTCGGCGCGAAGGGGTGGATGTTCGCGAACTCCGGCCACGTCACGGGGATCATCTCGGTGGTGGCGTTGAGCTTCATGGTGCACGAGCCCAGCGGGATCATGCCGTGCGTGAGGCTGTAGTCGCGGTTCTCGAGGAGCTTGAGGTAGCGCAACATCGCGTGTTCGCTGTGGTGCGTGTTGAACACGGGGTGCGTGAGGTACGCGCTCCGGCGGCGCAGGGCCTCGGGGAGGCCGCTCGCGGCGCGCGCGTCGAGGGCGCTCACGTCCGCACGCTTGCCCGTGAGGATCTCCGCGAGGTCCGCGACGTCGTCGGGCGTGGTGGTCTCGTCGAGGCTGAGGGTGATCCGGCCGCCCTCGTAGCGGAGGTTGACGTTCCGGGCGAGGGCCCGCTCGCGGATGGCGTCCGCGTCGCCCTCGAAGCTGAGGGTGTCGAAGAACGTGTCGTTCACGTTCACGCCCGCGTCGCGCAGGGCCGCCGCGAGGATCGCGGTGAGGCGCGTCACGCGCTCGCCGATGGTGCGCACACCCTCTGGGCCGTGGTAGACGGCGAACGCGGCGGCCATGTTCGCGAGGAGCGCCTGCGCGGTGCAGATGTTGCTGGTGGCCTTCTCGCGGCGGATGTGCTGCTCGCGCGTCTGCATCGCCATGCGCAGCGCGGTGCGGCCCCGCGTGTCCTTCGAGACGCCGATGACGCGGCCCGGCATGCTGCGCTTGAACTCGTCGCGGCAGGCGAAGAACGCCGCGTGCGGCCCGCCGAAGCCCATCGGCACGCCGAAGCGCTGCGCGCTGCCCACCACGATGTCCGCGCCGAGCTCCCCAGGAGGGGTGAGGACGGTCAGCGCGAGCAGGTCGCTCGCGACGACGACGAGCGCGCCCTTCGCGTGCGCCGCCTCGATCACCACGCGGGGATCGCGGACGTCGCCGTGCGTGCCGGGGTACTGGAGCAGCACGCCGAACGCGTCATGCGCGGCGACCTCGGCCTGTGCGTCGCCGACGACGATCTCGAAGCCGAAGTACTCGGCGCGGGTGCGGATCACGTCGAGCGTCTGCGGGTGCACGTCGGACGAGACGACGAACACGTTCCCCCTGCTCTTCGCGCTGCGCTTCGCGAGGGTCATGCCCTCGGCGGCGGCGGTGGCCTCGTCGAGGAGGCTGGCGTTCGCGACGGGCAGGCCCGTGAGGTCCATCACGACCTGCTGGAAGTTGAGCAGCATCTCCAGGCGACCCTGGCTGATCTCGGCCTGGTAGGGCGTGTACGCCGTGTACCAGCCGGGGTTCTCCAGGATGTTGCGCAGGATCACGGGCGGCGTGTGCGTGCCGTAGTAGCCCGTGCCGATGAAGTTGCGCGCGACGCGGTTGCGCTGCGCGAGGGCGCGCAGGTCCGCGAGGGCCTTCGCCTCGGGCACGGCGGGCCCGACCTTGAGGTCGCCGTCGAAGCGGATGCGTTCGGGCAGCGTCGTCTCGGTGAGCTCGTCGAGGGAGCTCACGCCGAGCTCGCCCAGCATGACCCCGATCTCGGCGTCGTTCGGGCCGAGGTGACGTCGGGTGAAGTCGTCTTGTTGCAGGAGATCGTGGAGGGACTTGGTCATGCGGGGTCCTCTTGTCGGGCAGCGATCAGCCGTCAGCTGTCAGCTGTCAGGAATGAAGCGGTGAGGAGGGCAGGGAACACGGACGGCGTCCGCCGGTCACTGACAGCTGATCGCTGAGAACTGACGGCTGTTCCCTACTGGGCGACCTGCTCGTACTCGGCGGCGTCCATGACGTCACCGAGCGCTTCGAAGCGGATGCGGAACAGCCAGCCGCGCTCGTAGGGCGCCTCGTTGATGAGCTCGGGGCTGCCGGAGAGCGCGTCGTTCACTTCCGTGATCGTGCCGCTGGCGGGCGCGTAGATGTCGCTGGCGGTCTTGACGGACTCCACCACGGCGACGGCCTCGCCGACGTCCACGCTGCGGCCCACCTCGGGCAGTTCGACGTAGACGACGTCGCCGAGCTGATCCTGGGCGAAGTCGGTGATGCCGACGGTGGCGGTGTCGCCCTCGACGCGGATCCACTCGTGGCTCTTGAGGTACTTCAGGTCGGCGGGAATCGTCATGATGTGCTCCTAATCTAGGGTCGGGCGGTCGACGTCATGGTGTGCGCGTCGGCGTTCTGCGCGGGACGAGCGTGACCGGGGTTACTGCCGTCGTACGCGGCGAGGCCCTGGGGCGTGGGCGCGTCTCTGCGACGTCACCTGGAGTGGAAGGGGAGGGGCACCACGCGCGCCGGGTGGGCCTTGCCGCGGATCTCCACGTTGATGTCGCCGTCCTCGACGCGGGCGGCGTCGATGAGGGCCATCGCGATGGGCTCCTTCAGGGTGGGGCTCATGCTGCCGCTCGTGACGCGGCCGATGACCTCGCCGCCCGAGAGGACCGGGTAGCCCTCGCGGGCGATGACCTTGTCGAGCTTGAGGCCCACGAGCCGCACGCCGGGCGCCGTGCCGAGCAGGGCTCCCTTGCCGTGGAAGTCCTTGGTGTCCTTCACGACCCAGGTGTAGTGGCTGCTCAGGGGGTTGATGTCGTCGCCGAACTCGTGCCCGTAGAGCGGGAAGCCCGCCTCGAGGCGCAGCGTGTCGCGCGCGCCGAGCCCGGCGGGCGCGAAGCCCACCGCGAGGAGCTTGTCCCAGACGACCTCGGCCTCGTCGGCCTTCGTGAAGATCTCGAAGCCGTCCTCGCCGGTGTAGCCGGTGCGGGCGAGCATGACGTCGAAGCCGAACAGGGTGGTGGTGAAGACGCTGTTCTTCTTCTTCTCCGCGAGGTCGGTGCCGACGTGTGGCGCGAGGAGCTCCGCCGTGCGCGGGCCCTGGGCGGCAATGAGGGCCCACCCGGCGGACTCGTCGGTGATCGTCACGTCGAAGTTCGCGGCGAGGGCGCGCAGGTGCGCGAGGTCCTTGTCGATGTTGCTCGCGTTGACGACCACGAGGTACTCCGTCTCGCCGAGGCGGTAGACGTAGATGTCGTCGACGAGGCCGCCGCGCTCGTTGGGCAGCAGGTTGTACTGCGCGCGGCCCACGCGGACCTTGCTGACGTCGTTGGTGGTGGCGTACTGGAGGAAGTCGAGGGCCTGCGGGCCGGTGACACGGAACTCGCCCATGTGGCTCACGTCGAACACGGCGGCGTGCTCGCGGACGCTGCCGTGCTCGGTCATGACGCCCGAGTACTGGACGGGCATGTCCCAGCCGCCGAAGGGCACCATGCGGGCTCCGGCGCGCAGGTGCGCGGCGTGGAGCGGCGTCTTCTTGAGGTCGTCTTGACTCACGAGCCTCAGTCTAACAGTTGTTAGGACCCTGCGAGGAGGTGGGACCGCGTCCCCGGGCGGGTGCGTGAGGAACCCCCGGCGGGCCGCGTCCAGGTCTTCATTTCACCTTCATTTTCGCCCACGTGGGGGTCAGCCACGCCCGGTAGACTGATGGGCGTGCGCATCCTCACCGGACTCGTCGCCGCCGCCCTCGCGGCCGTCGCCGCCCTCTTCGGCGGCTGGCTCGCCTGGGGCCGCGACCTTCCCAACGTCGAGGACCTCGACGTCCTCGAATACACCGGCGCCACCCGCGTCTACGCCCGCGACGGGCAGCAGGTGGGCGTCCTCACCCCGAACCTCGGGAGCGGCCCGCGCGTCAACCAGACCCTCCTGCGCAAGGAGCAGATGAGCGGCGCCCTGCGCGCCGCCGTCGTCACCAGCGAGGACCGCCGCTTCTTCGAGCACCGCGGCCTCGACCTCATCGGCATCGCGCGCGGCGTCCTCAGGAGCGCCACCGGCGACGTCGAGGGCGGCAGCAGCATCACCCAGCAGACCGTCAAGAACACCCTCCTCGTCGACCTCGAAGGGGCCCGCACGCCCGAACGCAAGTTCAAGGAGGCGCTGCTCGCCTTCCAGGTGGAACGCCAGTTCACCAAGGACGAGATCCTCACCACCTACCTCAACGTCATCTACTGGGGCTCCGGCGGGCACCGCGACATCATCGGCGCGGACGCCGCCGCGCACGCCTACTTCGACAAGAACGCGCGCGACCTCAGCCTCGCGGAGAGCGTCTACCTCGCCACGCTCATCCCCTCCCCGGGCCGCTACTTCGACTACAGGTCGTACCGGCCCCTCATGCGGAGCCTCCTCGACCGCATGGTGGAGGACGGCCGCGTCACCCGCCTGGAGGCCGACAACGCCTGGCACGAACGCCTCCAGCCCGCCGGGTGGCGCGTCCGCTACGACGCGGACGGCGACGTCACGAGCGCCACCCTCGTGGACCGCACCGCGAAGAATCTGCCGCCCCTCCCGCCCCGCCAGCATGGGCACTTCCTCCAGACGGTCGAGCGCGCCCTCGTCGAGCAGTTCGGACGCAAGACCGTCTACGGCGGCACCGGCCTCAAGGTGTACACCACCATGGACCTGCAGGCGCAGCAGGCCGCCGAACGCGCCAGCCGGGACGCGCGCCTCCCGGACGACGCCACGCTCGGCATCGCGCTCGTGCAGCCCTCCACCGGGGAGGTGCTCGCGCTCGTCGGACAGAAGCTCGACGAGGCGGGACGCGGCGGCGAGTGGAACAACGCCGTGCAGAGCCGCCGTCAGGTCGGCTCCAGCGTGAAGCCCCTGCTGTACACCCTCGCGCTCTCCAAGGGCTGGAAGCAGGACGACACCGTTCCCGACCTGCCGCTCGAAGGGGACTACCAGCCGAAGAACTACTCCGGTACGTACACCGGGCGGCCCGTCACGCTCAGGTACGCCCTCGACCACAGCCTCAACCTGCCCACCGTGCGTCTCGCGCAGAAGGTCGGCGTGGCCCCCTTCGAGTCGAAGCTCCGCGATCTCGGCCTCACCCTGCCCGACGACGGCGGTCTGTCGCTCTCCATCGGCACGGTCGAGGCGAGCCCCCTGCAGATGGCCGCCGCGTACGCCACCTTCGCCAACGGCGGCACCTACCGCGAACCGACCGTGCTGCGCCGCGTCGTCGGCCCCGGCGGGCAGGACCTGCCGCTGCGCAAGCCCACCGCCCGGCGCGTGTGGGACGAGCAGACCGCCTACCTCGGCCTCGACATGATCCGCGGCGTCGTTGGCGACCTCGGGCGCGGACAGGGCGGCCTCGCGTGGCGCGCGCGCATCCCCGGCTGGGACGTCGCGGGCAAGACCGGCACCACCAACGACGTCAAGGACCTCTGGTTCGTCGGCGTGACGCCCGTCGTGTCGGGCGCCGTGTGGGTCGGGAAGCAGGAGGGCGGCGCGATGCCGCAGACCGCCTACAGCGGCGAGGTCGCCGCGCCCGTCTGGCAGCAGGCCGTCTCCGGCGCGCTCGCGGGCCGTCAGGCGGTGGCGTACCGCGTGCCCGCTGGCGTCACGACCCGCTGGACGCGCGGCGTGAACATGGCCTTCCGGGAGGAACGCGCGGGCGCCTTCGGCGGGCTCTTCCGGCGTGGCCGCGATCAGGCCGCGCGCGACGAGGCCGCCCGTCAGGCCGAGGCCCAGCGTCAGCAGGACCTCCCGCAGCAGCAGGAGCAGGCCGCCCGGGGACGCCGCCGCCGCGCAGGCCGCGCAGGAGACGGCGGCCCGACAGGAGGCCGAACGGCAGGGCGCAGGAACAGGCGGCGCAGGAGCAGGCCGCCCGCGATCAGGCCGCGCAGGAGGAGGCGGCCCGTCAGGCCGAGCTCCAGCGTCAGGCCGAGGAGCAGGCGGCGCAGGAGCAGGCCGCGCAGGAGCAGGCTGCGCGTGAGCAGGCGGCACGCGACGAGGCCGCCCGTCAGGCCGAGGCCCAGCGTCAGCAGGACCTCCAGCAGCAACAGCAACAGCAACAGCAGGAGCAGCAGCAGGAGCAGGCGCAGCCCGACGCCTTCCCGCAGCCCGAGGACGTGCAGCCCACCCCGGAGCCCGCGCCGCCCACGGACGACACCACGTTCCCGCAGGACGACGACACCACCCAGGAAGCGCCCGAGAACGATCAGCTTCCGCCCGTCCAGGAGGCCCCCGAGGACCCCTACGGGCAGGACGCGCCGGACGACACCGTCTACAACCTCGACGCGCCCGACGCCATCGGCGCACCCTGAGGCCGGGAGCCGACAGGAGGCCCGCCCGTGAGGCGGGCCTTCTTTTCGCAGGTCAGGCGGGACGCGGGGACTCGACGGGCGTCAGCCCGAGCGCCACCCGCCCGCTGAAGAGCTGCTGCTGCTTCTCGGGCAGCGGGTGGAACTGCGCGCCGTGCACGTCCCGCAGCAGGCGCTCCAGCCCGAAGGAGCGGTAGAAGCCCACGCCGCCCGACACCTCCAGCGCCTTCTCCACCGTCGCGAGGACCGCGCGGGCGCAGACGGTCTTGCGGATCAGCAGCTCGTCCGCGATCTCCACGGTCGGCTCGAAGTCGTAGCCGTCCGAGAGGGCCACCATCGAGTCCAGCGCCAGACGGGCGGTGGTGAGCTCGCCCCGGAGCTCGCCCAGCAGATACGGCAGTGGGCCCTGGGGTGAGCCGCGCCGCGCCCGGTCGGTCACGCTCGACGCGGCGGCCTCCGCGACGCCCACGTACACCGACATGATCAGCGGCAGGGCCACGCCCAGCACCGTCGCCCACACCGGATGCCACTCCCCGGCGGGGCGGCGCAGCGAGATCGCCGCTTCGGGCACGAACACGCCCTCGAGCCGCACGGTGTGCGAGCCCGTCCCGCGCATGCCCAGCGTGTGCCAGTCGTCGCCGACGCTCACGCCCGGTGCGGACGTCGGGATGGCGAAGTGCGCGACCTGCCGCCCTGCCCCCGCATCGTCGAGGCAGGCGCTCGTGACGATCAGGTCCCCCACGGGCGCGCCGCTGGAGAACGCCTTGACCGCCGTGACGCGGTAGCCGCCCTCCACGGGCGTCATCTCCCCGTTCGAGGAGAGCCAGTCACGCCCGCCCGTGCTGACCAGCAGCAGCTGCTCCGCCGCGACGCGTCTCAGGAGCGCCTCGCCCGGCAGGCCCCTGCGGTACCGCCACACGTTCGCCGCGACGAGGTGCAGGTGCATCGACAGGGTCAGCGCCGTCGAACCGCACCCGCCCGCCAGCGTCCGCAGGAAGGCCGAGAGCCCCGCCTGCCCCAGGCCGGCCCCGCCGAGCTCCACGGGGATGCCCATCGAGAGGACCCCGCGCGCGCGGAGCTCCGCGAAGTTCTCCGCCACGAAGGTGTCCTGCTCGTCGAACGCGGCGGCGCGGTCCGCGAAGGTCGCCGCGAGCTCGGCGGCGAGCGCGGTCCAGTCGGTCGTGGGCGTGGTCTGCGCCGTGGAGCGTTCCTCGGTCGTCATGTCCCTTCCCTCCCCGAGGGCGCACAATGAGGTGAGGCGCGCGGCGCCCCTTCCCCTCGTTCCCTCCTCCGTACCCTAGAAGAACGCCGCCTCCCGGACCAGTGCGGAAGCTGAACCGCCGGGTCCGCGCCCACGGAGGAGGACATGGACACCTACGGGCAGTACTGTCCCGTCGCGCGCGCGGCGGAGATCCTCGGGGACCGCTGGACGCTGCTGATCGTCCGGGACCTCGTGCACGACGTCCGCACCTTCAACGAGCTGTCGCGCGGCCTGCCGGGCCTCTCTCGCGGCCTGCTCAGCCAGCGCCTGCGCGCCCTGCAGGCGTCGGGCATCCTGGAGCCGCACGAGGCGCGCGCCGGTGCCCGCAGCGAGTACCGCCTCACGCCCGCCGGGCTCGCGCTGCGCGGCGTGATGGAGTCCCTGCTGCACTGGGGCGCCCGCTGGGCCTTCGAGGAACCCGCCCCCCAGGAGCTCGACCCGGTCCTCCTGATGTGGTGGATGCGGCGCCGCGTGTGCCACGAGCGGCTCCCGGCGGGCCGCACCGTCGTGCAGTTCGACTTCGACGAGGACGCGGAACGCAGCTTCTGGCTGCTGCTGCTCCCGGACGACGTCTCCGTGTGCTTCCACCCGCCGGGCTTCGACACGGACGTGTGGGTCCGCACGGACCTCGCCACGCTCTACGAGGTCTGGCTGGGCCGCGCGCGCTACGAGGACGCCGTCTCGCGCGGGGAGCTCAGGGTGCGTTCCCTGCCCGCGCTGGAACAGGCCTTCCCGACGTGGTTCCTGTGGAGCGACGCGGCGCCCGCCGTCCGCGCGGCCCTGGACGTCTGACGTTCAGTCCGCGAGGCCCCGGTCGTGGACGGGCCCCGGCCCCGCCCGGTCCTCGCGGCCCGGGAGCTGACTGAGCACCATCGCGACGACCACGAGCGCGCCCCCGGCGAGGCCGCGCGCGCCGATCGTCTCGCCGAGCAGCAGGAACGAGAAGATGCTCGCCGTGACGGGCTCCAGCGAGTAGATCACCGCCGCCTCGGGCGCGGAGACGTGCTTCTGTCCGATCGTCTGCAGCAGGGTCGTCGCGGCGGTCGCGACGAGCCCCAGGTAGATCAGCGCGGGCCACGCCTCCGTCGGCGGCAGGGTCGCGTGCCCCGTGAGGGCGGCCCACAGCCACGTCAGCGCCGCCGTCACGACGACCTGCACCGCCGTGAGCGGCAGGGCCCGCCAGCGGCCCGCGACGCGTTCGATCGCGAGGATGTAGCCCGCCTACGTCACAGCGCATCCCAGCACCCACAGGTCCCCGATCACGAGCCGCCCGCCCTCCCAGGAGAGCAGCCCGAGGCCAGCCACGTCGAGGACCGCCGCGCCCCACAGCCGCGCCCCGAGCCTGCGGCCCGCCGTGAGGGCCAGCCAGAGCGGCACGAGCACCACGCTGAGGCCCGTGATGAAGGCCGCGCGGTTCGCGCCCGTCGTCTGCAGGCCGATCGTCTGCGTGGCGTAGCCCGCCACGAGCCACGCGCCGAGGATCAGTCCGTCGATCCAGAAACGTCCCCGCGCGCGCTCCCGAGGTGGAGTGCCCTGCGCCACGCGGGGCCGCAGCAGGAACGGCAGCAGCGGCAGCACCCCGAAGGTGAAGCGCCACGCGAGCAGCAGCGCCGGATCGAGGGTCCCCACGGCGTTCTTCACGATGGGGAAGGTGCTGCCCCACACGACCGTGACGAGCACCAGCAGGACGAGGCCAAGGGCATGCTTGGACATCGGCCCATCATGCCACACGGCTGTCTGACGGGCGGTTGACGTGACGGGCAACGCGTCCTCACGTGTTCTCACGCTTCCTGCTCACGCTGGGCTGGTGTCCTGGGGCAAGGAGGTTCTCATGCACCGGACCCTGCTCAGCCTGACCCTCGCCGCGCTCGCGGCGGGCGCGTCCGCCCAGACGGACACGACCACCACGACCACCCAGAAGACCACCACCCAGGCGCAGCCCGCCGCGCCCGTCACGCTCGCGAGCGTCCGCGCCCTCGTGGAGCGCGCCCGC
>NZ_KI912640.1:84132-85049 GCF_000519345.1 Deinococcus pimensis DSM 21231
CGAAGCTCGGCGCGCGCCGCGCGGCCATCGCGGAGGCGGTGGCGCGCGTGGTGGGCCTCGCGCCCGCGATGGTGGGCGTGTCCTTCAAGACGAGCGAGGGACTCGCGACGGACCACGTGCAGGCCCGCGCCACGGTCCTGTTGAGGGCGCGCGGTGTCGGGGGGCAGTGAGCCCCTCAACGTCGTCCTGTTCGAGCCCGAGAACGCCGGGAACGTCGGGAACGTCGCGCGGACCTGCGCGGTGCTCGGCGCGCGCCTGCACCTCGTGCGGCCCCTCGGGTTCCGGCTGCACGACCCGAAGTTCCGCCGCGCCGCCCTCGACTACTTCGACGGTGTGGAGCTCGTGGAGCACGCGAACTGGACGGCGCTGGAGGAGACCCTCCCGCCGGGGGCGCGCACCTTCGGCTTCTCGGCCCGCACGGAGCGGCCCTACACGGACGTGCGGTACCGGCCGGGCGACTGGCTGGTCTTCGGGCCCGAGTCGCGCGGCCTGCCGGGCTGGCTGCGTGAACGCCTCGACCTCGTGACGCTCCCCATGCCGGGCGGGGGACGCAGCCTCAACCTCGCCGTGGCGGCGGGCGTCGCGGCGTACGAGGCGTCGCGGCAGCTGCACGGCTGGCGAGGTCCGGACTCCTGACACCGTAGATTGTGCGCATGCCCTTCGCCGTCATCATGCAGTACCGCCAGGAACGCGACCTCGAGGATCACGAACGGCCCGACCCGGCGGGCTTCGAGCCCGTCTTCATGGAGGACGACGCGGGCGCGCGCCGTCTGTTCGGCACGCGCGAGGAGGCGCTGGAGGCGGCGCGGCTCGCGGGGGACGCGGACTTCCGCTACGAGGTCGTGGAGCTGGAATGAGGAGGGCCCCCGGCGGTCGCCGGGGGCCCGAGGGGTGGTTCGCTCAGCCCTGACGGGAGC
>NZ_KI912640.1:85149-88949 GCF_000519345.1 Deinococcus pimensis DSM 21231
GCGTTCTGCGCGCGGCGCTCCGCCTTCGCGGCGGCGCGGGCGCGGTCCTCGGCCTTGCGGGCGCGGATCTCCGCGATGCGGTCCTTGAGGGGCACCTCGAACTGCTCGGCGGGCTTGGCGCGGTAGTCGAAGTCCGGGACGGTCACGCGGTCGATCTTGCGGCCCACGGTGCGTTCGATGGCGCGCAGGTCGCCCTCCTCGGCAGGGGAGAAGAACGTCAGCGCCTCGCCCGTGAGGCCCGCGCGGGCGGTGCGGCCCACGCGGTGCACGTAGTCCTCCGGGACGTTCGGGACGTCGAAGTTCACGACGTGCCCGAGCGCCTCGACGTCGATGCCGCGCGCCGCGATGTCCGTCGCGACGAGCACGCGGTACTTGCCGGACTTGAAGCCCGCGAGGGCCTCCGTGCGCGCCGACTGCGAGCGGTTGCCGTGGATGCGCTCGGCGCTCACGCCCGCCTTGGCGAGCTTCTCCGCGAGGCGGTTCGCGCGGTGCTTCGTGCGGGTGAAGACGATGACGCTCCCGATGCTGTCCTGCTTCAGCAGGTGCACCAGCAGGGGCGTCTTGAGGTCCTCGGCGACGGGGTAGACGGTCTGCGTGATGCCGCTCGCGGGCGTGGAGGGGCGCTCCACGCCGACCCGGACGGGCTGACGCAGCAGGTCGCGGGAGAGCTCCAGGATCGGCGCGGGCATCGTCGCGCTGAACAGCAGCGTCTGACGGTCCTGCGGCAGCTGGCGCAGCACGCGGCGGATGTCGGGCAGGAAGCCCATGTCGAGCATGCGGTCGGCCTCGTCGAGGACGAGCACCTCCAGCTTCGACAGGTCCGCGTAGGGGTGCTGCAGGTGGTCGAGGAGGCGGCCGGGCGTCGCGACGATCACGTCGGTGCCCTCACGGAAGGCGCGCTCCTGCGGGCGCATGCCGACGCCGCCGAAGACGCTCGCGACGCGCAGGCCGGTGTGGCGGATGAGGCCCTGCGCGGCCTCCTCGATCTGCGCGGCGAGCTCGCGGGTGGGCGCGAGGATCAGCGCGCGCGTCGTGCCGCGCCTGCCGCTGCCGAGACGCTGCAGGATCGGCAGGAGGAACGCGGCGGTCTTGCCGCTGCCCGTCGCGGCGGTGCCGAGTACGTCGCGGCCTTCGAGGGCGGGCGGGATGCTGGCGGCCTGGATGGGCGTGGGGGCCTTGTAGCCGAGGTCGCGCGTGGCGCGGGCGAGCGCGGGGCTCAGGCCCAGCGCGTCGAAACCGATGTCGGTGGTGGTCATGGTTGCCTCTCCCGAGAGGGCCGCGCGTGGCGCGGGCGCCGCCCGACCGGAAGGGGCGTGTCTCTCGACGCGTGGACGCGTGGTGCCTCCAGGCGCATCAACGGCGGCTTGAGGATGTGCACCACAAGAAAAAACCGGCCTGCTCGGCCGTTGATAGGAAAAATATAGCGCCTTATGCGGTATACGTCAAGGAAAACCGCACGAGAAGGCGCCTCCCGTCGGGAGGCGCCTTCGAGGAATCGGCGCTTACTGCGCGCGGTTGAGGTTGACGGTGACGGTGCCGCCGTTCTGCACCTGGATCTGCTGGACGCCCGCGCGGTAGCCGGGGGCGAGCACGACGACCTCGTAGGAGTCACGCGCGAGCTGGGTGCTGTACGCGCCGTTCTTGATGGTGCCCGCCTGGCGGCCGTCGATGAAGACGAGCGCGCCCTCGACGTTGCTGCGGATGGTGAGCGGCAGACGCTGCGCCTGCAGGCTGATGTTGAGGTTCACCGTGGCGCCCGCGCGGACGGTGACGTTGGTGGTGTAGTCGGCGTAGCCGGGCGCGCTGATGCGGACGCGGTACGTGCCGGGGGCGATGTTCGCGAAGGTCGTGCCGCTCGCGCCGAGCTCGCGCTCGTTGAGGAACACGGTGGTGTCCTCGGCGTTGGTGGTGACGGTGAGGCTGCCGTTGCGGTTCGGGGTGGTCGCGCCGACGGTGTTGTAGAGCGCGGTGTCGGTCACCCAGGTGTTCTGCGGCAGGGGCGTCACGACGATGCTGAGGGCCTGCGCGAGCTGCTGCTGACCCTTCACGGTGACGGTCGCGAAGGCGTCGGCGGCGCTGGTGGTCGTGCCGGTCGCCTTGAAGGAGCTGATCTGGTCGAGGTTCAGCTCGGTCTTGCTGGCGAGCGCGAGGACCTTGTTGAGGCCCGAGGGACCGCTGATGTCGAAGGTGAAGTTGTCACCGCTGGCGGGGAACTGCTTGACGGTGTTCGCCTTGATGAAGTTCGCGCCGGAGGCGAAGCGGTTGGGCAGGATCTGGTCGATGCTGCCGTCCGGGTTCACGTTGAACAGGTAGACGTAGGCGTCCTGGTTCGCGGTGACGGACAGGCGGATCTTCTCGCCGACGCGGTAGTTCGGGACCTGACCGCCGGTGGGGTCCTTGTCGGTGGAAACGCGGACCTGCAGGTCGGTGGGGGTGGGGTTGACGATGATGCTCTGCGCGCTGATGCGGGGGGCGGCGAGGGCACCGCTGAGCAGGGCGAGGGCGCCCATGGTGATGATCTTGTTCATGTCTTCCTCCTGCATAGAGCCTAGAGCGGGCCACATGACGCGCCATGAGCACCATGGGAGAAAGGCTTCATGCGGCATCAGGAAGGTGTAAGGGACTTGACGCGCCGGTAAGAAAGGAACGTCAGCTTTCGATCAGGTCCGAAAACAATAGAAACGGCCCCGATTCCATTAAAGGGGCCGTCCGATAGAAGAAAACTCAGAGCAGGTTGCGGTGATCCGCGAGCATGCAGCGGTCCTGCACCACCTGGATGCCCTCACGCACGAGGACGTCCGCGACCGCGTCGTCACGGATGCCCTGCTGCAGCCAGACGGTGCGCGGGCGGTGCTTCATCGCGAGAATGTCGCCGAGGTGCTCGCCCACCTTGTCGGAGCGGCGGAAGACGTCCACGACGTCCACGGGCTCGTCGATCTCCGCGAGGGACGCCACGGCCGCCCGCCCGAAGTAGCTCTCCCCGCGCGCCGCGAGGGCGGGGTTCACCGGGATGACCGTGTAGCCCTGACGCGACAGGTACTCCGGGACGTAGTGCGCGGGCTTGGTGGGGTCGCGGTGGAAGCCCACGACCGCCACCACCTTGCTGTGCTCCAGTACGTCCACGATCTCGGCGGTGCTCACGAGTTCCTTCACGACGTCCTCCCGTCCTCGCCGCGCGCGACGTGCTCGAAGGCGCCCGCGGCGGCGCGCAGCGTGAGGTCGAGCTCGCGCTCGCCGTGCGCGGCGCTGATGAAGATGCTCTCGAACTGCGACGGCGCCCAGTACACGCCCGCGCCGAGCAGGTGCCGGAACCAGGCGGCGAAGCGCGCGGTGTCGGAGCGCGCCGCGTCGCCGTAGGTGCGGACCTCGCCCTGCACGAAGAACGCGGTGAGCATGCTGCCCACGTGGTTGATGGTGAGCGGCACGCCCGCCTCGCGCGCGCTCGCGGCGAGGCCCTCCGCGAGGGAGGCGGTGTAGGAGGCGAGGCGCGCGTAGACGTCCGGATCGCCCTCGAGCTGACGCAGCGTGGCGAGGCCCGCCGCCATCGCGAGGGGGTTGCCGCTCAGCGTGCCTGCCTGGTAGACGGGCCCGGCGGGGCTCACGAAGTCCATGACGTCGCCGCGTCCGCCGTACGCGCCGACGGGGAGGCCGCCGCCGATGATCTTGCCCCAGCAGGTGAGGTCCGCCTCGATGCCGAGCAGGCCCTGCGCGCCGCGCAGCCCGAGGCGGAAGCCGGTCATGACCTCGTCCGCGACGAGCAGGGCGCCGTGCTCGCGGACGCGCGCGAGGGCCGCGCGGAA
>NZ_KI912640.1:89049-89343 GCF_000519345.1 Deinococcus pimensis DSM 21231
GCGGACGGGGCGGGCGCGGCTACGGCGCCGCTACGCCCCGACTTTTTTTGGAGCCGTCGGGCGTGACGAGCTCGAAGTCCACGTCGCCGAACACGCGCGCCACGAGGCCCGCCACGTCCTCGAACTTGTCGAGGACCTGCTTCGCGTGGAACTTGCTGCGGTCGTCGAAGGTCACGACGAGCGCGCCCGGCTCCGGCACGACCCGCGCGGGCTTCAGGAAGGCGCGCAGCTTCACGTCCGCGAGGCGCATCACGTCCTGCCACGACCCCTGCGGTCGTGGGGCGGGCGCGCTCG
>NZ_KI912640.1:89443-91502 GCF_000519345.1 Deinococcus pimensis DSM 21231
GCGGCGTACGCGGCGGGCACGCCCGCCGAGGAGGGCGCGGCCCGCCCGAGGTCCTCCGCGACGGTCATGAGGCCGCTGCCCGCCTCCACGAGCAGGCCGTCGGCGTGCCCGTGGTAGTTGCCGCGGAACTTCACGATGAGGTCGCGGCCCGTGAAGCCGCGCGCGAGACGCAGGGCGCTCATGGTGGCCTCGGTGCCGCTGTTCACGAAGCGGACCTTGTCCACGCCGGTGAGGCGCGTGACGAGCTCGGCGAGTTCCACCTCGCGGCGGCTGGGCGCGCCGAAGGACGTGCCGCCCGCGAGGGCCTCCGCGATGGCCTCGCGGACGGCGGGGTGGTTGTGCCCGAGGATCATGGGGCCCCACGAGCCGATGTGGTCGATCAGGGCGTGCCCGTCCGCGTCGATGAGGTAGGCGCCCTCGGCGCGGTCGATGAAGCGCGGGGTGCCGCCGACGGCGCGGAACGCGCGGACGGGGGAGTTGACGCCGCCGGGCGTGACGCGGCGGGCGCGCTCGAACAGCGCCTCGGAGGCGCTCGTCTGGGGGAGGGAGGGGGTGTCGGTGTGGGTCACGGTGGCTTCACCCTACGTCATGCGCGGTCGTGCGGGAGGGCGGACGGTCACCTTCCGCACTTGACAATGATTAACACTGTCAAGTAAAAGAGAGGTGATGAGCGAGTCGTCCACCACCCGGCAGCAGCGGGTCCGGCAGGCCAGCGCCGACCGGCGCGCCCGCCAGAAGCTCGACCTGCGCCGCGCCATCCTCGACGCCGCCACCGACCTCTTCGAGCGCGAGGGCTACGAGAAGTTCTCCCTGCGTCAGGTCGCGGAGGCCGTCGGCTACTCGCCCACCACCATCTACCTCTACTTCACCGACAAGGACGACCTGCTGCACCACGTCGCCCTCGAGGGGTTCCGGTCCTTCGGGGAGGACCTCGCGCGCGCCTTCGCCGCCCACGAGGACACCCACGCGCGCCTGCTGGCGCTCGGGCAGGCGTACGTCCGCTTCGGCGTCACGCACCCCGTGCACTACCGCCTCATGTTCATGGTGCGCGGCGAGTTCCTCTCGCGGCCCAACCCGCCCGGCTACGAGTCCGTCGTGGACTCCTTCGGCCTGCTCGAACGCGCCATCCGCGAGGGCCTGGAGCGCGGCGACCTCGACGTGCCCGACGTCTCCGCCCACACCCTCGGCCTGTGGGCCGCCGTCCACGGGCTCGTGGCCCTGCACCTCGCCACGCCCTACCTGCCCGCGAGCGCCCTCGAACCCGTTCTCGAACAGACGATGGAGGTGATGCGCCGGGGAAGCCGGGCCTGACGGGCAGCGCCCGTCCGCCCGGAACCACCATGCTGCCAGTCACTTAACACCGTTCATCAGATGAAAGCCGTTCACCAAAGGAGGATCACCATGCTGGCCACCACGACCGCCCCCACCGTGCTCGTCACGTCCCTGCGCCGCTTCTGGCAGACCAACCCGCCCCTGCTCGTCACCGGCCTCACCACCCTCGTCCTGTGCGTCCTCTTCTCCGCGGGCCTCCTCCTCGACGAACGCTACGTCACCGGCGCGCCCGTCTGGCTCAAGCCCCTCAAGTTCGCCGTCTCCGTCACGCTCTACAGCTTCACCCTGCTGTGGATGCTCGGCCTGATCGAGGGCCGCCGCCGCCTCGTCGGCTTCCTCGCCTGGATCGTCGTCCTCGCGCTCGCCGTGGAGTTCGTCGTCATCATCACCCAGGCCGCGCGCGGCACCACCAGCCACTTCAACGTCTCGACGGTCCTCGACGGCGCCCTCTGGACCAGCATGGGCGCCGCGATCGGCGCGCTGTGGCTCGCCAACCTCGGGGTGGCCGTCCTGCTCGTCCTCCAGAAGTTCACCCGCCCCAGCCTCGCGCTCGCCGTGCGGCTCGCGATCGGCATCACCCTCGTCGGCATGGCCGAGGGCTTCCTCATGACCAGCCCCACCGCGCAGCAGCTCGCGAGCTGGAACGCGGGCGCGAGGGTCACCATCGTCGGCGCGCACAGCGTCGGCGTGCCCGACGGCGGCCCCGGCCTGCCCGTCGTCGGCTGGA
>NZ_KI912640.1:91602-106297 GCF_000519345.1 Deinococcus pimensis DSM 21231
GACCCGCGCCCGTGAGCAGGGGCTCCGCGTCACGGGCGGCGAGGGCGCGCGCCATCTCCGCGACGCGCTCCGACGGCGGCAGGCCCAGCGCGGCCTCCACGCCCGCGCGCGTCACGTCCTCGCCCGCCGCGAGCATGCGCTCCAGGAGGCTCTCGCCGTCACGCATCGCGCCGTCGGCGAGCCGACCGATGAGGGAGAGCGCCTCGCCCTCGGCGCGCACGCCCTCCTGCTCGCACAGCCGCGCGAGCTTCCCCGCGATCTCCACGTCCGACAGGCGGCGGAAACGGTAGTGCTGGCAGCGCGACAGGATCGTCGGGAGGATCTTCTCCGGCTCGGTCGTGGCGAGCACGAAGATCACGTGCGAGGGCGGCTCCTCCAGCGTCTTGAGGAGGGCGTTGAACGCGGCGCGCGACATCATGTGCGCCTCGTCGAGGATGTAGATCTTCTTGCCGCCGCGCATCGCGGCGAGGCCGACCTTCTCGCGCAGGTCGCGGACGTCGTCGACGCTGTTGTTGCTGGCCGCGTCGATCTCCAGCACGTCCGGGTGGCTGCCCGCGCGGACCATCAGGCACGACGGGCACTCCCCGCAGGGCTTCACGCCGTCACGTTCGCAGTTCGCGGTCATCGCGATGAGGCGCGCGGTGGTGGTCTTGCCGACGCCGCGCGGGCCGCTGAACAGGTACGCGTGCCCGACGCGGCCACGCTCCAGGGCGGCGCGCAACACGTCCTTGACGTGCTCCTGCCCGACGACCTCGTCCCAGTGGATGGGACGGGCCCGCTGGTAGATGGCGGTCATTCTTCTGCGCTCCCGAGGCCGAGCTTCACCTCACCAGTGTAGAGCGAAGGCGCGGGGCGCGACGGTTCATCACGTCACCCCACGTGACACGCTCTCATGCGGGGGCGGGCTCGAGGACGAGCAGCATGTGCTCCTCGTCGACGTACTCGCCCGCCACCTTCAGCGCGCGCGGCTCCAGTCCGAAGGTCACGAAGCCGAGGCTCGCGTAGAGCGCGCGCGCCGCCGTCTGGGTGGAGGAGACGGCCAGCATGAGCTGCTCCAGACCCTCCACGGCGCGCGCGTGCGTGATGAGCCGCGTCAGGACGGCGCGCGCCACGCCCCTCCCGCGAACGTGCGGCGCGACGTACATGCCCACCACGAAGGCCTTGTGCCGCGTGTTGAGGCCCGTCTCCCGCGCGAGGGTGGCGATGCCGACGAGCTCGCCGTCCACGAAGGCGCCGAACGTGACCGTCCCCGCGCCGGGCCGCAGACGCTCCTCGACGGACGAGACCCCCCGCGCCTCGAACTCCGACGCGGACGTGCCGAACGCGCGCGGCGACTCCCGCAGGCCCGAGAGCCTCAGGGCGAAGTAGGCGGCGGCGTCCCGCTCGGTGAGAACACGCAGATCCATTCCGCAACGCTAGCCCCGCGCGGGCGCGTGCGACAATACGCGCGATGACGCAGGCGCAGACGAAGCAGCAGGTGGCCCTGATCGCGCACGACAAGAAGAAGCTCGACCTCGCGCTGTTCGTGCTCGCGCACCGCGAGACCCTCGCGAACTATCACCTCGTCGCGACGGGCACGACGGGCGGCATCCTGCAGGAGAAGACGGGCCTGACGGTGGAGCGCGTGCTGTCGGGCCCGCTCGGCGGGGACCAGCAGATCGGGGCGCGCATCGCGGAGGACCGCGTGCGCGCGGTGTTCTTCTTCCGCGATCCCCTCACGGCGCAGCCGCACGAGCCCGACGTGACGGCCCTCGTGCGGCTGTGCGACGTCCACGACGTGCCGCTCGCCACGAACCCCGCCTCGGCGGCGGCGCTCGTGAGCTGGCTCGCGAACGAGCGGCGCGGGAACGTCACCTCGGGCGCTTGATCGTCTCGATGCGCGCGCCGCTCGTCAGGACCGCCTCGTAGGTGCTCCACAGGCGGCGCGCGTCCTCCTCGCTCCCGGGCAGTTCGGAGAAGCGCAGGTAGGCCGCGTCGCCGGAGTCCAGCACGAAGGTGGGCGTGCCGAACACGCCGAGCTGGGCGGCCGCGTCGAGGTCCCGCGCGAGCTCGGCGCGCAGGCCCGCCTCGTCCGCGAGGTCCGCCTCGAAGCGCGCGAGGTCGAGGCCCGCGCGGCGCGCCGCCTCCAGCCGCACCTCGGCCTCGCCGAGCTCACGCTTCTCCGCGTGCCGCAGCCGCATGAGGTGCAGCGCGTACGTGCGCCCGGCCTCGTCGCCCTGCCGCGCGGCGGCCTTCGCCGCGAGGAACGCCGCGAGGCTCGCCGTCTGGTGACCCGGACCCTCCGTCAGGGACTGCTCGGCGAGCTTCCACGTGGGGTTCTTGCGGTCCGGGTTCTCCGGGTGGTTGCCCTGCACGAGGCTGAAGTGCCTCAGCTCGGGTCGGTCGCCGAGGAGATTCGAGAGTTCGAGGCCGCGCCACGCGTACGGGCAGAGGAAATCGAAGTAGACGATCACGCGAGGGACTCTACCGCGCCGTCTTTCCCCGTACGGGCGCAGGTCATACACTCTGGGCGTGCTCGACCTCCAGGCCAGCCTGCGCCTCCTCGACCTCGTGGGCATCTTCGCGTTCAGCCTCTCGGGCGCCCTGCTCGCCGTCCGCAAGCGCTTCGACCTGCTCGGCGTGATCGTGCTGGGCTGCGTCACCGCCGTCGGCGGCGGCAGCATCCGCGACACCCTCACGGGCACCGTGCCGCCCGTGTACCTGCGCGACGAGACGTACCTGTGGGTCGCGATCGTCGGCGCCCTGGCGGGCTTCGCGTTCGGCCCGCGGCTGGAGCGCTTCGACCGCACCCTGAGCTTCTTCGACACGATGGGCCTCGCGCTGTTCTGCGTTTCCGGCGCGCTCGGCGGCATCCGGCTGGGCTTCGGGCCGCTCGGGGTGATCTTCGTGGGCGCCCTGTCGGGCGTGGGCGGCGGCGTCATCCGTGACCTCCTCGCGAACGAGGTGCCGCAGGTGCTCTACCGCCGCGACCAGCTCTACGCGACGGCGGCGGGCGCGGGCGCCCTCACGGTGTTCGTGCTGCACGCCGCGCGCGTGCCGGACCTCACGGGGCAGCTGATCGGCGCGACCGTGGTGGTGGCGCTGCGCTGGCTCTCCCGGCGTGGGCACCTGCGTCTCCCCGTGCGTCGCCTGCCGGACGCCTGACTCCGGGCGCGGCGCTCCTGCCGTAGACTCTGGGCATGTCCCTGCTCGGCCAGCCCGCCCCCGACTTCGCGCTGCCCTCCTCCACCGGCGAGGAGGTCCGTCTCTCCGAGTTCCGCGGTCAGCGCAACGTGGTGCTCGTCTTCTACCCGCTCGACTTCAGCCCGGTGTGCAGCATGCAGCTGCCCGAGTACTCCGGCCGTCAGGACGAGTTCGGCGCGCTCGACACGGTCGTGCTGGGCGTGAACCGCGACAGCGTCTGGACGCACAAGGCCTGGGCGGCGGAGTACGGCATCGAGGTGCCGCTCCTCGCGGACATGACCCTGCAGGTGGCGCGCGCGTACGGCGTCGCGATGGACGAGCGCGGCGTCACGAAGCGCGCGGTGTTCCTCGTGGACAAGGAGGGCGTGGTGCGCTTCGAGGGCGTGGAGTCCCAGACGAAGGACTACACCGTCCGTCCGGAGCAGGTGCTGGAGCAGGTGCGCGCGCTCGCCGTGCCGTCCTGACGCCATCTCGTGTCGACGAGGTTCTTCAGAACCTCGTACGACGCGCCTGAAGCGAGCCCTTCCGGTCAGCGGCCCAGCGGTCCACCGGCGGGCGGCGTGACGGGCGTCGTCATGGGCGAGCAGCCGATGGAGCGCAGGTACAGCAGGTCGCGTGACGCGCCGTACAGCGCGGGGAAGAGCGAGGAGACGGCCAGGCCCACGCCGAACGCGCCGAGGTCGCGCCGTCCGCGCGAGAAGCCCGACGCGGCCACCGCGATGCCGCCCGGACCGAGCAGCAGGGGCGCGACGAGCCCGAAGGTGGTGTGGCCCACGCAGGGGTCGCGCAGGACGAGGTTGCCGACGAGGTTCAGCAGGAAGTACACGCCGACCCCGGCGGCGTAGCCCAGCGCGAAGAAGCGCGCTCCGAGGGTGCGGGAGGAAAGCATCACCGGAATCTACACCCGTCGGGGAGGTGCAAGCGTCCCGGCGGGTCCTCCCGCCCGGCCCTCAGCGGTCCTCCGTCGCGAGCTCCACGAGGCGCGTCACGAGGTCCGCGTAGCCCAGACCGCCCGCCTCCCACAGCTTGGGGTACATGCTGGTGGTCGTGAAGCCCGGCATGGTGTTGACCTCGTTGAGGAAGAGCTCCCCGGTGCGCTCCACGTAGAAGAAGTCGACGCGGGCGAGGCCCGCGCAGTCGAGCGCGCGGAACGCGGTGAGCGCGAGCTCGCGGACGCGCGCGGCCACCTCGGCGGGCACGTCGGCGGGGATGTGCATGGTCGCCTCGCCCTCGGTGTACTTCGTGTGGTAGTCGTAGAACTCCGCGTCGAAGCGCAGTTCCCCGACGGGGGAGGCGATGGGGGCGTCGTTGCCGAGGATGCCGATCTCCAGCTCGCGCGGCTTCTCGGCGGTCATGGCTTCCAGGATCACGCGGCGGTCGAGGCCGAAGGCCACGTCGAGGGCCGCCGTGAGGTCCTCCTCGGCGCGCACCTTGCTGATCCCGACGGACGAGCCGAGGTTGGCGGGCTTCACGAAGAGGGGATAGCCGAGCTCGCGCGCGGCGCCCATGGCGGCCTCGGGGTTCGCGCGCCACGCGCCGCGCGTGACGAGGCGGTACGCGACCTGCGGGATGCCGTGCGCGGCGAGGACGTCCTTCGCGACGACCTTGTCCATGCTGACCGCGCTGCCCAGCACGCCGCTCCCCACGAAGGGAATCCCCGCGAGCGTGAGCAGGCCCTGGACGGTGCCGTCCTCGCCCATGGGGCCGTGCAGGAGGGGGAAGACGACGTCGTAGTCCCCGGCGCGGGAGACGCCGTGCAGGACGAGTTCGCCGCCGTCCTCGGCGGCGCCCTGTCCGAGGGCGAGGGCGGTGCCCTCGGGGGGGAGCCAGCGGCCCCGCTTGCTGATGACGAGGGGCGTGACCTCGAAGTGCTCCTCGGGGAGGGCGTTCAGGACGCTGCGGGCACTGGACAGGCTGACCTCGTGTTCACCGGACTGCCCGCCTGCGAGCAGCAGAATGCGCTTCTTCACGGGGGACAGCCTAGAGGATTTGCGGGCGCCGGAGATGACGCGTCCGCCGTGTGACCCATGAACGTGAGCAGAGGCTGAGGCGACGACAAGGAGCGCGGGGCTCACGGTGCCGTTTCCGGGCCCGATGCACGCGAGAACCCGCGTGTCATCCGCCATTCGGCGCAGTCGGGGATGCATTAATTTGCACATTTGAGGGACCGTTGATAGACTCGCTCCAACCACATTCCAGCGCGCGCGCCGACCCGAGGGTCGCCGCAGGTGCCCTTTTGGTCCCAGGAGGAAGCATGAAGAAGATCAGCCTGATCACCACGTTCCTGCTCGCGTCGGCGGCCTTCGCTGCGACGCCCAACGACACCCTCGTGATCCAGCAGTCGGGCGACTACCCCACGCTCGACCCTGTCATGACGTACGACACCGGCTCCGGCCAGTACGTCGAGAACATCTACGAGACCCTGGTGTCCTACAAGGGCAACAGCGTCCGTGACCTCGAACCCACCCTCGCGACCAAGTGGACGCAGAGCAACGGCGGCAAGACCTGGACCTTCGACCTCCGCAAGGGCGTCAAGTTCCACAGTGGCAGCACCTACAGCTGCGACGACGCGGAGTACACCTTCCGCCGCGCCCTCGTCGTGAACAACAGCGACTCGTGGACGTGGTTCATCAGCGAGAGCCTGCTCGGCACCGCCAGCAACGCCAACGACGACAAGAGCGTCACCTGGGACAAGATCAGCAACGCCGTGAGCTGCAACAGCGCCGGCCAGCTCGTCTTCAAGCTCCCCAAGGTCGACCCTGCCTTCATCTCCAAGCTCGCCTTCGTCGGCGCCAGCATCGTCGACAAGGACCACGCCATCAAGATCGGCGAGTGGGACGGCAAGGAGTCGAGCTGGAAGACCTGGATCGGCAAGGACCTCAACGACAGCGCCCTCAGCAAGAACCCCAGCGGCACCGGCGCCTACCAGCTCGTCCGCCGCGACGCCAACGCCACCCTGCTGCGCGCCTTCCCCGGCTACTGGGGCGGCAAGCCCGCCATCCAGAACGTCATCGTGCAGAAGGTCGGCGAGCAGGCGACCCGCATCGAGGCCTTCAAGCGCGGCGACGCCGACCTCGTCGAGACCGGCCCGCGCCCCATCCTTGAGCAGCTGCGCGGCGTCAGCGGCGTCACGATCCTCGACGACCTGCCCAACAACACCGCCGGCACGTTCTTCATGAACCAGAAGATCAGCGATCCGAAGGTGCTCGGCAGCGGCAAGCTCGACGGCAAGGGCATCCCCGCCAACTTCTTCAGCGACGTCAACGTCCGCCGTGGCTTCAGCTACGCCTTCGACTACGACCGCTACATCAAGGAAGTCCAGCAGGGCAAGGGCATGCAGCGCACCATGGCGCTCCCCGACTCCTTCCCCGGCTACGACGAGAACGTCAAGAAGTACACCTACAACCCCAAGCAGGCGGAGGCGTACTTCAAGCGCGCGTTCGGCGGCCAGGTCTGGAAGAACGGCTTCACCCTCACGGCCCGCTACCGCGCCGGCAGCACCGCGCAGCAGACCGCGATGGAGATCCTGAAGCGCAGCATCGAGGCGCTGAACCCCAAGTTCAAGATGAACATCGAGGCCAAGCAGTGGTCCGAGATGCTCAACGACTCCAAGAGCGGCAAGGAAGCGATGATCGCGATCGCGTGGGTTCCTGACTACGCCGACCCCGACAACTTCGTCAACACCTTCTACAGCAGCAACGGCTACTACAGCCCGCGCCTGAACTACAGCGACAAGAACGTGGACGCGTGGGTGCAGCAGGCCCGCAGCACCACCGACCCGGCCAAGCGCGCGCGCCTCTACACCCTCATCGGCAACCGCGCCTTCGAGACCGCGCCCTTCATCCTGCAGCCGGCCGGCGTGAACTTCCTCGCCTACCGCAGCAACCTCAAGGGCGTCAGCAAGGCCACCTACAACCCCATGCTGAGCGGCATCACCGGTACCCTCTGGAAGGACCTCAGCAAGTAACCCCGCCGTGCGGGCAGGCCTGGAAACGGGCCTGCCCGCGCACTCGTGCAGGCTCCCGGTGGCGGCCACCCACGAATGTCATGTGGGTCCGCCCCAAAGCCTTTTCAGAAGGAATAGAGTTGGAATCATGTTGACTTTCATCGTCAAACGGCTTATCCAGCTGCCGCTGGTGATGCTGGCGCTCACGGTCCTGATCGTGGGCCTTCTTCAGTTTCTGACGCCGGAGGAGCGCGCCGCCGCGTACATCACCAGCGACGCGCAGGCCCGCAACATCGACAAGATCATCCGCGACCGCGGCCTCGACCAGCCCTTCCCGGTGCAGTACGGCAAGTGGCTCGGCGCGGCCGTCAAGGGTGACCTCGGGTACAGCAAGGCCTCCAACGAGCCCGTGATCGACACGATCCGGGAGCGTCTGCCCGCCACGGCGGAGCTCGCGATCGTCGCGGCCATCCCGATCATCCTGGTCGGCGTGTGGCTCGGGACGCTCTCCGCGCTGCGCAAGGACCGCTTCGTGGACCAGTTCCTGCGGGTCTTCTCGGTCATCTCGTACTCCATCCCGACCTTCGTGATGGGGATCGTGCTGCTCGTGGTGTTCTACGGCTTCCTCGGATGGTTCCCCGGCAACGGCAACCTCAGCGTCATCAACCAGTTCGCCCTCACCGACCCCAGCTTCCACCGCTACACCGGCATGATCACGGTGGACGCGCTGCTCAACGGCAAGTTCGACGTGGCGCTCGACGCGCTGCACCACCTCGTGCTGCCCGCGCTGACGCTGATCATCACGTCCAGCGCGCTCATCCTCAAGGTGATGCGCGGCCAGATGCTGGAGGTGCTCCAGAGCGACTACGTCCGCACCGCCCGCGCCAAGGGCCTGAGCGAGCGCACCGTGAACCTCAAGCACGCCCGGCGCAACGCGCTGCTGCCCATCGTCACCTTCGGCGGTTTCGTGTTCATCAGCATGCTCGGCGGCGTGCTCTTCACCGAGACGATCTTCGGCTACCCCGGCATCGGCGAGTGGGGCGGCACGGCCGCGCTGCGCTTCGACGTGCCCGGCGTGATCGGTTTCGCGCTGCTCAACGCCGTGATCGTGGTGATCGTGAACACTCTGACCGACATCCTCTACGGCGTCGTCGATCCCCGCGTGAGGTTCGGCTGATGAGCGCCGTCAACCCCAACAACGCGCCCACGCTGACCGTGAAGCGCCGCTCGCTGCGCGAGCGTCTGCGCGAGTCCCGTCCGCTGCGCAAGCTGCTGCGCAACCGCCTCGCCGTGTTCGGCCTGTTCATCATCGCGGTGTTCGTGCTGATGGCCGCCTTCGCGCCGCTGATCGCCACGCCGAAGGACAACTGCCTGCGCGACCTCGGCATGACCAGCAGCGGTCAGGTGTACAACCCGCTGCAGCCGTACTTCTGGAAGGCGATCTTCGTGCCGCCGGACAGCTGCTACACCATCACCCGCATCAGCTTCAGCCCCGTCCCGACGCCCCCGAGCGATCAGGCGTGGTTCGGCACCAGCCAGGGCTACGACATCTTCTACGGCATCGTCTGGGGCGCCCGCACGATGCTCAAGATGGGTCTGATCATCGTCGCGATCAACCTGCTGATCGGCATCATCGTCGGCGTGATCAGCGGCTACTACCGCGGCTGGGTGGACAACGTCATCCAGCGTGTCATCGACATCATCTTCGCGTTCCCCGGGCTGATCCTCACGGTGGTGCTCGTCGCGATCTTCCGGCCCAGCCCCACCACGATCATCCTCGCGTTCGTCGCGACGGGCTGGGCGGGCTACGCGCGCATCATCCGCGGTGACGTGCTGCGCACCCGCGAGATGGAGTACGTGGACGCCGCGCGCTCCCTCGGTGCCCGCGACGCCCGCCTGATGTTCCGTCACGTGGTGCCCAACAGCATGACGGCCCTGCTCACGCAGGTCGTGCTGGACCTCGGCACGGTGCCGCTCGGCATCGCCGCGCTGTCCTTCCTGGGACTCGGCTTCCCGGTGGGCTACACCGACTGGGGTCAGCTGATCAACTTCGCCCGCGCGTGGATCCAGGGTCCCTCGGGTCAGCCGCTGGCGTACTGGTACGTCACGTTCTTCCCGGCGATCTGCATCGTGCTGTTCAGCCTCGGCTGGAACCTCGTCGGTGACGCGGCACGCGACGCCTTCGACCCCCGCACCCGCTGAACCCTCCAGTTCCCACCGCAATCCGGCGCTTCCCGCGCCGGATTGTTTCTTTAATGACATTGATGCTGTTCTTCCCTCACTCTCACTTAAGTAAAGGAGCGCACATCGAAACCCTAAGGGAGAACGGCAGAATAAAGACACGATGACAAGCCGTCTGCTCGCGCTCGCTGCCGCGACCGCCTCGCTGTCCCTGTCCGCCGCGTCCGCCACCTCACCCGCCCAGACCGTCTTCAACGAAGTGGCCGACCTCGTCCGGACCCAGTACGGCGGCCTCAGCACCGTCGACCGGCCCGCCCTCATCGCGGGCGCGCAGAAGGACCTCGACGCGGCCTGTCAGAGCGCCGGGGAGACCTGCGCCTTCAACGTCGCCTGGCCCATCATCGACAAGCTCGTCTCGAACCTCGGCGACGAGCACAGCTTCTTCCAGCGGCCCGAGGCCTTCGGCGACTTCAAGGCCCGCTCCAGCGGCGGCTCGCGCCTCCAGTACGGCATCAAGCTCGCCAACCTCGCCGACGGCCAGCAGGTCGTCACGGAGATCGTGCCCGGGAGCAGCGCCGAGGAGGTCGGCATCCGGCGCGGCGACCGCCTCGTGAAGCTCGACGGGCAGAAGTACACCTACGACCTGCTGCGCGAGAGCCGCAGCAAGGGCTCGCCCATCACGCTCGAAGCGGTCCGCGGCGACCAGACCCTCAGCTTCCGCATCACCGCGCGCGTCTCCACCACCCGCGACCTGCCCCGCATCGAGTACGTCAACGACGTCGCCGTGATCCGCATCCCCACCTTCATCGCGGGCGGCGGCGTCGCCCAGGGCGTCCACGACCTCGTCCGCGAGGCCAAGGCGAAGGCCGTGCGCGGCATCCTCGTGGACCTGCGCGACAACGGCGGCGGCGACCTGCGCGAGTGCGACCTCTCCATCAGCGCGTTCGTCCCGAGCTTCACCCGCGTCGCCCGCACCAGCGGAGGCGACGAACCCACCACCGTCGCGGGCGGCGCGTACCGCTCCGGGCGCCGCTTCATGGCGGGCGTCCGCGACCCGCAGCGCTGGGACGGCCCCATGGCGGTCCTCGTGAACAAGGCCAGCGCGTCGTGCAGCGAGTTCTTCGCCCGCGAGATCCAGTACGCCAAGCGCGGCCCCATCGTCGGTGAGGCCACCGCCGGCGTCGGCAACACCGCCACCCTCGTCTACCCCCTCTCCGGCGACGCGGCCCTGCAGCTCACCACCGTCAACTACGGCAAGCCCGACGGCAGCGCGTACCCCACGCGCGTCACGCCCGAGATCGCGGGCAGCGACGACTACGAACTCCTCGCGCGCGGCACGGACGTGCTGCTCCAGAAGGGCATCGAGGCCGTCAGGGCCTCCACGCCCGCCGCCACGGCGCGCTGAGCGGACGAACTGGCGGGGCTCACGGCAGGACCGTGAGCCCCTTTCTCATGGCTTTTCCTCGGCTTCTGAAGGTGGCAGCCCCTCGCTCAGTTCCAGAAGGCGTCGCTCGCGGTCCTGCCGCACCAGGTCCTCAGGGACCGGCCCAGTTCCTGTGAAGACGGGAAAGCCATCCTTCTCGACCAATTCCAAGGTCCTGTCATCCATACGAGGACTTGAGCACAAACAGGAGAGGCAGACGGTCACCCGTCTGCCTCTCTTTCCGGTGGGCGTTACTTCGCGTACTCGACGGCGCGCTGCTCGCGCACGACGGTCACCTGCACCTGCCCGGGGTACTCCATGTCCTGCTCGATGCGCGACGCGATCTCCCGCGCGAGCAGCGTCGCCTGCGCGTCCGTGACCCGCTCGGGCTGCACGATGACGCGCACCTCGCGGCCCGCCTGGATCGCGTACGCCTGGCTGACGCCGGGGAAGGACACCGCGATGTGCTCCAGCTGCTCCAGCCGCTTGATGTACGCCTCGAGCTCCTCGCGGCGCGCGCCGGGCCGCGCCGCGCTGATCGCGTCGGCGGCGGCGACGAGGACGCTGTAGAGCGTCTCGCCGTTCTCCGGGTCGTGGTGGTGCGCGATCGCGTCGATGACCTCGTGCGGCTCCCCGAAGCGCCGCGCGAGGCTGATGCCGATGTCGACGTGCGTCCCCTCGATCTCCCGGTCGATGCTCTTGCCGACGTCGTGCATCAGCCCCGCGCGGCGCGCGACGCCCGCGTCGAGGCCGAGCTCCGACGCGAGGATGCCCGTCAGGTGCGCCACCTGCACGCTGTGCTTGAGGACGTTCTGCCCGTAGCTGGTGCGGAAGTACATGCGGCCCAGCAGCTGCAGCAGGCCCGGCTTGAGCCCCACGACGCCCGCCTCGATGGCGGCCTCCTCGCCCTGCTGGTGGATGAAGGCCTTCATGTCGTCCTGCGCCTTGTGGACCATCTCCTCGATGCGGGTCGGGTGGATGCGTCCGTCCGCGACGAGTTCCGCGAGGACGCGCTTGGCGACCTCGCGGCGGACCGGGTTGAAGCTCGACAGGATCACCGCCTCGGGCGTGTCGTCGATGATGAGGTCCACGCCCGTGAGCGCCTCGAAGGCGCGGATGTTGCGGCCCTCGCGGCCGATGATGCGGCCCTTCATCGCGTCCGACGGGATCGGCACGACCGACACGCTCATCGCGGCGCTCGTCTCGGAGGCGCTGCGCTGGATGGCCTGCGCGATGATGCTCTGCGCGCGGCGCTTCGCCTCGGCGCTGGCGCGGTCCAGGGCGCCCTTGACGCGCAGCGCCTTCTCCTCCTCGAGTTCCGCGTCGAGCTTCTCCAGGATGAGGTCGCGCGCCTGATCGGGCGTGAGCGCCGCGATCTCGTAGAGGCGGTGCTCCGCGAGCCGCACCTTCTCCGAGGCGTGCTGAATCTCCTCGTCGAGGCGGCGCGCGTCGCGCTCCAGCTTCTCCTCCAGGGCGTCGAGTTTCAGGCCGCGCGCGTCGAGCTGCTCCGCGCGGCGGTTGAGCCGTTCGATCTCACGCTTGAGCTCGTCGCGTTCGCGACGCGTCTCGCCCCGCTCGGCCCGCAGGGCCTCGCGTTCCTGCTGCGTCTGCTGCACGGCGTGATCCCGTTCCGTGAGCGCCTGCTTTTCCCGCTGCTCGGCTTCCTGATACAGTCGTGTGGCGTCCTGGCGGACGCGCTCCGCCTCCGAGCGGAGGCGCTGGGCATCCTGGTTCGCGGCCTCGCGCACTTGCTGCGCCTCGGCCTGAGCCTGCCGCTGGAGCGTGTCGTCGAGCTGGGCGCGCTGGCGCAACCCCCGCCCGTAGAAGACGAATCCGCCGATGGCCACACCGACCAGGAGGCCCAGCAGCAACATGACGATGTTCTGCATGCGGCTCCTTTCGATGGTGAGTGGTATGCATGAGTGAGGTCCACACGGCCAGGAGCCACGCGGCGAGCCGGTCCGTGACGGACGGCCGACCCGTGGGTCCGACAATGTTCACACTCATGGCTCAGTCTAACACCGCGCCTCACGCCCCGAGAGTTCCCCTGGACCGCTCGGGGCGTGCATGAAAACACCCTCTCCCGGTGAGGGGAGAGGGCGCGGGGCCTGAGGACGTTCAGCTCTCGGTTTCGGCGGGCGCGGCCGGGGCGACCACGGTGGGGTTGCGGCCCTCCCTGATCGCGGCGAGCACGCGGTCGCGGATCTCCTGCTCCAGCTCGGGGCGCTCGCCGATGTAGGCGATGGCCTTCTCCTTGCCCTGCCCGATGCGGTCGTCGCCGTAGCTGTAGAAGCTGCCGGACTTCTTGATGATCTCGAAGTCGCTCGCGAGCGTCACGAGGTCGCTGAGCTGGTCGAAGCCCTTGCCGTACATCAGGGTGAGCTCGACCTCCTGGAAGGGCGGCGCGACCTTGTTCTTCACGGTCTTGATCTTGACGGTGTTGCCGACCGCGTCGTTGCCGTTCTTGACGGGCTGACCGATCTTGCGGACGTCGAGGCGCACCGAGGCGTAGAACTTCAGCGCGCGGCCGCCCGTGGTGGTCTCGGGGTTGCCGTACATCACGCCGATCTTCTCGCGGACCTGGTTGATGAAGATCGCGGCGGTGCTGGTCTTGGAGAGGATCGCGGTGAGCTTGCGCAGCGCCTGGCTCATGAGGCGGGCCTGCAGGCCGGGGAGGCTGTCGCCCATCTCGCCCTCGATCTCGGCGCGCGGCGTGAGGGCCGCGACGGAGTCCACGACGACGATGTCGACGGCGCCCGAGCGGGTGAGGAGCTCCATGATCTCCAGCGCCTGCTCGCCGTTGTCGGGCTGGCTGACGAGGAGGTCGTCGGTGTTCACGCCGAGCGCGCGCGCGTAGACGGGGTCGAGGGCGTGCTCCGCGTCGATGAACGCGGCGGTGCCGCCCGCGCGCTGCGCCTGCGCGATGATCGAGAGGGCCAGCGTGGTCTTGCCGCCCGACTCGGGACCGTAGATCTCGGTGATGCGTCCGCGCGGGATGCCGCCGACGCCGAGGGCGACGTCGAGGCTGAGGCTGCCCGTGCTGATGGTCTGCACGTCCAGCTTGCTTTCCGCGCCGAGCTTCATGATCGAGCCCTTGCCGAACTGCTTCTCGATCTGGCTCATCGCGGTTTCGAGGGCCTTGAGCTTGTCCTTGTCCATGATTCCTCCAGGGTGCGTACCCGGTGAGTGGGCGGGGGGCCGCTTGCTGCGTACGCCTGTTTCAGGCTACGGGTTCGGTGGTGTCGGGGTTGTCGGCCTGTCTAGGGCCCGCGAGGCGGTACGTGCCGACCGTGTCGTACTCGGGGCCGGTCTTGTGCAGGACGCTGCGCACCAGCTGCACGTTGCGCGCCTCCCATTCGAGGTCGAAGGTGCGCGGCGCGACGCGCGGCGCGGGGCCCTTCTTGCGCGCGAGGGTGACGTGCGCCTTGAAGGGCTTGTCGTCGAAGGCGGTGCCGCGCGCCGTGAGCCCGTCGCGGAGGCCCTGCGCGAGCAGGTCCAGCTCGGGCGCGTCCACCTTCACGAACCAGACGCGGGGGCTGCCCTCGTTGGGGAAGTAGCCGGTGCCGCGCAGACGGGCCGTGAAGGGCGGGACGACGCGGGCCACGTCGCGCCCGAGGGCGCGCAGCGCGTCGAGGTCGCGCTCGTGGACGTTCGGGAGGTACGCGAGGGTCACGTGCAGCTGGTCGGGCGCGACGCGCCGCCAGTTGCCGCGCAGGTCCCGCTGCGCCTCCGAGAGCCGCGCCGCCACCTCGGGCGGGACGCGTACGGCGTAGAAGAGCCTCACGGGGTCACCCCGCGCGCGCGGCGCACCTCGCGCAGCAGCAGGGCCAGCGCGCCGTACGCGACGCGCTCGCGCGCGGTGCGGACGTCGGTGGGCCACTCCAGGCTCAGGGCGCGCTCCGACGAGGGACCGCTCACGGCCATGACGCCCGTGGTGGGCTTGTCGCCGCGTCCGGTGGCGG
>NZ_KI912640.1:106397-106586 GCF_000519345.1 Deinococcus pimensis DSM 21231
CGCGTGGACACGGCCAGCGTGCGCGCCACCGCCCGCGCCCTCGCGGTCCTCACGCTCCTCGGCGCCCTTCTCGGCGCGCTCTTCGCGCTCGCCGGGCAGTTCTGGCCCGCCGCAGTCGCCTTCCTCGCGGCGGGCGTGCTGCGCGGCGTCTACAACCCGCTCTACCACACGTGGCTCAACCAGGGGCTC
>NZ_KI912640.1:106686-108735 GCF_000519345.1 Deinococcus pimensis DSM 21231
GCAGCGGCCCGGCGCCCGCGAGGGCGGCGGCTACGTCGGCGTGAGCCGCTCCGGTACGCGCTGGCGCGCCCGCATCAAGATCGGCGACAAACACGTCGCGCTCGGCACGTACCCCACCGAGGAGGACGCCGCGCACGCCTACGACCGCGCCCGCGCCGAACACCTCGGCCTCGGCCCCGTCAACTTCCCCGGACCGGATCAGAAGGCGTAGCGGACCCGGCAGTACGGCATCCGCTCCGTCAGGAGGTCCCGGAACACCCGCACCATCTGCCCCTTCATGCCCGTCCGGTAGCGCACCGCCGTCCCGCCCTGCTGCGAGCGCTTCTCCTCCTGCACGCGCGGCACCCACAGCAGATCCTCCGCGCGCGGGTGCCAGCGCAGGTTCACGTCGTGCAGGCCCTCGTGATGCGTCAGGAAGATCACCTCGCACGCCAGCTGCGCCTTCGCCGCGTCCGACAGCGCGTCGTCCACCTCCTCGAACAGCGCCGCGTAGTCGCGCCGCCACCCGTCGTACACGATGACCGGCGAGAAGTTCAGGTGCACCTCGTACCCGGCCTCCACGAAGTCGTTCACCGCCGCGATCCGCTCACGGATCGGCGAGGTGCGCACGTCCACCACGCGCGCCACGGAACGCGGCATCAGCGAGAAGCGGATTCTCGTGCGCCCCCGCGGATCGTAGTCCAGCAGGTCGCGGTTCACGAACTTCGTCGCGAACGACGCCTTCGCGTTCGGCAGCCCCCGGAAGAGCGTCACGAGGTCACGCACGTTGTCCGAGAGCAGCGCGTCCACGCTGAGGTCGCTGTTCTCCCCGACGTCGTACACCCACGCGCGCGGGTCCACCTGGTCCGGCACGGTCTTCTCGCCCTGCGCCCGCGCGTGCCGCGCGAGGAACGCCGTGACCTCCTCGACGTTCACGAAGGTCGTGATGGGGTTCGCGTAGCCCTTGCGGCGCGGCACGTAGCAGTACGCGCAGCTCATCGCGCAGCCGTTCGCGACGCCCGGCGCGATGAAGTCCGCGCTGCGCCCGTTGGGCCGCACCGCGAGCGTCTTGCGCACGCCCAGCACCAGCGTCTCGCGCTTCACCCGCACCCAGTCCCGCGCGAGGCCCTCGTTGCCGTGCAGGCCCGGGATGTTCCAGTGCGACGCCACCTCCACGAGCTCCGCGTGCGGGAACCGCGCCAGGATCTCCCGGCCCCGCGCGTACTCCCGCACGCGCGGCTCCAGATAGATCCTGTTCACCCTCAGAAGGTCCCGTGGCCGCATGGACGGACAGGCTAGCGCGCGGCCGTGAACAGGACCGTCACGCCCTACGCCATTGGGCGGGTAGGCCCGCCGCGCCCGCTGACGTACACTCGCCTCACGCCTCCGGGCGAAGAGGTGCCCACCATGTCAACAGCCGACGAGTGACGACCGACCCGCCCCCCAGGGGGCCGCACCCGCCCCGCTCCCGCCAGGGGAGTGCCGGGCGACTCCTCGCCGCGCCACGCGCGCCGGGAGGTGCGTCGTTCCCTCGTCGTGCGCCGCCCCGCGCGGCCCGGCACCTCGTCCACGGAGTGACATGTTCCCGAAACTCACCGCGCCCGCCGCGTACCTCACGCAGGAAGGCGTCTCCTCCTTCGTCTTCGCCCTCGTCTTCACCGTCCAGGCCGTGTACTTCGTGCAGGACCTGAAGCTCAGCCCCCTCGAGCTCGTCCTGATCGGCACGGTCCTCGAACTCACCTGCTTCCTGCTCGAAATTCCCACCGGCGTCGTCGCCGACACGTACTCGCGCCGTCTGTCCGTCGTGCTGGGCTTCGCCTGCCTCGGGCTGGGCTTCCTCGTCCTCGCGCTCGTCCCGAGCCTCGCGGGCGCCCTGCTCGCTCAGGTCGTCGGAGGGCTCGGCTACACCTTCCTCAGCGGCGCGCAGAGCGCGTGGCTCACCGACGAGGTCGGCGAGGACCGCGTCGGCACGCTCTTCCTGCGCGGCGCCCAGGTCGGCGCCGCCGCCGGGATGCTCGGCGTGATCGCCTCCGCACTCGTCGGCGGCCTGGACCTGCGCCTGCCCGTCCT
>NZ_KI912640.1:108835-109849 GCF_000519345.1 Deinococcus pimensis DSM 21231
GCCTGCGCGCACGACAGCGTCCGCGTGTCGTGAAGCTGCACGTCGAAGCCGCCCGCGCGCCGCGCCCCGTCCGCCGCGCCGAGGCTGCCCGACAGCCCGCTGGAGATCGTCAGGCACAGCGTGGGCCGCTCGCACGCCGCGAAGAGCTCCATGAACTGCTGTGGGGTGGGCTGACTCGTCGTGGGGTGGTTCTGGCCCGAGCGCAGCTGTTCGAAGAAGCGCGCGCGGTCGAGCTCGCTGGCGAGGTGGCTGGTGTTGCCGAAGTGCACCGAGAAGGGCGCGAAGGGCGCCGTCAGCAGCCCCTCGGGAAAATCGCACCCGCCGTCGGTGACGACGTCGAACTTCGCGGTGTCGCTCGTCATGCGTGCTCCGTTCCGTCCGGCGCCCTCGTGGGGCCGTCCGGGCCCATCGTAGCGTGAGGCGGCGCCCGCGCGGACGCCGCCTCAAGGTTCGCTCAGGCCGGGCGCACCCTCCGCTCAGCGGATCAGTGAGCCGCCCCAGCGTTCCAGCAGCTTGAGGGCCGCCGTGTGGTCCTCGTCCGCGCCGATCTCTCGCGACGCGGCGCGCATGAGGCTCTCCGTGAGCGCGAAGATCGGCGCGGGCACCCGCGCGTCCCGCGTGACGTCCACCGCGAGGCCCGCGTCCTTCGCGAGGAGGCCCAGCTTGAACGTCGCGGGGAACTCGCGCGTCAGCACGCGCTGCGGGATGAGGTTCTCGCTGGCGTTGCTTCGCCCGGACGACGCGTTGATGACCGACAGGGCCGCGCCGACGTCCACGCCGAGTGCCGCGAGCGCCTCCAGGCCCTCCCCGGTCGCCCAGAGGTTCACGGCGAGCAGCATGTTGTTCACGGCCTTCACCGCGTGTCCCGCCCCGACGTCCCCGACCCGCACGATCTTCGCGGCGAAGGCCTCCAGCGCGGGCCGCACCTCCTCGAAGGTGCTCTCCGCGCCGCCGAACATCACGCTGAGGTGGCCCGCGAGGGCGCCCGCCGTGCCGCCCGACACGGGCGCGTCC
>NZ_KI912641.1:0-2009 GCF_000519345.1 Deinococcus pimensis DSM 21231
GCCGGGGCCGCCCCACGATGCGGCGCAGCGCCACGTCGTCGCCGGGGTTGAGCGCGAGGCGCGCGTACGCGAGGACGTCCCTGATCTCGCGGCGGTCGTAGAAGCCCACGCCGCCCACGATGCGCGCCGGGATGCCGAGGCGCCGCATGCTCTCCTCCAGCACGCGTGACTGCGCGTTCGTGCGGTAGAGCACCGCGATGTCCGCGAACTTCACGCCCTCGGCGCGCAACCGGGTGATGCGCTCCGCCACGAAGTCCGCCTCGGCGCGGTGGTCGGGCGCGCGGTGGAAGCGGACGGGCTCGCCCTCGTTCTTCACGGGCCGCAGCGTCTTCTCCAGACGTTCCGTGTTGTTCTCGATGAGCTTGTTCGCGAGCTCCAGCACCCGCGCGCTGGAACGGTAGTTGTGCTCCAGGCGGTACGTCCTCGAATCCGGGTAGTCCTTCTTGAAATCGAGGATGTTGTTGATGTCGGCGCCACGGAACTTGTAGATGCTGTTGTGGACGAGCACGCCACCGGCAAGGTACGTGTGGGTCGGGTCGACCGTGAGGTCGTAGACGGGTCCGTCGTAGTCGAACTGGGAGACGGACGTCACCTCGGTCTCCTCCAGTCGGCCGCCCTGCTCCACGAGCACACGCATGCCCTCGTGCAGGTGGGAGAGCGGCGTGAAGGCGTACATCTGCCCGTCGATCCAGGCACGACGCTGGATCTCCATGCCGCCCGCGTCGGCGATGGCCCTGGCGACGTCGAGCGCGTCGACGTAGCTCTTGCGGCTCGACTCGAAGCGGTAGCCGTCCTTGCCCTTGCCGTTGGAGCGGATCTCGATTCCGGCGGCACGGACGCGGTCGATGCGGTCCGGCGTGCTGGAGCACCACTGCACGCGGTGATACCCGACGCCGCCATGCCGGTTGTCCTGGTACATCACGACGTTGACGGTGTGACGGCGCGCGCCGTTCTGCGGCCGGTAGTGCGGGAAGTCCGGGTGGAGGTGCAGGTCCCTCATGAGTCGTTCGGCGGCGGAGCGCGTGTCGAGGGCCTCGTACAGCCGCCGCAGGTGGTCGTCGTCGAAGGCGAGGTTGCGGCCCACGGCGTGGAACAGGACGGTCGGCAGGCCGTAGCGGGCCGAGTACAGCACCTCGTGAAAGCGGGCCTCCTGGGCGGTGCCGCAGACGCGCAGCACCCAGAGCTTGTCGCCGTGCTCCTGATTGAGCCGCACCCGGAAGCCGTGCTCGGACTTGCCGTCGTCACCCGAGCGCATGCTCTTCGTGATGCCGACGCGGTACCCGCGATCCTCGCGGTACATCAGGTACACGTACCACTTGCCCTCGGTCGGTTCGATCCGCGAGAGCAGCACGTGATGGGGCGTCCCTTCCAGCGTTTTGCCGCCGGCGTTGATCCGCCACATCGAGCCCCGGTAGTGGCCGCGCTTCACGTGACGCACGACGGACGGCACGAGGGTCTTCCCGCCCCCGGTGCCGAAGGTGCAGTCGCCCTCCCGGACGTCCTCGATGCGTACGCAGCCACGTGTCGTGCGCACCAGCGTGTCGGGAGGCAGGCACTGGTCCGGGTCGCCCACGACCAGCAAGTTGCGGTCACGACTTGCAAGTAGACGTGTCAGTTCGTACTGCGCGCGGTTGGTGTCCTGGTACTCGTCCACGTGGATGAAGCGCGCGCGGTTCTGGATCTTGTTGAGCACGGCGGGCATCTCGCGGAAGAGCCGCACGGTCTCCACGATGAGGTCGTTGAAGTCGATGGCGTTCGTTCCGCGCAGGCGGGCCTGGTAGCGGCGGTAGCCTTCCACGGCGGTGGCGCGCGGGAGGCCCGCCATCATGTCCTCGCCGCTTCTCGCGAGGTCCTCGGGCGTCCAGAGGTTGCCCTTGGCGCGGTCGATGACGGCGCGCAACTGGCGGGGATTCGCGTCGGGGCCGACGCCGGGCAGGTTGCCCATGACCTCCTTGAGCAGGTCGAGCTGGTCGTCGTCGTCGTAGATGACGAAGCCGCGCCGCAGGCCG
>NZ_KI912641.1:2109-3010 GCF_000519345.1 Deinococcus pimensis DSM 21231
GGCCGTGACGTGGCGCGTCGCGGATCTGCCGATCGTGCGGGCCGACGAGGCGCTCGTGACGCTGGTCCTGACGAACCTGCTCGGCAACGCGGTGAAGTACACGCGGGGACGCGCGGAGGCGATCGTCGAGGTCTGGGCGGAGGTCTCGCCCGCCGAGACGGTCGTGTTCGTGCGGGACAACGGGGCGGGCTTCGATCCGCGTTTCGCGCCGCGGCTGTTCTCGGCGTTCCAGCGTCTGCACCACGCGCACGAGTTCGAGGGGGTCGGGGTGGGCCTCGCGAACGTGAAGCGGATCGTGGAGCGGCACGGGGGCCGAGTGTGGGCCAGCGGCGAGGTCGGCGCGGGCGCCACGTTCGCGTTCTCGCTGCCGGACCCGCGGGGCGCCTGAGCGCCCTCCGTGACACTCGGCTGACCGTTCGTGGCGATGTGCGCATCCCCTTCGGGGGTCCTGGCCGTATGATGGAAGGCACGGACCCCCGCCACAACCTCTGCCGTTCGCCGTAAGAAGCGCGGAGCGTCCGGTCGCCGCCCGCGTGGCGCGACCTGCCTCGTCCCCGCCCCCGCGCGCCCCTCCGGAGTCCGCATGTCCACACGTCCCAAGGACCTCGCCCTGCTGCGCACCCTCGCGATCGCGTTCGCGGGGCTCTCCCTTCCGCTCGTGTGGCCCGGCATGCTCGCGCACCTCGTGGGCGACATGCCGGGCGTGGCCGTCCACGGTCACGAGGCCCCCGGGCTCTCCTCCCTGCTGGTCGCCTCGGACCTGCTGACCTTCGGGGCGTACACGGTCATCGCGGGGACCCTCGCGACGATCGTGTCCCTCAACCGCCGCTCGCTTCCGTTCGACTGGGTGGTGCTGGCCTTCGGGCTGTTCATCGTGGCGTGCGGATTCACGCACCTGATG
>NZ_KI912641.1:3110-3397 GCF_000519345.1 Deinococcus pimensis DSM 21231
CTACCCGGGCGCGTCGCGCGCGCCGAGGACACGTTCGGCGGCGGTGCTGCCGCTCTCGACGGGGGCGCGCCTCACGGGGGTGCTGGCCTTCAGCTACGACACGACGCACACCTTCGACGATGAGGAGCGCGCCTTCCTCGTGACGCTCGCCGGGCAGTGCGCGCTGGCGATCGAACGCGCCCGGCAGGAGGAGGCCGCGCGTCGTCAGCAGGCGGAGCTGGAGGCGCTCAACGCGACGCTGGAGTCACGTGTCGCGGAGCGCACGGAGGAACTGCGGGTCCGCAACG
>NZ_KI912641.1:3497-4815 GCF_000519345.1 Deinococcus pimensis DSM 21231
GCCGACGCGCGGCAGCACGCAGGACATCAGCCTGCGTCACCTCCTCAAGGAGAACGGGCTCGTGCCGCAGGACCAGGGCGGCGACGTGATCATCGTGCCGATCGACCCGGCCAACATGCCCGCCGCGTTCGCCGCGAAGCAGGTGGACGCCGCGCTCGTGCAGGAACCGTGGGGCGCGGTGCTGGAGCAGCAGGGCGCGCGGCTCGTGCTCAACGAGAAGCAAATCTGGAAGGGCGGCGACTACACCACCACGGTGCTGGTCGGCAGCACGCGCTTCATGAGCCAGAACCCGGAGCTCACGCAGGCCGTGCTGCGCGGGCACCTCGCGGGCATCGCGTACATCAGGAAGTCCAACGCGGCGGCGCAGAAGGCCGTCAGCGACGAGATCTTCGAGATCACGCGGCAGCGCCCCGACCGCGACGTGCTATTCAAAGCGCTCGCGCGCACGAGGGTCACGGACGAGATCGAGCTCGACAAGCTCGCGGAGTACGCGGTGCTCAACAAGGAGGCGGGCTTCGCGCGCGACGTGCCCGACCTCTCGAAGTTCGTGAACCTCTCCATGATCCGGGCCTTGAAGAAGTAGTCAGGCACGCGCGGGCGGGGCGGTCGGGGCGCGTCCCGACCGCCCCGCCTCTTGACCCCGGGGGCGTGGCCCGGCAGAATGGCTGCATCGCGCGGCCTTCGCGCGGTTTCATCCAGACGCGCCCGAGGGACCTGGCCCCATGACGGCGCGGCAACCGGCCCTCATCACGGCACGGTGCTTCCCAGCCCGCTCCACGCCGACGATGGCGCAAAAGCGGGAACGATGGAGCCACAGCGGCCACGCCCATGCGCCCTTTCATGCGCAGGCTCACCATCGGCCTGCGCGTTCACCTTTTTTCGCGCAGGGCACGCCGCGACCGCGAGGAGAGCACCTTGACGCACCATGCATCCACCCCCGCCCGCCCGAACGTGCGCGACGTCGCGCGCGAGCGCATCCTGATCCTCGACGGCGCGATGGGCACCATGATCCAGCGCCACCCCCTGCGCGAGGAGGACTACCGCCGCGCGGACTTCCCGGACGTGCGCCTCAAGGGCAACCACGACCTACTGAACCTCACGCGGCCCGACGTGATCTCGGGCATCTACCGCGCGTACTTCGAGGCGGGCGCGGACATCGTCAGCACCAACACCTTTAACGCGACGTCCATCTCGCAGGCGGACTACGGGACGGGCGCGTGGGTGTGGGAGCTCAACCGTGAGGGCGCGCGGCTCGCGCGCGAGATCGCGGACGAGCTCACGCGGCTCGACCCGGCGCGGCCCCGCTTCGTGGCGGGCG
>NZ_KI912641.1:4915-6509 GCF_000519345.1 Deinococcus pimensis DSM 21231
CGGCGCGGCCCCGCTTCGTGGCGGGCGCGGTGGGCCCCACGAACCGCACGGCGTCCCTCTCGCCGGACGTCAACGACCCGGGCTTCCGCGCGGTGGACTTCGACGTGCTGCGCGCGGCGTACGAGGAGCAGATCGGGGCCCTGCTGGAGGGCGGCGCGGACCTGCTCCTCGTCGAGACGGTCTTCGACACGCTCAACGCGAAGGCCGCGCTGTTCGCGGCGCGCGAGGTGTTCGATCGGCTGGGCCGGGCCGTGCCCGTGATGGTGTCCGGAACCATCACGGACGCGAGCGGACGCACCCTGAGCGGGCAGACCGCCGAGGCCTTCGCGGTGAGCATCGGCGCGGTGGACGTGGGTCCCGAGGGGCTGTTCTCGCTGGGGCTGAACTGCGCGCTCGGCGCGGACATGCTGCGCCCGCACCTGCGGGCCCTCGCGGGCGCCACGGAGGCGCTCGTGTCGTGTCACCCCAACGCGGGCCTCCCGAACGAGTTCGGGGAGTACGACGAGAGCCCCGAGCACATGGCGCGCGTGCTGCGCGCCTTCGCCGAGGAGGGCCTGCTGAACGTCGTGGGTGGGTGCTGCGGCACCACGCCCGAGCACATCCGCGTCCTCGCCGGGGCCGTGCGGGGACTCGCGCCGCGCGTCGCGCCCGAACTGCCGAGGCGGCTGCGCCTCAGCGGCCTCGAAGCCTTCGAGGTCACCGAAAACACGAACTTCGTGAACGTGGGGGAGCGCACGAACGTCACGGGCAGCCCGAAGTTCTCGAAGGCCGTGCTGGCCGGTGACCTGGAGGCGGGCGTGAGCATCGCGCGGCAGCAGGTCGACGGCGGCGCGCAGATCGTGGACGTCAACGTGGACGAGGGCATGCTCGACGGCGTCGCCACGATGACGCGCTTCCTGAACCTCGTGGGCAGCGAGCCGGACGTGGCGCGCGTGCCCGTCATGATCGACTCCAGCCGCTGGGAGGTGCTGGAGGCGGGCCTGAAGCGGCTGCAGGGCAAGGGCGTCGTGAACTCCCTGAGCCTCAAGGACGGCGAGGCGGAGTTCGTGCGCCGCGCGCGTCAGGTGCGGCGCTACGGGGCGGCGGTCGTGGTGATGGCCTTCGACGAGCAGGGGCAGGCCGACACGTACGAGCGCCGCGTCGAGGTGTGCGCGCGCGCCTACCGCCTGCTGACCGGGGAGGCGGGCTTCCCCGCGCACGACGTCATCTTCGACCCGAACGTCCTGACGGTCGCGACGGGCCTGCCGGAGCACGACCGGTACGCCGTGGACTTCATCGAGGCGACGCGCTGGATCAAGGCGAACCTGCCGGGCGCGCTCGTGTCGGGCGGGATCAGCAACATCAGCTTCTCCTTCCGCGGCAACAACCCCGTCCGCGAGGCGATGCACTCCGTCTTCCTGTACCACGCGGTGCGCGCGGGCCTCGACATGGGCATCGTGAACGCGGGTCAGCTCGCCGTGTACGACGACCTCGACGCGCGGCTGCGCGAGCACGTGGAGGACGTGATCCTCGCGCGCCGCGCCGACGCGACGGAGCGCCTGCTGGAGATCGCCGGGGAGTTCAGGGCGGGCCCGCGCGAGACGGCCGGGCCCGC
>NZ_KI912641.1:6609-7407 GCF_000519345.1 Deinococcus pimensis DSM 21231
AATCCCGTGCACCGCGCGCACGAGTACCTCCACAAGGTCGCGCTGGAGCACGTGGACGGCCTGCTGCTGCACCCCCTCGTGGGCGACACGAAGGCCGACGACGTGCCCGCGGGCGTGCGGATGCGCGCCTACCGCGAGCTCCTCGCGCACTACTACCCGCCCACGCGGACCCTGCTGAGCACCTACGGCGCCGCGATGCGCTACGCGGGCCCGCGCGAGGCGGTCCTGCACGCCCTCTCGCGGCGCAACTACGGCGTGACGCACTTCATCGTGGGCCGCGACCACGCGGGCGTCGGGAGCTATTACGGCACGTACGACGCGCAGGAGATCTTCTCCGCGTTCACGCCCGCCGAGCTCGGCGTGGAGATCCTGAAGTTCGAGCACACCTTCTACTGCCGCAAGTGCACGCAGATGGTGTCGCCGCGCACCTGCCCGCACGACGCGGGCCACCACCTCATCCTGTCCGGCACCCGCGTGCGCGACCTGCTGCGCGCCGGGCACGCCCTGCCCGCCGAGTTCACCCGTCCCGAGGTGGCGCGGGTGCTGCGCGAGGCGTACGGACACGCGCACCCAGACACCGAAGAGGAACCGACATGAACCACCGACTCAGGACCGTCCTGCTCTCCTTCTCCGCCGCCCTCACCCTCGGCGCCGCCCTCTCCCCCGCCGCCACCGCCCAGAGCGTCAAGGTCGTCCGCATCGGGGTGTTCCCGAACGTCACGCACGCCGCCGGGCTCGTCGCGATCAACCGCGGACTCTTCCAGAAGGAGCTCGGCAACGTGAAGCTGGAGGTCAGGG
>NZ_KI912641.1:7507-7758 GCF_000519345.1 Deinococcus pimensis DSM 21231
GCAGGTCGGCGAGGTGGAGGCGGGCGAGCTGCGCGGCCTGCCGACGCTGGAACTGACCTCGCGCGGTCTCGCGGACCTCGAACTCATCGCGACGGGCGCGTACTCGCCCCTCACGGGCTTCCTCGGCGAGGCCGACTACCGCGCCGTGGTGGAGCACATGCGGCTCGTGTCGGGCGTGCCGTGGAGCGTGCCGATCACGCTGCCCGTGACGCGGGAGGACGCCGCCCGCCTGTGGGGAAGGATCGTCCTGA
>NZ_KI912641.1:7858-22714 GCF_000519345.1 Deinococcus pimensis DSM 21231
CGGGCCGCGAGCTGGGCTCCGGGACGGACTTCCGGGTGGGCGTCGCGCTCAACCCCACGAACGCGGACCTCGCCGCGGAGGCGGCGCGTCTGCGCGAGAAGGTGGAGGCGGGCGCGGACTTCGCGCAGACGCAGCCCGTCTTCACCCGCGAGGACGTGGAGCGCTTCCTCGACGCGGTCGGCACGCCCGCGATCCCGGTGCTGTACGGCGTGCTGCCCCTGCGGAGCGTGAAGATGGCGCAGAACGTCTCGAAGTGGGCGCGCGTGCCGGACGCCTTGTTGCGCGCCGTGGAGGACGGCGGCGCGCGCGCCGGGACCCTCTGGAGCGCCCGCCTGCTCGACGACCTGCGCGACCTCGGCGTGCCGGGCGCGCACCTCTACCCGCTCGGGAAGCCCGCCGTGGTGAGGGACGTGCTGGGCCGCGCGGACGTTCCCGGCCCGAACGACCGGACCTCCGCGCACGCTACACTGTCCTGATGACCAGGCCCAAACGCCCCGGCGGCCCCCGCCGCGACAGCCGAGCCGCGAAGCCCGCCCGCGAGGGCGGCGCCCAGCGCGCCTCGCGTCCCGCCGGCCCCAGCGGGAAGAGTGACCAGCGCGGCCCGGACGGGCCCGCCAAGCCCGGCGCGGCGCGCGTCTCGCCCGGCGGTCCCCGTCCCGGCGGCAGACCCGCCACCGGACGCACCCGCCGCCTTCCCCCCAACGCGCCCGTGCTGGACGCGCCCGCGCCCGGCGCCGTCTTCCGCGACCGCGACGGCGGGACGCACACGTTCCCCGAGAGCAACCTCAAGCGCGTCGCCGCGCAGATCCTCACGCAGCACAGGAAGCTGTGGCGCTACCGTCCCTTCCCGTTCCCGCTCTTCACGGACAAGGGCAACGAGCAGACCTTCCACTTCGACTTCTACGTCTACGACCATCAGGAGGCCGTGATCCGGCTGATCCTGGTGGTCCCGCGTGAGACGAGTGAGGTGTGGGACCGCGTGGGCCGCTTCAAGCGGCAGTTCCCGATGTACCCCTACGAACTGTGGACGCCCGAGAAGCTCGCGCGTCTGCAGGGTCCCCGGGCGCGCCTCGGGTTCTAGCGGCGCTCCAGGAGGGCGGGACCGACGTTCGCGTCGGTCCCGCCCTTCATGCGTGTGGTCTGTCCGGCACCTCAAGGAACGCTCAGGGCGACCTATACGCCGAATTTGCTACGTTTTCCCCGTGGGCTCACGCGGCCCAGGCGTTCCGTTCGGGCTGGCCCCGGCGGCGCCCCTTCCCCTCACGTTTTTACTCCGCGCCGTCCGGAAGCGCCTCCAGGGGCACGTATACCGGACGGTCGGCGTCCTATGGTGAAAGTCCGCGGCTCATCGCCGCGTTCCGTCCGGAGGTTTCATGCAGGTTCAGACCAAGATGTACGTCCAGCCCGGCCAACCCTTCCCGCTCGGCGCGCACTGGGACGGCGAGGGCATCAACTTCGCGCTGTACTCGGAGAACGCCACGAAGGTGGAGCTGTGCCTCTTCGACGACGAGGGCAACGAGACCCGCCTCGCCCTGCGCGAGCACACGGCCTTCGTGTGGCACGGATACGTCGCGGACCTGAAACCCGGCCAGAAGTACGGCTACCGCGTGCACGGCCCCTACGAGCCCGAGCGCGGCCTGCGCTTCAACCCGAACGTGGTGCTGCTCGACCCGTACGCGCGCGCGCTTTCGGGCGTGGAGAACTTCCAGGGCGGCGTCTTCGCGTACGAGATGGGCAAGGACGACCTCAGCATGAACACCGAGGACGCGCGCGGCGTGCCGCTCGGCGTCGTCACGGACCCCAGCTTCGACTGGCAGGGCGACCGACCCCTCAACATCCCCTTCCACCAGAGCGTCATCTACGAGGCGCACGTGCGCGGTCTCACGATGACCCACCCCGACGTCCCGGAGGAACTGCGCGGCACGTACGCGGGCATGGCGAGCGCGCCCGTCCTGAGCTACCTGAGGGACCTCGGGATCACGGCGGTGGAGCTCATGCCGGTCCACGCGCACCTCGACGATCCCTTCCTGCTCGACAAGGGCCTCACGAACTACTGGGGCTACAGCACCCTGAGCTACTTCGCGCCGGAACTGCGCTACAGCGCCGCGTACCGCGCGGGCGACCCGGTGGGCGCCGTGCAGGAGTTCAAGGAGATGGTGCGCGCCCTGCACCGCGCGGGCATCGAGGTGATCCTCGACGTGGTGTACAACCACACCGCCGAGGGCAACCACATGGGGCCCACCCTGAGCTTCAAGGGCATCGACAACCCCACGTACTACCGCCTCGTCGGGGACAGCCCGCGCTTCTACTTCGACTACACCGGCACGGGCAACAGCCTCAACGTCCGTCATCCGCAGACGCTGCAGCTCATCATGGACAGCCTGCGCTACTGGGTCACGGAGATGCACGTGGACGGCTTCCGCTTCGACCTCGCCAGCACCCTCGCGCGCGGTCTGCACGAGGTGGATCAGCTGTCGAGCTTCTTCACGATCATCCACCAGGACCCGATCCTGTCCACCGTGAAGCTCATCGCGGAGCCCTGGGACGTCGGCGAGGGCGGCTATCAGGTGGGGAACTTCCCGGTGCGCTGGGCGGAGTGGAACGGCCTGTACCGCGACGACATGCGCGCCTTCTGGAAGGGCGACGGCGGCATCGCGGACGTGCTGGGCTACCGCCTCACCGGGTCGAGCGACCTCTACCAGAACGACGGCCGCAAGCCCTACGCGAGCATCAACTTCGTCACCGCGCACGACGGCTTCACCCTGCGCGACAGCGTCTCGTACAACGACAAGCACAACGAGGCGAACCAGGAGGGCAACCAGGACGGCCACAGCGACAACCGCTCGTGGAACTGCGGCGTGGAGGGCCCCACCGACGACCCCGAGATCAACCGGCTGCGGGCGCGGCAGCAGCGCAACTTCCTCGCGACGCTGCTGCTCAGCCAGGGCACCCCGATGATCCTCGGCGGCGACGAGTTCGGACGCACGCAGGGCGGGAACAACAACGCGTACTGTCAGGACAACGAGATCAGCTGGTACGACTGGACCAGCATCGACCACGATCTGCTCGCGTTCACGAAGCGGCTCATCGAGCTGAGAAAGACGCACCCGTCGCTGCACCGCCGCAAGTTCTTCTCGGGCCGCCCCATACGAGGCACGGACGTCCGCGACATCATGTGGGTGCGGCACGACGGCGCGGAGATGACGGACGAGGACTGGCAGAACCCGGTCACGCAGAGCCTCGGGATGTTCCTCGCGGGCAACGGGCTGTTCGACACGGACGAGCACGGCCATCCCCTCAGCGACGACCACCTGCTGCTGCTGCTCTCCGCCTCGCACGAGGACCTCGCGTTCACCCTGCCCGACTTCGGCGGTTGCGAGGCGTGGGAGCTGCTGCTCGACACGAACGACGACGCCGCGAACGAGACGATCGGGGCGGGCATGGAGACGACGCTCGTGGCGCGTTCGCTGAAGCTCTTCCGTTGCGCGCGGATCAACGACGAAACCTGAACGCGCGTCTCACCCGGGCTCCGCTGGCGCCTGATCCATTGGCATAACGAGAGACGGCGCCCCTGGAGGGGCGCCGTCCGGATGATGGACCCACGTGGGGGACGGGCCCCCGACCGAGGAGGACGATTCACTTGACGACACGACCGACGATCCAGCCGCCCCACCCGCACGCGCTCGGCGCCTTCTCCGGCGAGGGCGGGACGCTCTTCCGCGTCTGGAGCACCCGCGCGCCCTCGGCGGCGGTGGTCCTGCTCGGCGAGGACGGTCACGTGCAGCGCCGCCTGCCCATGGAGGCGCGCGGCGAGGGCCTGTACGAGGTGACGGTGCCGGACGTGGGGCCGGGCGCGCGCTACAAGTTCGAGCTGGGCGAGGAAGTCTACCCGGACCCCTACGCGCGGCTCGTGCCGCAGGGCGTGCACGACGGCGCGCAGGTGTGGGCGCCCACGTACGCGTTCCGGAACGAGGCGCCGAAGGTCCGGCGCGAGGACCTCGTGATCTACGAGCTGCACGTCGGCACCTTCACGCCCGAGGGCACGTACGCGGCGGCGCGGGAGAAACTGCCGTACCTGCGCGACCTCGGCGTGACCTGCGTGGAGCTCCTGCCCGTCAGCGCCTTTCCCGGCACGCGCGGCTGGGGCTACGACGGCGTCTATCACTTCGCGCCGTACCGGGAGTACGGCACCCCGGAGGACCTGATGGCCTTCGTGGACGAGGCGCACGGGCTGGGCCTCGTCGTGATCCTCGACATGGTCTACAACCACTTCGGCCCCGACGCGAACTACCTCGGCGCGTACAGCCCGGAGTACTTCACGCACGAACACAAGACGCCGTGGGGCGACGCGCTCGACTACGCCAACCCGTACATGCGCTCGCTCGTGCTCGACAGCGCCCAGCACTGGCTCACCACGTACCGCCTCGACGGCTTCCGCCTCGACGCGACGCAGAACATCATCGACGACTCTCCCCGGCACGTCCTCGACGAGCTCGCGGAGCGCGTCCACCGCCTCGGCGGCGGGCACTTCCTGTTCTGCGAGGACTACCGCAACGACCCGAAGCTCGTCACGGACTTCCACATGGACGGGGTGTGGGTCGACGACTTCCACCATCAGGTGCGCGTGTGCCTCACGGGCGAGCAGGACGGGCACTACCTGGCGTACCGTCCCAGCGTGGCGGACCTCGCGGCCTGCGTGAACCGGGGCTGGGTGTACTCGGGCGACGTGGAGTGGCCCCTGCCGAACGACGTGCACGGGGATCACTGGAAGCGCGGCTTCCCGGCGGACCCCATGCGCGCGGACAACATGGTGTACTTCATCCAGAACCACGACCAGATCGGCAACCGCGCGCTCGGCGACCGCCTCCCGGAGACGGCGGGCCAGGACGGCTTCCTCGCGGCGTCGGTCCTGCTGATGTTCATGCCGCAGATCCCGCTGCTCTTCCAGGGGCAGGAGTGGGCGGCGAGCAGCCCCTTCCAGTTCTTCAGCGATCACCACGGGCAGCTCGGGGAGCTCGTGTCGAAGGGCCGCCTGGAGGAGTTCGGGCACTTCGAGGCCTTCAAGGACCCCGCGCTGCGCGCGCGGATTCCGGACCCGCAGGCCCAGGAGACCTTCGCGCGCTCCAAGCTGGACTGGGACGAGGCCGGGCAGGGCGAGCACGCGAGCACCCTCGCGCTGTACCGCGAGCTGCTGCGCCTGCGCCGCGAGGACCCCGTGCTGAGTCACCGCTCGCGCGGCGACATGGCGGCGGGCCACGAGGGCGACGTGCTGTGGGTGCGCCGCTGGCACGGCGGGGAGCAGTGGGTGCTGCTCGTGAACTTCGCGCGCGAGGCGCGCGTCCTGCCCCGGGTGGACCGCGCGGATCTCGGCGGCATGACGCGTGTCCTCCCGACGGTGGAGGGTGAGGGCGGGCGCCTCGCGCCGCGCTCGGCGGTGCTGCTCGCCGGGGAGCGCCCGGTGAGCGCCGCCGTGCTGAAGGGCGCGCCGAGAGCGGGCGGCGCGGGTGCGGGCGCGCGGGTGCCGCGCGCCACGTACCGCCTGCAGCTGCACGCGGGCTTCACCTTCGAGGACGCGCGCGGCGTGCTGGACTACCTCGCGAGGCTCGGCGTGAGCGACCTGTACCTCTCCCCTCCCTTCCAGGCGGTGACGGGCAGCACGCACGGCTACAACCTCGTGAACTTCGAGCGCATCAGCGAGGAGCTCGGCGGCGAGGAGGGCCTGCGGGCCCTGAGCGAGGACGCCCGCGCGCGCGGCATGGGCGTCGTCGTGGACTTCGTGCCGAACCACATGGGCATCGCGAACGGCGAGAACCCCTGGTGGGAGGACGTGCTGGAGAACGGGCAGAGCTCACGCTTCGCGGACGTGTTCGACGTCTCGTGGCGGCCCCTGAAACGCAGCCTCGACGGGAAGGTGCTGCTGCCCACCCTCGGCGACCAGTACGGCCGCGTCCTGGAGCGCGGGGAACTGAAGCTCACGCGTGAACGCGGACGCATCTGGCTCTCGTACTACGAGCGGCGCTTCCCGGTCTCGCCGCGCTCGCTGGGGCCCCTGCTGGAGCTCGCGGCGCAGCGCTCGGGCCTCGCAGAGGACGACGCGGACCGCATGGAACTCGAGAGCATCGCCACGCAGGCGCGCAACCTGCCGCACTCCGAGACGACGGACCCGCTCGCCCGCGAGGTGCGCGCCCGGGAGAAGGTCGTGCTGCGCCGCCGCCTCGCGGCGCTCGCGGACCGCTCCGAGGGCGTGGCGCGGGCGCTGGACGAGGCGGTGGAGGCCTTCAACGCGCGCGAGGGGTTCGAACTGCTCGACCAGCTCGTGCAGAACCAGAACTACCGCCTCGCCTTCTGGCGCGTCGCGACCGAGGAGATCAACTACCGCCGCTTCTTCGACATCAACGACCTCGCCGCGATCCGCATGGAGGACCCCTCCACCTTCGAGCGGGCGCACGCGCTGCTCTTCCGTCTTCTCGACGAGGGCGTCGTGACGGGCGTGCGGCTCGACCACACCGACGGCCTCTACGACCCGCTGGGCTACTTCCGCGCGCTGCAGGAGGCCCGCGCCCGCCAGACCGGCGGGGACGCGAAGGAGCTTCCGCTCTACGTCGTCGCGGAGAAGATCCTGGAGCCCGGCGAGGCCCTCCCGGACCGCTGGCCCATCCATGGCACGACGGGCTACGACTTCCTCGCGCAGCTCGGCGGGGTGTTCGTGCGGCAGGAGGCGCGCGAGGACCTCACCGCGATCTACCGCCGCTACACGGGCGAGCAGACGCCCTACGAGGAACTGCTCTACCAGGGCAAGCGGCTCATCATGCGCTCCAGCCTCTCGTCGGAGATCAACGTGCTGGCCGAGCGACTCGAGCGTCTCGCGGAGTCCGACCGCCGCTCGCGCGACTTCACGCTGTCCGCCCTGCGGAGCGCGATCATCGAGACGATCGCGTGCTTCCCGGTGTACCGGACGTACGTGCGGCCCGACGGGACGCGCGAACGCGCGGACAACACGCACGTGGAGCGCGCCGTGCGGCAGGCGAAGCGGCGCAACCGCGACGTCGCGCCCGGCGTGTTCGACTTCCTCGCGGACGTGCTGCGCCTGCGCGTCCCCGAGGGCGCCGACCGTGACGCGTACGCCGAGTTCGCGCTCAAATTCCAGCAGGTGACCGGCCCCGTCACCGCCAAGGGCGCGGAGGACACCGCGTTCTACCAGTACAACCGCCTCGTGAGCCTCAACGAGGTCGGCGGGGACCCCGGCGTGTTCGGCACGTCCGTCGCGGACTTCCACAGGGAGGCGGCGCGCCGCGCGGAGAAATGGCCGGGCTCGATGATCGCCACGAGCACGCACGACACGAAACGCGGCGAGGACACCCGCACCCGCATCAGCGTGCTCTCGGAATTTCCGGACACGTGGATCGCGTACCTCAGCACCTGGGGCCGCGTGGCGCGGCAGTACGTCCGCGACCTCGACGGGGAGCGCGCGCCCGACCTGAACGACGAGTACCTCTTCTACCAGAACGCGCTCGGCGCGTGGCCGCTCGACGGGAACCTCGACGGCTTCGCGGACCGCCTGAACGGCTACATGCAGAAGGCGATCAAGGAGAGCAAGCGGCACACGTCGTGGACGAACCAGAACGCGGAGTACGAGGAGGCCGTGGAGGCCTTCGTGCGCGGCATGCTCGCCGACGAGGAGTTCACGCGCGGCCTCGCGGAACTCCACGAGCGCGTCAGTCCGTACGGCGCGGCGAGCGGCCTGTCGCAGGCCCTCGTGAAGTTCACCGCGCCCGGCGTGCCCGACACGTACCAGGGCAGCGAGGTGTGGAACCAGAGCCTCGTGGACCCCGACAACCGCGCGCCGGTGGACTACGCGCGCCTCAGCGAGCTGACGGGGCGCATCGACGGGGGCCTCACGGACCGCGCGGCGCTCGCGCGGGACCTGCTCACGCACTACCGGGACGGCGCGGTGAAGCTCTACGTGTCGCACGTGGCGCTCGGGGCGCGCGCCGCGGACGAGCGGCTCTTCGCGGAGGGCGACTACGTGCCGCTCGACGCGGGCGAGCACGTCCTGGCGTTCGCGCGGGCGCTGGGCCGCGGCGTGGCCGTGACGGTCGCGCCGCGCCTCGCCCTGACCCTCACGCGCGGTGAGACGCCCTGGGCGCTCGGGGACGCCTGGGGCGACCGGGAGCTGCCCCTCCCGGCGGGCGGACGCTACGTGGACCTCATGACGGGCCGCGAGTTCACGGCGTCCCGCGCGAAGACGCTGCGCCTCGCGGACGTGCTGCGGGACTTCCCGGTGGCGCTGCTCGTCAAGAGCGCGCAGAGACGCGCGGACGGCCCGGGCCCGGACACCCACGAGTGACACGAGCAGGAGGCGCCCACCCGGGCGCCTCCCCCTCTGCCCGCGTTCAGAGCTGCACGAAGCCCGGCACGTACTGGTAGGCGTTCCCGGCGCGCCGCACGTACCCCACGCCGGGCCACGCGAAGTGGTAGCCGACGACCATGAGGCGGTCCGTGGCGGCGCGGTCGAAGAGGCGGGCGCGCGTCGCGACGGCGGTGGGCTTGTCCATGTCGAAGCCGAGGTACTGCTCCGGGTACTGCAGCGACAGGATGTAGTGCCCGCCCGCGTCGGCGAGGTGCATCATCTGGGACTGGCCGCTGCGGACGAGCACCGCGAACTGGCCGGGCGTGTGGCCGTACGCGGGGACGGTGGTGAGGCCGGGGACGATCTCGGCGTTCTCCCCGAGCAGGGTGAAGCGCGCGCGGTTGGCGATGAGGTTGTTCTGCACGGCCGCGTTCGGCTGCGCCTGCGACGCCCAGTAGCCGAATTCCGCCTCGCCCATCACGAGCCGCGCGTTGGGGTAGCGCAGCGTGCCGGGAGCGGTGGTGACGCCGCCGATGTGGTCGCCGTGGCCGTGCGTGAGGAACACGACCGTGACGTCCTGCGGGCGGTACCCGGCCCGGGCGAGGTTCGCGGTGAGCTGACCCTGCTCGCCGCCGCGTCCCGTGTCGATCAGGACGCGCTGCGTGCCGGTGTCGACGAGCATGGGGTTGAAGTTGTTCGTGAAGTTCGCCGGGTCGAGGAAGTTGTCGCGCAGCGTCTGCGCGTACACGTCCTGACGGTCCGGGTTGGCACCCCAGTTGGGGAGGGCGGTGCCTCCGGTGGCCTGCCCGTCGCTGAGGACCGTGACGGTGAAGTCCCCGAGTTTGAACTTGTAGAACCCTCCGGCGTTGCCGGGCGTGTTGCCGGTCGCGGCGGGCGCGGCCTGCTGCGCCTGCCCGAGCGCGAGCGGGGAGGCGGCGCCGAGCGCGGCGGCGGTGCCGAGGAGCTTGAGGGCGTCGCGGCGGGGAAGGTCCTTGCGGTGGGAGGAGTCGTTCATACGTGACCTCCGGGTCGCGCGCACGCGACCGGTCGAATTGGCGTTCAGGGGCATGGTGCGAAATCGGCGGCTCTCATACTCGGTGGGTTGTTACAGTGCGGTACGGGCGCTCAATGCCGGGAACTCCGGCGGGGCCCGCCGCGTATTCCAGTGGTGACGCCGCCCGGGCGGTTTGATCCGTGGCGACGCCGAAAGGACCCAGCGTGCATACGACCGTTGTTTCGAAGTCTTCGTCGGTCATCCGGCCCTTCTTCAACCGCGCCTACTCGTGGATGGGCGCGGGCCTCGCCCTCACGGCGATCATCGCGTACCTCACGTCACGCAACGAGGCGCTCCTCGCGTCGGTGACGCAGAACTGGCTGCTGCTCGTCATCGCGCAGTTCGGCATCGTGCTGGGCCTGAGCTTCCTCATCAACAGGATCAGCGCGAACGTCGCGAGCGTGCTGTTCATGGTCTACTCGGCCCTGACGGGCCTGACCTTCTCGACGCTGTTCCTGCGTTACAGCGCCACGGACATCACGTCGGCGTTCGTGGTGAGCGCGGGCATGTTCGGCGCGATGAGCCTGTACGGCTACGCCACGAAGGCGGACCTCTCGCGCTTCCGCAGCGTCCTGTTCATGGGCCTGATCGGTCTCGTCCTCGCGATGATCGTGAACCTCTTCGTGGGCGGCACCGTCTTCACCCTGATCGTCAGCGTGGTGGGCGTGCTGCTCTTCAGCGCCCTCACCGCGTACGACACGCAGAAGCTCAAGGAGATGGCCCTGAGCGGCGTGGACGCGGGCAGCGAGTCGGGTGAGAAGCTCGCGGTGTTCGGCGCGCTGACGCTGTACCTCGACTTCATCAACCTGTTCCTGTTCGTGCTGCGGCTGTTCGGGATCGGGCGCAGCAACGACTGATGCGTGGAGAGACGCGCTGACGCCCAGGCATGACTGGAGAGACGCGCTGACGCCCCAGGCATGATCGGGCGGCCGCGTCCATCGGGAGGGGGAGGTCCTCGTGGCCTCCCCCTCCCCCGTTTCACGTCGCGTTGCACGATCGTGACGAAACGCGTGAATGCTCACCTCGCAGATGTGAGGTTGTCGTCGGGAGCGTGTCGAACGTCACTCATGCTTGAGGTGTGAGGACGACCCTGGAATGTCCGCCCGGCCGCGCTCGCCGTCAATCGGGGGTGGCGCTGGCCACGGCGGTAGGAACGATGGCGGTGGTGTTCGTGCTGGTGCTGCTCGTGACGTCCCTGGTCATCCGGGACGGCTGGGTCGGTTCGAACGACGCGACGGCGACGCGGCTCGCGCTCCTCGCGGACGGTCACAGCGAGCGGGCGCGGCTGATGCTGGTGGAGAGCTATCGCCGCAGCGGGTTCAGCCTCCCGAACTGGCTCGACGGGGTCAACCCGGACCGGGGGGCCACGCCGAGGAAGCTGACGCCGCCGACCGCGCCGGAAACTGAGATGCTCGCGGGCAGGCACGAGGCGGTGCTGGACGGGGTGACGCTGCGCTGGCGCGTGACGGAGGTCAGTCCGCCCGGCGGGAACGGGGCATGGGTGCGCGTCGCGGCGACCGCGACGGACGGGCGCGGCTCGCAGACGGTGACGCGCAAGGTGTCGTTCGGCGAGAACGACATCTTCGACTTCGCGCTGCTGACCGAGACGACGGACTGCATGTTCTGCCACCTGCAGGTACGCGGGGACGTTGGAACCCTGAAGTTCTTCCGTCCCGGCGGTCCGTCGGAGGGAGATCGGGCTTCGATCGGGCAGGGACGCCTTTCGCGGGTGACGGGTGACGTGATCGCCGCGCGCGAGGTGTCGTCGGACGAGCGGGACGCGAATCACGTGAACGGCCTGCACATCGAGGGGCGGGTCGTCACGAACTACGGCGGTCAGCGGCTGCCGCCCGACGTGGACGGGGACGGCGTGCCGGACTTCCCCCCGCTCGACGCGGACGTCGCGAGGCGCAGCGCGAACGGGTCCCTGTCGGGCGGGCGGATGCAGGGCGTCCCGATCGGCGGCGAGGCCGGGAAGGTGCTGCCGAACGGACGCCTGAAGGAAGCGGAGAACGTGAACCGCGTGAACAGGGTGTATCAGGGCAACCTCGTGCTGGTCGGAACGCCGCAGGATCCGATCGTGCTTGACCGGGACGTGTACGTGACGGGGGACGTGATCGTCAGGGGCGTCGTGAAGGGCCGTGGCGCGCTCTATTCGGGCCGCAACCTGTACCTCGCGGGAGACGTGGTGAACGCGAACCCGGCGGACAAACCGGGAGCGGGCGTGTGCTCGGGGACGCAGGACGAGGACGAGTGCGCGCGGCGCAACATCGCGGCGGGTCGGGACGAGACGCGGCTGGCGGCGGCGAACAACATCGTGATGGGCAGCTTCACCGAACGCAGGGACGACGGCTCCCTGCAGGCGCGCGTGGATCGGCAGGCGGCGGACTACATGCGCGCGCAGTTCGGTCTGCAGGAAGGTTCGGCGTTCTACGTGCGGAGGGGCACCTCGGAGGAGGTGCGGCGGCGTCCGGACGGTCGGTACGTGACGGCGGGCGGCCGGGAGGTGGCGGCGTCGGAGGTGGTGAACGTCGAGGACGACCCGTACCGGGCACTGATGGCGCCGGGCAGCATGGACGCCTCGGGCCGTTTCCGGCAGTGGATCAGCGACGAGCAGTACGACCGGCTGCTGGGACTGGAGGACATGCCGTACGGCACGTGGCGTTCGACGGTGAACACGCGGGAGCTGCGGCTCGACGAGGATCCCTACCCCACGGACGGCATGAGCGCCGAGGACCGGACGTTCTGGCGCAAGGTGCGGGCGCTGGAGAAGGAACTGGCGGACAGCGGCCTCCCGGTGACCTTCCCGGAGGAGTGGTGCCCGAAGCAGGCGTGCGGCTGGACCTGGGCGCGGGACGTGGCGTACCACCTCGTCAGGAACGAGGACCGCACCGGGAACTACTGGGGCGTGGACAAGGACGGCCGCGTGGTGAGCGGCAGTTTCAAGACGGTGCCCTCGGGTGACGGCAGGCCCACGCTGTACGTGGCGGTCGTGGACGCGCGGCCCTACAAGCAGGAGTCGACCAGGGTGGACGCGTTCCTGTACGCGAACGGCCGGATCGGCGGGAAGCTCGGCAATCGCGGCGGGCACCTGAACGGCGGCATGATCGCGCGGGAGATCGGGGTGCTGGCTCCCGGCAAGAGCTGGGCGAACGATCACTTCACGTGGACGCTGCCGTGGGAGCAGCGCCTGCGGATGAACGAGTGCAGGGCGGGCACGCACGACGTGACCCAGGACGCCTACTGGATCGATGGGGTCCAGTGCGGGTACTCCATCAACTACGACCGCAGGCTCCGCAACGGCGGGTACGGCTTCAACCTGATCCGGGGCACGATGGGCGGCACGGCGGAGTGGAAGCTCGACACGACCGGCACCGAGGCGGTGACGAGGTGAGCGGCGATCCCTCACGCAGGCTGGGACGGCACGGTTCGGCGGGCGGCGCCGCCGAGCCGGGCGCGCGGCCCAACACGGGCGCGCCGCGGGTGTCGCCGGGTTCGCGTGCCCCTGGCGCCCGTCGGACGCACAGGACGCCCGCTTTCCCTGAGGCGCTGATCTCCGCGCTGCCCCCCATCCGGGCGGCGCTGCCTCGCTCGACCCGGGTGTGGGCCGCCTGACTGGCGGGTCTGCTGGCCGTGACGGTCGCGGTCGTGGCGCTCCGTCCCGCACCCGCCCCGGTGGTGGAACCGCCGGGCGTGAGCGTCACGAGGAAGCTGCCCGCGCGGGCGACGAAGGCGCAGGTGACGCGCCTGCCGCTCTCGTCGCTTCGCCCGGAGGACCTGTCGCCGTCCCTGGTGGAGTTCGTCCGGGCCGACACGGTGCCGCCGACGCTGGTGCTGGTGGATGGATCGCGGGTGGTGCTGAACGACTTCACACGCGCGCGCCTTCCCGCGTCGGTGCGTCTGCTCACCGAGTACCGTCCGCCCGCCTTGAGTCGGGCGGGTGGACGTGCGGGCGCGCGGCCCTCCCCGACGGTCGTGGAGCGCCCACGGATTCCGGTGCTGCCGGGCGCGGGAGGTGGGCGCGGTGGGCCGTGAGGGACGCGGCGGGTTCACGCTGCTGGAGGTCCTGATGACGTTGCTGGTGGCGGGCATGCTGGTGGGCATCGCGGTGCCTCCCCTGCTCGGGGTGCTGAACGCGTCGCGTCTGCGTGACGCGAACCTCGCGCTGGCGGGCACGCTGCGGCAGGTCGCGAGCGTCGCGGTGCGAGAGAACCGTCCGTACCGGCTGGAGGTCCTCGTGGGTGAGGACGCGCTCCGCTTCGGTCCTGCGGGCGGGTCGTCCGCGTCGGTCGTGGAGGTCCCGCATGGCGCGCGGGTGGAGCGCGTCGAGTGGAGGTCCGGGGAGGCGTGGGTCGCGGCGGACGTGCGGGCGGTGACGTTCGACGGGCGAGGACGGCCGTCGATTCCGGTGCCCCTGCGGTTCACGGTGCGGCTCGGCGAGCGAGAGCGGACGGTGCGGCTCCTGCCGACGGGGAAGGTGGTGGTGCCGTGACTCCACTCGAGGGTGGAGGCGCGCCGCGGCGCACGTCGGGCGTGAGCCTTCCGGAGCTCCTCGTGGCGCTCGCGGTGATCGCGGTGGCGGTGGTGGTGCTCGCGCTGTCGACGCCGCTGGGCCTGGGCCGTCAGACGGAGGAGCGGACGTACGCCGTGAACGTGGCGCGCGGGGTGCTCGACTCGTTCCGGGGTCAGTGGCAGAGCCGGGAGCGGTTCCTGGCCGGGGACGAGGCGCCCCTGCCGTCCTCGCTGCGGTTCGGATGCACGGTGGACGAACCGAACCTCACGGCGTTCGTGTACGACGAGGACTTCGAGCTCGTTCCCGTGGAGAAGGGCGCGCCTCACCTGCGCCGGGTGGAGGTGACGGTGCGCTGCCCGCGCGTGGAGCGGACGACGCTCGTGACGGAGGTGGGCGATCCACGTCCGGAGATGCTGAAGAGCAACATGGGCGGTCACGAGGATGGAGGCGGGGAGTGAGCCGCCCCGAGGTGCGGCGCGCGGGCATGACGGTCGTGGAGCTGCTCGTCGGGCTCGCGATCCTGGGGGTGGTGCTGTTCGCGGCGCTGTCGCTGCTGACGGCGGGGCAGGACGTGACGAGCTTTCAGCAGCGGCGCACCCTCACGCTCGACGACGCGCGCGCGGCGATGTCGCGGGTGGTGGAGGTGGGCAGTCAGGCGTCGTACGTGTACCCGGCGGGCCTGACGCTCACGACGGGCGAGGGTCTTCGGGGCGCCCGGAGCGAGGGGGAGCTGACGACGGGCCGTTCGGCGCTGGCCCTGCTGGTGTGGGACGGCCGGAGCACGAGCCCTCCGAGGTATCACGCGGTGGTGTTCTACGTGGCGGACCGCGCGCGCTTCGCGGAGGACCTGCCGGGCACGGGGCAGGGCTCGGCCCTCGTGGAGGCCACGACGGAGGTGCCGGGCGTGCCGGGCGCGATCACGTGGCCGCGCAACGCGAT
>NZ_KI912641.1:22814-34317 GCF_000519345.1 Deinococcus pimensis DSM 21231
GCTGTACCGCCGCCTGGGGTACGTGGAGCGCGGCGGGCGGCGCGTGAGCGGCGCGTGGTACCTGCACCTCGTCAAGGCGCTGTAACGAAAGGGGCGGGCCCGCGGCCCGCCCCTCCCCTGTTCGCGCCGCTCAGTCGGCGGCGCTCTCGGCGGCGTGGGCGGGCGCTTCGAGGCGGAACCAGTAGAACGCGTGCGGGCCGAAGGTGAAGAAGTACGGGAGCTCCCCGATGGGCGGGAAGGGCGTCTCGCCGATGAGTTCGACGGGCGTGTGGCCGCTGAGGTGGTGCATGTCGAGCTGCGCGGCCTGCACGAAGCGCGACAGGTTGCACACGACGAGGAGCTTCACGCCCTCGTATTCGCGCAGGAACGCGAGGACCTTGCGGTTGCCGGTCTCCAGGAAGGTGATGTCGCCGCGCGAGAAGGCCGGGTAGCGGCGGCGGACCTGCATCATGCGGCGCATCCACTTCAGCAGGCTCGTCTCGGTGCGTTCCTGCGACTCGACGTTCACGGTCTGGTAGCCGTACACGGGATCGGCGATGACGGGCAGGTACAGGTGGTTGTAGTCGGCGCGGCTGAAGCCCGCGTTGCGGTCCACGCTCCACTGCATGGGCGTGCGGACGCCGTTGCGGTCGCCGACGAAGACGTTGTCGCCCATGCCGATCTCGTCGCCGTAGTACAGGATGGGGCTGCCGGGCAGGCTGAAGAGCAGGCCGTTGAGCAGCTCGATGCGGCGGCGGGAGTTGTCCAGCAGGGGCGCGAGACGGCGGCGGATGCCCACGTTGATCTTCATGCGCGGGTCCTTGGCGTACTCGCTGTACATGTAGTCGCGTTCCTCGTCGGTGACCATCTCGAGGGTGAGCTCGTCGTGGTTGCGCAGGAAGATCGCCCACTGGCCGAAGCTGGGGATGTGCGGGGTGCGTCCCATGATCTCGCGGATGGGGGTGCTGTCCTCGCGGCGCAGGCCCATGAACAGGCGCGGCATGACGGGGAAGTTGAAGCACATGTGGAACTCGGGCTGCTCCTCCGTGCCGAAGTACTGCACGACGTCCTCGGGCCACTGGTTCGCCTCGGCGAGCAGCAGCTTGCCCGGGAACTCGGTGTCCGCGATCTGACGCAGTTCGCGCAGGTACTGGTGCGTCTCGGGGAGGTTCTCGCAGTTGGTGCCCTCGCGCTCGAAGAGGTAGGGCACGGCGTCCACGCGGAAGCCGTCGAGGCCGAGGCCGAGCCAGAAGCGCAGGACGTTCTTCATCTCCTCGCGCACGGCGGGGTTGTCGTAGTTCAGGTCGGGCTGCTGCGAGAAGAAGCGGTGCCAGTAGTAGCGTTCCGCGACCGGGTCCCAGGTCCAGTTGCTCTTCTCGGTGTCGACGAAGATGATGCGGGCGTCCGGGTACTCGGTGCCGGTGTCGGACCAGACGAAGTAGTCGTGGTAGGGGTTGTCGCGGCCCTTGCGGGCCTCCTGGAACCAGTGGTGCTGGTCGCTGATGTGGTTCACGACGAGGTCCGCGATGACGCGGATGCCGCGCGCGTGCGCTTCCTGCAGGAACTGCTTGAAGTCCTCGATGGTGCCGTAGTCGGGGTGGATGTCGTAGAAGTCGGCGATGTCGTACCCGTCGTCCTTGAGGGGCGAGGGGAAGAACGGCAGCAGCCACAGGCAGTCCACGCCGAGGTCGCGCAGGTAGTCGAGGCGGCTGATCAGGCCGCGGAAGTCGCCCTTGCCGTCGCCGTTCCCGTCCTGGAAGGCGCGGACGTGAAGTTCGTAGAAGACGGCGTCTTTGTACCAGTCGGTGGCCATGCCCAAGAGTGTAAGCGTCCGGCGCGCGGGCGTCAGCAGGGGGCGGTTGAGTGAAGGGCAACTTCACGCGCGCGCGGGCGTAGGATGCGGGTATGGACAGCTGGGATTTCGGGGCGGGGCTCCACGGTCTGCGCGTGGAACCTTCGGGCGCGCGGGCGGCGGTGCTGCTCGTGCACGGGTACGGGGAGCATTCGGGCCGGTACGCGCACGTGGTCGACGCGCTCGCGCGCGAGGGCCTCGCGGTGTTCACGTACGATCACCGGGGGCACGGTCGTTCGGGGGGGCCGCGGGCGCTGCTGCGCCTGTCGGAGCTGGTGGACGATCACGTCACGGCGCGCGCGTGGTTGCGGCGCGAGCGGCCGGACCTCGCGGTGTTCGCGCTGGGGCACAGCCTCGGGGGGCTCGTGACGGCCACGAGCGTGTTGCGCGATCCGCGCGGCCTCGCGGGCGTGGTCCTCTCGTCGCCCGCGCTGATGGTGGGGCACACGGAGCCCGCGTGGCGAAAGCGGCTCGCGCGGGTGCTCAGCGGCGTCCTGCCGGGCGCCCTGGTGGGCCGCGTGGAGGACGGGGTGCTGTCGCGCGACCCGCGGTCGGACGAGGTGTTCCGGGCGGACGCGTTGAACTACTCGGGTCCGGTGAAGGCCCGGAGCGCCTACGAGATGATGGCGGGCGGGGAGGCCGTCCTGGCGCGGCTGGGGTCGTGGCGTCTGCCGACGCTGGTGATCCACGGGGACGCGGACCGCCTCATCACGATCGAGGGGTCGCGTCGTTTCGTCGCGGGCATCACCAGTGAGGACCGTGAGCTGTGGGAGAGTCCGGGCGGCTACCACGAGCTCTTCAACGACCTGGAGCAGGAGGCCGCGATCCGCAAGGTCACGGACTGGATCTCGGCGCGTGTTCCGGCTCCCGCGTCCGCGCGCTGAGGGGACGTTCAGGGTTCTCGAAAGGACCCCGGCGGGAGCTTTCCGTACACTGCAAAAAAGCTCACGCCTGGAGGTCGCCATGGAACTGCCGGAGTCGCTCCTGCTCGACCCGCTCGCGCTGGCGCTCGCCACGTGGCTGGGACTGAACGTCGTCATTCTCGTCGTCGCGTGCGTCGCGGCGCTCGTCCGTCGTCACGAGCCGCTGCGCTGAGGGCGCGGGGACCGGCAAGGAAGGGAGGCGGCGAAGCGATCGCTTCGCCGCCTCTCCTGTTGCCTTCCTCAGCCGTGGTCCGGCATGCAGGCCACGACCTCGGGGTTGACGCCCTCCTCGAAACGGCGGAAGTTCTCGCGGAACATCCCGGCGAGCTTGCGGGCGGTGCGGTCGTACTCCTCGGGATCGGCCCAGGTGCGGCGCGGGTCGAGCACCTCGGCGGGCACGCCGGGCACCTCGGCGGGGATGGAGAGGCCGAAGAAGGGCTCCTCGTGGAACTCCGCGGCGTCGAGCGCGCCGGAGAGGGCCGCGTCGAGCAGCGCGCGGGTGTGGCGGATGCTCATGCGTCTGCCCGTGCCGTACTTCCCGCCGGTCCAGCCGGTGTTGACGAGCCAGACCTTCGCGCCGCTCTCCTCGACCTTGCGCGCGAGGAGCGCGGCGTACTCGCCGGGGTGGCGGGGCATGAAGGGCGCGCCGAAGCAGGTGCTGAAGGTGGGCTGCGGTTCCGCGACGCCCTGTTCGGTGCCGGGGATCTTGGCGGTGAAGCCGGAGATGAACTGGTACATCATCTGCTCGCGGGTGAGGCGGCTGATGGGGGGCAGCACGCCGTACGCGTCGGCGGTGAGGAACACGACGTGCCTGGGGTGGCCGCCGCGGCCCTCGGGGACGATGTTGTCGATGAAGTCGATGGGGTAGGCGCTGCGGGTGTTCTCGGTGAGGCTGCCGTCGTCGAGATCGGGCGTGCGGTCGCCTCGCAGCACCACGTTCTCCAGCACCGTGCCGAACATGTGGGTGGTGCGGTGGATGGCGGGTTCGTTCTCGGCGCTGAGGTTGATGACCTTGGCGTAGCAGCCGCCCTCGAAGTTGAAGACGCCGTCGTCGGTCCAGCCGTGCTCGTCGTCGCCGATGAGGCGGCGGGTGGGGTCGGCGCTCAGGGTGGTCTTGCCGGTACCGGAGAGGCCGAAGAAGAGCGCGACGTCGCCCGCGTCGCCCATGTTGGCGGAGCAGTGCATGGGCATCACGCCGCGTTCGGGCAGCAGGTAGTTGAGGACGCCGAAGATGCCCTTCTTGTTCTCCCCGGCGTACTTCGTGCCGCCGACGAGGATCATGCGGCGCGTGAAGTTCACGACGATGAAGGTCTCGCTGCGGGTGCCGTCGCGCGCGGGGTCGGCCTTGAAGCCGGGGAGGTTGAGGACGGTGAACTCGGGCTCGATGGTGTCGAGTTCGGCCTCCGTGGGGCGGACGAACATGTTGCGCACGAACAGCGAGTGGTAGGCCATCTCGGTGACCATGCGGACGGGCAGGCGGTAGGCGGGGTCGGTGCCCGCGAAGAGGTCCTGCACGAAGAGCTCGCGGCCCGCGCACCATTCGGTCATGCGTGCGAGCAGGCGGTCGAAGACGTCGGGGGTGGTGGGGGTGTTGAAGCCGCCCCACCAGACGCTGCCGCGCGTGAGGTCGTCCTCGACGATGAAGCGGTCCTTGGGGCTGCGGCCCGTGTGGGGCGCGGTGTGGACCGTGAGGGGACCTCCGAGGGCGATGTGGCCCTCCCCGAGCCGGAGGGCGGCCTCGTAGAGTTCGGGAACGCTGAGGTTGGCGTGAATGGTGGCGCCGTGGATGCCGAGGGCTGCGAGCGCGGAGGCGGCGCGGGCGGCGGGGGTGCCGGGCGCGGCCTCACGGGGCTCGCGGCTCGTGTCCGTGCGGATTTCGGTGGTCATGGATTCCTCCGTCAATGTGAGCCTAACAAGCGTTCGCTCCGCATTGTGACCCATGACCCTCGACTCATGCAACCGATCTGCCCTCAATTGAACGGAGTTCAGCGCGTCACGAGCGTCCCGTCCGGAACGTCGCCCGCGAGCAGGGCGTCCACGGCGCCCGCCACGTCCTCGTGCAGCACGAAGAGGCCCTTGGCCCTGATCTCCACGGCGACGCGGAAGATCGGGCTCGACCGCCTGCGGCCCGTCAGCACGTCCGGATCGCCGATCAGGGGGTGCAGCACGGGGTTCTCGAACACGTCGAGCAGCGTGCGTCCGTGCGCCGTCGCGATGACGCTCACGCCGCGCCGCCCGGCCGTCTGGATCACCGCGACGTCCCCGTGATACCTCACCGTCGAGGCGAACCTGCGGCGCGGCATGCGCGTCGTCTTCCGCTCCCTGCCGCCCGCGCGCGGCACGCAGGAGAAGCGCGCCGAGGACGTGTTCGTGATCGACGCCTTCGTGGAGGGCGTGCTGGAGCGCGTCAATCCCAAGGGCTGGGGTCTGCTGCGCGTCGACTGCGCCAACGGGCTCGAGCACCGCATGTACCTGCCGAACGTCGCGTCGCGCGGCTTCAACACCGGCGCCCGGCTGCGCTGCCGGGTGGGCGTGAACGACCTCGGCCCGATCGGCTACCAGGTGGAGGCGGCGCCGCCCGCCGCGGCGGAGGCGCCCGCCCCGTCCTACGCGGACAACATGGTCAACTGAGATCGAGCGCGCGGCTGACGGCCACCGTCCAGCCGCGCTCGGCGCGGTAGTACTTCAGGCGCGCGTGCCCGAGCCCGGCCAGACGCAGGTCGGCGGCGTCGGGCACGCGTGCTCAGTCGAAGGTGGCGACGAGCCGCGGACCCCGGCCGTCGTCCGCGAGGAGGAACACCCGCGCGGGTCGGTCGTTCGCGAGCTGCTCGCGCCACACGCGCTCGTCGTCGCACCAGCGGGTCGGGCCGAAATGACCCCAGGCGGCGTCGAGATCGCCCTCGGCCAGGTCCCGCGCCGCTCCCGGATCACGGACGTCTCGGCGGGCGGGACCTCGGGTGGGCAGGAAACGCAGCGACATGCCTTTATGGTAAACTCACCTTTCTTACCACAACCTGACGGCCTGCATGAAGATCTTCACGAAACGGGGGAAGCCTCCCGCACGGCGTCCGTCAGACGATCCACGGCCTCGTCGAGCACCGCGCGTGACGTCGCGAAGTTCAACCGGGCGAAGGCCCCGTAGCCCTCCCCGAAGGTCAGGCCGTCGCTCAGACCCACCCGGGCGCGTTCCAGCAGGCGGACCTGCGGACGCTCGTCCCAGCCGAGCGCCGAGAAGTCCAGCCATGCCAGGTACGTCGCCTCGGGCGGCGTGAAGCGCACGCCCGGCAGGTCACGCGCCACGCGCGCCACGAGGTGATCGCGGTTCGCGCGCAGGTAGCCCAGCACGTCCGCGAGCCACGCACCGTCCGACGAGAGCCCCGCCATCCAGGCGGTCTGCGCGAGGGCCGCCGGGTGCCCCATCACGCCCTTGGTCGCCGCGCGCATCGCGTCGATCAGTGCGGGCTCGTGGCTCGTCGCCAGGCCGATCCCGAGCGCGGCCGTGTTGTACGTCTTGCAGGGGCCCGTCAGGGTGACCGTGCGGCGCGCGACCTCCGGCGATACGCTCGCGAAGGGCACGAACGTCCCGTCCAGCACGAGGTCCGCGTGCAGTTCGTCCGACACCACCCACAGGCGGTGCCGCAGCGCGAACTCCGCGAGCCGCGCGAGCTCCTCACGTGACCAGACGCGGCCCGTGGGGTTGTGCGGCGAGCACAGCATCAGCAGGCGCGTGCGCGGCGTCACGGCCGCCTCCATCGCGTCCCAGTCGATCTCCCAGCGCGCGGCGTCGCCGCCCGGGGCCGTGAGGGGCACCGCGCGCGTCACCCGCCCGTGATCCGCGATGGCCGACAGGAACGGCGGGTAGATCGGGACGTGCGTGACGATCTCGTCACCGGGGCTCGTGAGGCCCAGCACGGCCGCGTACAGGCCCGGCACGACGCCCGGCATCAGCATCATGGCGGCCGGATCGTACGGCGCCGACCCGCGCGCGACCTCCTTGTCGTTCACGAGGGCGTACAGGCGCGGGTCGCCCGCGAGCAGGCCGTAGCCCAGCGGCCCCTCCACCCGCCTCAGGAGGGCCTCGCGGACCTCGCTCGCGACGGGAAAGTCCATGTCCGCGATCCACAGGGGGAGCACGTCCGTCCCGAACGTCGCCCACTTCACGGACTCGTCGTGCCTCAGGACCTCGTGCGTCAGCGCGTCGAAGGGATGGCTCATCCGGACATGATGACACGGGCGGCGTCGGCGTGGCCGTCGCCGCCCGCCCGCCCGGAGGTCAGCCCTTCACGCTGCCCGAGAGGCTCGCGCCCTCCACGAAGTACTTCTGGAACGCGAAGAAGATCGCGACGACCGGCAGCATCACCAGCAGGCTGGCCGCCATGAGGTGCTGCCACTGCGTCTGCGATCCGTTGCGGAAGAACTGCAGGCCCACCTGCAGCGTGTAGAGCTTCTCGTCGTTGAGGTAGAGCAGCGGTCCCACGTAGCTGTTCCACGTCCCGTCGAAGGTGAAGATCGCGACCGTGGCGAGCGCGGGCGTCGCGAGCGGCATCACGACGCGCCACCAGATCCACAGCTCCGACGCGCCGTCCACGCGCGCCGCCTCGCTGAGCTCGTTCGGGACGGTCAGGAAGTACTGCCGCAGCATGAACGTGAAGAACGCGCTCGCGAAGAAGCTCGGCACGACGAGCGGCAGGTACGTGCCCACCCAGCCGAGCTTCGAGAACAGGATGTACTGCGGGATCATCGTGACCATCCCGGGAATCATCATGCTCGCGAGCATCACGGCGAACATCACGTCCCGGCCCGGGAAGCGGAGCTTCGCGAAGCCGTACGCCACGAACGAGTTCGCGAGGACCGTCGCGGCGGTCACGACGAGCGCGTACAGCGTCGTGTTGATGGTGTAGCGCGTGAAGGGCGCGCCGTACCACGCGTCGACGAAGTTGTGCCACTGCGGCGGCGAGGGAATCCAGACGGGCGGGTAGGTGAAGACCTGCGCGTCGCTCTTGAGGGCCGTGCTGAGCATCCACAGGGCCGGATAGAGGATCAGCAGCGAGATCCCGACGAGCAGCGCGAGCGCGAGGACCCGCCACAGCAGCAGCAGCGCGCGGCTCGTGGCGGTCGAGCCGACCGGGAGCCCCGACGGCTTCACGGTGGGGGTGGGACGCGACAGGCTCACTTCGTCTCCCCCTCGTAGTAGACCCAGCGCTTCGAGAGCTGCAGCTGCACGGCCGTGATCACGAGCGTGATGACGAGCAGCACCCACGCCATCGCGCTGGCCTTGCCCATGCGGAACTCCGTGAAGGCCGTCTCCCACATGTACAGGCCGTAGAAGAGCGTGCTGTCCACCGGGCCGCCCTTGCCGCCCTCGGAGACGACGAGCGCGCCCTCCCAGTACTGCAGGGCCGCCGTGAGGCCCGTGATGACCTTGAAGAAGATCACCGGGGAGATCATCGGGATGGTGATGGTCAGGAACTGCCGCCAGCTGTTCGCGCCGTCGAGCTGGGCGCTCTCGTAGAGGTCCTTCGGGACGCCGCGCAGCGCGGCGAGGTAGAACAGGAAGCCCCCGGCGGCGGACCACATGCTCATGATGACGAGCGCGGGCTTCGACCACGCCGGGTCCTGGAACCACAGCGGGAGGCTGTTCTCCGGCACGCCGACGGCGCGCAGGCCGTTGTTGACGAGGCCCACCTCCGGGTTGAAGACCCACAGCCACAGCAGCAGCACCGCGACGCCCGTGAGGATCTTCGGGAGGAAGAAGACGGTGCGGAACACGCGCTGGCCCGGCACGTCCTGATTGAGCAGCGACGCGATCAGGAGGCCCACGGCGATGCCGAGCGGCACGCTGAACACCGTGTAGTACGCGGTGTTGCCGAGCGACTTCCAGAAGCGCGGGTCCTCGCCGACGAGGGTCTGGTAGTTGCGCAGGCCCACCCAGTCGGCGCGGGAGGTGATGTCGTAGTTCGTGAAGCTCGCGTAGAGCGAGAACAGCATCGGCCCGACCGTGAAGGCGAGGAAGCCGACGAGCCACGGCGCGACGAACACGAAGCCCCACAGGGCCTCGCGTTGCCGGATGCCGAGCCCGCGCCTCCTCGGGCGCACGGGCGGGGCGCTCATGGGGATCTCCTGGCGGACGTCATGGTGTCTCCCACCGCGCGGCGGGCGCCGCCCCGAATCGGGGCGGCGCCCGCGCTCCTCAGCGGCGGTTCTCCTCGATGACGCGCTTGATCTGGGTCTGGGCGTCGTCGAGCGCCTTCTTGGCGTCCACGTCGCGGTTGAGGACCTCGTCGACGGCCTTGTCGATGTAGGTGCCGTACGTCGGCGCGTACTGCGGGGAGACGGACACGAAGGTGTTCTTCATGTTGGCGGACATCATGCGGAACGCGGGCGACGTGATGCCCAGCGAGGCGCTCTTGTAGGCGGGGAAGTCGTTCTGCTCCTTCGCCCAGATGCGCGCGCCCTCCGTCACGAACCACTTCGCGAAGGCGTAGGCCTCCTTGGGGTGCTGCCCGCCCGCGGGCAGCTCGACGTTGAAGCCGCCGCCCCAGGAGGTCATGGCGCCCGTCTGACCCGTGGGCGTGGGCATGCGGACCATGCCGTAGTTCATGCCCGGCGCGTACTTCGCGAGGGTCGCGGCGTAGGTGCCCGCCTCGGCGATCATGCCGAGCTTGCCGGAGATGAAGGGGTCCTGCGTGCCGGAACCGAAGCTGGCCTTGAAGGAGGTCAGCGTGCGCGAGCCGTAGCGGTCGTTCCACTCCTTGATCCAGTTGAGCGTCCTGACGGCCGTGGCGCTGTTCACGTTGGGGTTGTCGCGGCTGTCGTCCCAGGTGTCCTCGCCCGCGTTCTGCACCCAGCCCTCGAAGCCGAAGTTGCCGTACAGCGGGTAGAAGCCGATGCGCTGGTAGATGGGGCCGCTCTTCTTGTCGAGCTTCTTCGCGTACGCCATGAGGTCGTCCCAGGTGGCGGGGCCCTTGCCGGGGTTGAGTCCGGCCTCCTTGAAGGCGTCCTTGTTGTAGTAGAGGAAGCGCGACTCCGTCACGAAGGGCAGGGCGTACTGGTCGCCCTTGTACGTGCCGGTGGTCCAGAGGTTCGCGTAGAACTGCTCCTTGACCTTGTCCGCGCCGAGCTTGCTGAGGTCGGTGTTCTGGTTCTTGCTGGCGCGGATGCGGCTGGTGCGGATGTCGATGACGACGACGTCCGGTGGGTTCTTCGCCGCGACGGACGCGAGGGTCTTGGTCTGGATCTGGTCGAAGGGGACGAAGGTGTACTTCACCTGGATGTCGGGGTGAGCCTTGTTCCAGGTGTCGATGATCTTGTTGATGGTGGGTCGGCGCTGCTCGGAGCCCCAGTGGGCCCAGAAGTCGAGCGTGACCTTCTGTGCGCCGGCGGTGGAGGCGAGCGCGGCGGTCATGATGAGGAACAGTCGTGGTTTCATGCTTCACCTCGAATAAGAATGGGCCGGGTACACGACATGGACGACGGTGGTCGCATGATGCACGACCCACCGATTCGTTTGCGCCCAGATTGCGCCCGACAGGCGTCAGTCTAGCGGACAGGGCAGAAAAGGGTGCCTGGAATTAATCCAGTCAGGCTGTTCTTCTTTTCACGCTTGGCTCATGGTACACACGTTCCTGCCCGGTCGGCCCTCATGCCGCCTTTAAGGTTGTTCATTCATAAGACTTCGTGAACGCGGGACACCTTCCGGTTCGGGTCACCCGTGGCCACGTGCGCCCAGTACACCAGCAGCACCGAGGTGCCCACCAGCGGCCACAACGTCTCCAGGAGCCACGCCAGGACCCCCAGCAGCAGGGGCGGCAGGGCGCACAGATGCGCGTACAGGGGGTAGGACGCGACGATCAGGGCCGCTTCCGACCACGCCGCGCGCAGGCTCCGTCCCTCCGCGAGCGCGTCGAGCACGAAGGGCTGAGCCGCCAGCCACAGCCACCCCAGGTACAGGGCCAGCACCACCAGGGCGTCGCCGGGCACGCCGCCCGCTCGCGCCGCCCAGAACCGCGCGCCGAGCGTCACGAGCGCGACGAACGCCACCGACGTGACGCCCCACAACGTCCCCGGCAAGAGCGCGCGCCGCGCGTCCACGAGGAGCCGCGCGTACGGGTCGTCGTGGACGGGCACGCCCGTCCCGAGCTCCTCCGAGCGCCGCACGTCGTGCTCCAGCACGTTGCGGCGCAGGAACGCGTACGTCCCGAGCGTCGCCGCGCCCAGGGTCAGCAGGGGCCACGCCAGGACCAGCCACAGCAGGTTCGTGACGATCAGACGCGGCAGGTTGCCCCACACCCGCCGTCCCGCCGAGCCCCACACCGTCCACACCGCGCGCACGGCGACATCCTAGAGCACGCGGGGCAGGTGAGGGGAACGCTACACTGGTCCGGATGACGACGCCCCACCCCCAGCGCGCCCGCCCCATCGGCATCATCGGCGCGATGCAGCAGGAGATCGAACGCCTCACCGAGGACCTCGTGGACGCCGAGACGCGCGAGGTCATGGGCTTCACCTTCCACCACGGTCTCCTCGACGGCCGCAGGGTGATCGTCACGAAGTGCGGCATCGGCAAGGTCAACGCCGCCATGTGCACCGTCGCGCTCCTCTCGCAGGACGTGGAGAGGGTGATCTTCACGGGCGTCGCAGGGGGCGTGCACCCCGACCTCGCCGTGGGTGACCTCGTCGTGTCCACCGACCTCGTGCAGCACGACGTGGACGTCACCGCGCTCAAGTACGAGCCGGGCCTCGTGCCCGG
>NZ_KI912641.1:34417-34610 GCF_000519345.1 Deinococcus pimensis DSM 21231
CCGCCATGAGCGCGCCGTAGTCCATCCCGGCGGGCGCGAAGTTCAGGACGTACCCGGCGAGGCCGCCGTCGTCGCCGCGCGCGAAGTCGCGGATGGCGATGTCGAGGCCGTCGCTGACCTCGCGCGGGCCGCGGCCCTCCAGGGTCGCGACGATCACGGCGTCCGCGACGAGGTTGCGGCTCATCGCGACGTT
>NZ_KI912641.1:34710-35613 GCF_000519345.1 Deinococcus pimensis DSM 21231
GCGTTCCCGCCCGCTTCCCGGCGCTCAGCCCGCGCCGCCGGGCGTCGCCTGCCTCGGCGCCGCCGAGGATTGCGCCGCCTGGATGGCCGTCAGGGCGATGGTGTAGACGATGTCGTCCACGAGCGCGCCGCGCGACAGGTCGTTCACGGGCTTGCGCAGGCCCTGCAGCATCGGCCCGACGGAGACGACGTTCGCGCTGCGCTGCACGGCCTTGTAGGTCGTGTTGCCCGTGTTGAGGTCCGGGAAGATGAACACCGTCGCGCGGCCCGCCACGCGGCTCTCCGGGGCCTTCTGCCGTCCGACGCTCTCCACGCTCGCCGCGTCGTACTGCATGGGCCCGTCGATCATCAGGTCGGGGCGCAGTTCGCGCGCGATGCGCGTCGCCTCGGAGACCTTCTCGACGTCCTCGCCCGCGCCGCTCGTGCCGGTGGAGTAGCTGATCATCGCGACGCGCGGCTCGATGCCGAAGTTCACGGCGCTCTCCGCGGAGCGGATCGCGATGTCCGCGAGCTCCTCGGCGGTGGGGTTCGGGTTGATGGCGCAGTCGCCGTACACGAGGACCTGATCGGGCATCAGCATGAAGAACACGCTGGACACGAGCTTCGCGTCCGGGGCGGTGCGGATGAGCTGCAGCGCGGGCCGCACGGTGTTCGCGGTGGTGTGCACCGCGCCCGACACGAGCCCGTCCACCTCGTCCTGCGCGAGCATCATCGTGCCGAGCACGACGGTGTCCTCCAGCTGCTGCTCCGCCATGGGCGCCGTGAGGCCCTTGCTGCGGCGCAGGTTCACGAGGGGCTCCACGTAGCGCGGGCGCAGTTCCTCCGGGTCGAGGATCTCGAGGTCGGGCGGCAGCGTGAGGCCCTGCGCGGCCGCGACGGCGCGCACCGCGTCGGGCCGGGCGAG
>NZ_KI912641.1:35713-36078 GCF_000519345.1 Deinococcus pimensis DSM 21231
GCTGCGCGAGGCTCACGACGTCCTCCATGAGGCTGTCCTGATCGCTCGCTCCGAGCAGCGACTCCGCGCGGGCGCGCGAGATGGGGTCCGGGATGGTGCCGGAGAGCAGCTGACGCGCGAAGTGCGTGCTGCGGTCGACGGGCGCGTCGTCCTGCGAGATGGGCTTGAGGAAGCCGACGTTGAGGCGGGCGCGCTGAAGGGCCCGCACGAGGCTGAGCGAGACGGTGGTGAGGCCGACGTCCTGACCGGCGGGCGCGACGAAGAGGATCTGCATGGAACCTGCCTTTCCCGAGGTGAGTCCTGCCCGGAGGGCACACTGACGGCCTCACCCTACATGGACGGGGCGGACGAGAACGTTACCGTGG
>NZ_KI912641.1:36178-37967 GCF_000519345.1 Deinococcus pimensis DSM 21231
GTCGAGGAGCCCCGCCCCGACGAGGCCCGCCGGGACGTGTACGCGGAGCTCACCCGCCGCGCCGCGAAGGTGTGGCAGCGCGTCACGACGCGACGCGCTGCGCCCGGCGCGGTGGACGTGCCCTCCGGGAACGACTGACCCAGGCCTGGAGAGACGCGTCACCGCCCCAGCCACGAGGACCGGATCGCTCGGGTCCGTACGCAGCCGAACGCGGACGGCCACTCCACCCCACTCTCCCCTACACGGGCGTCGGTTCGTCCTCGGTGTTCACCATGTGCGCCGCGACCTTCGTGAGGGCGGCGTAGTACTCGGCGGCGTCGGCCCGCGCGATCTCGGGGGTCTCGTCGAGCGCGGCCTTCATGCACGCGAGCCACGCGCGGGCGCGGACGGGCGTGACGGGGAACGGCAGGTGCCGGGCGCGCAGGCGCGGGTGGCCGTAGCGCTGGTGGTACAGGGGCGGCCCGCCGAGGAAGCCCGACATGAACGCGAACTGCTTGTCGCGCGTGACCTCCCAGTCGCCCGGGAAGATCGGGGCGAGCAGGGGGTCGGCGGCGACGTGCCGGTAGAAGCGCGTGAGGAGCGTGTGGAGGTGCTCGGGGCCGATCCGGTCGTAGAGGGAGCCACCCTCGGTGAGCTGCATCGGGGCGAGGATAACGCGCGCGGCGGCCAAGGAAGAGGAGCCGCGAACAGTGTCGCGGCTCCTTAACAGGTCTATGGAATGAACCATTTCCTCTCGTCGAGGACACCCGAATGAAGCTCGAACGTCACGGTAAGCACCTTGAAGCCATACGCTTCCGCCAGTTCTTCAAGATAGGCCAGGCTATCCGCGTGCGTTTCAGTGATGACCCATCCGTCGAAGGAGGTCCCGTCCGATTCACGCCCAACGAAGCGGGCCCAGGAGTGCGACCCTATGGCCGTTTTGACGTGGAGTTCCCGGCGCTCCTTGAGCTTTCCTCTTCGGATGGCCGCCCTGGCCCGCTCAGGCGTGTACTCGTAATTGTTTTGGCCTGCGATAAACCAATAACTCAATAGATTCTTTAAAAAATTCAGCATATTTCATGCCCAACAACAACATCAAGCTTATCGCGTTGTCACTTTGTCCTCGGTCGTTTTTCCTCCCGACCGCTCCAGCCCGTAGAGCCGCATCCCGAACGCCATGCTCGGCCCGATCAGCAGGGCGAACGCGAGCGTCCCGAGGCCCACGTGCCCGCCCAGCAGGAGCCCGCAGAGCAGCACCACGACCTCCACGCCCGTGCGGACGCGACCGACGGGGAGGCGATAGCGGGTGGAGAGCCCGATGACGGTGCCGTCGCGCGGTCCGGCGCCCATGCGCGAAGCGATGTACGTGCCCGTCGCGAGGCCCACGAGCAGCACGCCGAGGGCGAACTGCGCCCAGCTCACGACGATGCCCGTGGGGTGGGGCGTGAGGGGCGCGAGCAGGTCGATGAACACCCCGACGAGCAGCATGTTCAGGACGCTCCCGAGGCCGGGCCGCACCTTCAGCGCCGCCCACGCCGCGACGATCAGCGCGAGGCCCGCCGTGATGCTCGCCTGACCCACCGTGAGGCCCGTGCGGCGCGCGAGGCCCTGGTGGAACGCGTCCCAGGGGGCGAGCCCGACGTTCGCGTCGAGCTGGAGGCGGATGGCGAGGCCGTACAGGAAGAGTCCCACCATGAGCAGCGCGAGCCGCGCGGGGAAGTTCCAGTCGCGGGTGCGGGCGAGCGGCGCGGAGAGCGACATGCCGCCCAGCCTAGCGCGGGCGGGAACGCGGGAGGCCGCGTTCCCGCCC
>NZ_KI912642.1:0-1490 GCF_000519345.1 Deinococcus pimensis DSM 21231
CGCGCGCCGCCACCCGCGCCGTGAGCGCCGCGCCGAGGGCCGCGCGCCCTTCGAGGCTGCTGCTCGTCGACGACTCTCTCAGCGTGCGCCGCGTCGTGAGCCGTATGCTGGAGCGTGCCGGGTACACCGTCGTCACCGCCTCCGATGGGGAGGCCGCGCTGGACGTCCTGCGTGAGGACACCGCCTTCGACGCGGTCCTCACGGACCTCGAGATGCCGAGGGTCAGCGGCTACGAACTCATCGAGGAGGTGCGGCGCCGCGCGGACACCGCGCACCTGCCCGTGATCGTCATGACGACCCGCGCGGGAGACAAACACCAGCAACTGGCCTATGATCTGGGAGCAACGGCGTACTTCAGCAAACCCATCGACGAGCTGGACCTGACGCGTCGTCTCCGTGACCTGACGCGAGGAACGAGGCACCTGGCGTGAATTCCCGCAGCACCATCCTGCTCATCAATGCCGAGGGCGAGCGCGCCCGCACGGCGGCGGCCTACCTCCGGCTCGCCGGGTGCGACGTGCAGACCGCCACGAGCGCCCTGCACGCCCTCACGCAGCTCGAACGGCTCCTGCCGGACGCGATCGTGTGCGACGCGCAGCTCGAGGACATGAGCGGGATGGAGCTGCTGGAGATCGTCCGCAGTGAGGCCCAGTACGCGGACGTGGTGTTCCTCCTCGTTGGCGCGCCCGAGGACGACCGCTTCGGCCTGCGCGACCTCGCGCTGCCCGAACGCACGGACGGTCCCGGCATCCTGAACGAGCTGCGGCTCGTCCTCGACCTGGACGGCGCGTCCGACGTGAACGCGAGCGGCCCCGTCGAGCCGCTCGGCATCGACACGGTGCTCTCCGCGCTCGCGCAGGGCCGCCGCTCCGGACGGCTGCGCCTCTCCCTGATCTCCAGCGACGTGGACCTGTGGCTCAGCGCGGGGCAGGTGGTGCACGCCCGCTTCGGTCTGGAGCTGGGCGAGCGGGCCCTGCACGCCATCGTCACGGGCGCGCGCACCGTGCTCAACGCCGACTACGACTTCCAGAGCGGTGACGTCTCCGACGTGCCGCGCACCATCGCCTCCGGCGCGGTGCGCCTCTGACCCCTCCCTCCGATCCCTTCAAGAAGGTGCAACGATGACCCAGGTTCTGGTAGTAGACGACAGCCTCAGCGTCCGCAAGGCGCTCGAGATCATCCTCCGCCCGCACGCGTACACGGTCCGCATGGCGGACAGCGCCGAGACCGCGCTCGTCTCGTTCGCGGAGCAGCCCGCCGATCTCGTCATCGCCGACGTGCTGATGCCCGGCATGAGCGGCTTCGAGCTGTGCCAGCAGCTCAAGGCCGACCCCTCGCGCGCGCACGTGCCGGTCGTGCTGATCTCCGGCATCGTCAGCGAGGAGGAGCAGCGCCGCGCGAACGAGGTGGGCGCCGTCGGCCTCGTCCGCAAACCCTTCCGCGCGGAGGACCTGCTGCCCGTCGTGGACGCCGCCGCCCGCGCGGCGACG
>NZ_KI912642.1:1590-4860 GCF_000519345.1 Deinococcus pimensis DSM 21231
GAAGGCGGCGCCCCGATGGGGCGCCGCCTTCCTTCGTGCCGGGCGGTAGGGACCGCTGCCCAGAACCCTGCGTCGTAAGACGCTGACTCGCTCCGCTCGGCAGAACCCCGGCCTTCGCCGAGGTTCTGCGCAGCGGTCCTACACGCTGATCTCGGCGAAGCGCGCGTTCTCCTGGATGAACTGCTTGCGCGGGGTGACCTCGGTGCCCATGAGGGCCTCGAAGGCCTCGCCGGCGGCCATGAGGTCCTCGATGGTGACCAGCTTGAGGGAGCGGGTCTCGGGGTTCATGGTGGTCTCCCAGAGCTGCTCGGCGTTCATCTCGCCGAGACCCTTGTAGCGCTGGATCTCGAACTTCTTGCCTTCCTTCGTGAGCTTCTGGGTGCGCTCGCGGAGTTCCTCGTTGGTGTAGAGGTACACCTCGTTGCCCTTGCCGCGGCCCCAGGAGAGCTTGTAGAGGGGCGGCTCCGCGATGTACACGTAGCCCTGCTCGATGAGGGGGCGCATGTAGCGGAAGAAGAAGGTCAGCAGCAGCGTGGCGATGTGGCTGCCGTCCACGTCGGCGTCCGTCATGATGACGATCTTGTGGTAGCGCAGCTGGCTGAGGTCGAAGTGCATCTTGTCGCCGGTGCCCTCGACGCCCGCGCCGATCGCGCCGATCATGGCGCGGATCTCGGCGTTCTTGAGGATCTTGTTGAGCTCGACCTTCTCCACGTTGAGGATCTTGCCGCGCAGCGGCAGGATCGCCTGGAAGCGCCGCTCGCGTCCGCTCTTGGCGGAGCCGCCCGCCGAGTTGCCCTCCACGATGAAGAGCTCGGACTCGGTGGGGTCCTGGCTGGAGCAGTCGGCGAGCTTCCCGGGCAGGTCGTCGTTGTCGAGGGGGTTGCTGCGGCGCACGAGCTCGCGGGCCTTGCGGGCGGCCTCGCGGGCGCGGGCGGCCTCGGCGGCCTTCTCCACGATGATCTTGCCGACGCGGGGGTTCTCCTCGAGGAACTCCGCGAACTTCTCGCCGACGATGGCGTTCACGGCGGTCTGCGCCTCGCTGTTGAGGAGCTTCACCTTCGCCTGCGACTCGAACTGCGGGTCGCCGAGCTTGACGCTGATGACGCAGTGGATGCCCTCGAGGAGGTCGTCGCCGCTCGGGACGGGGTTGCCGCTCTTGATGAGGTTCTTGTCGCGGGCGTACTTGTTCAGGACGCGGGTGTACGCGGTCTTGAAGCCCGTGAGCTGGGTGCCGCCGTCGCGGTTGGTGATCATGTTCGCGTAGCACAGGATGGTGCTGGCGTACGCGCTGGAGTGGATGAACGCGACCTCCACCTCGACGTCGCTGGCGGTGCCCTTCATGACGATGGGCTGGTCGTAGAGGAGCTTGCCGTCGTCGAGGACGAGGTGCCGCGCGAAGGTGGCGATGCCGCCGACCTCGTGGAAGACTTCCTTCTTGACCTCGCCGCCGTGCAGGTCCTTGCGTTCGTCGGTGAGGACGATCCGCAGGCCCGTGAGGTAGGAGAGTTCGCGCAGTCGGCGGCGGATGCGGTCGTAGTCGAAGCGGTTCTCGAACTCGTGGAAGACGGCCGCGTCGGGCTTGAAGGTGACCTTGGTGGCCCAGTCCACGTCGGCGGGGGTGGCGCCGAGGACGTGCAGGGGCTTCGTGACGGGGCCGCCCTCGAAGCGGATGTTGTGGAGCTTGCCGTCCTTGTTGACGGTGACGTCGAGGTAGCTGGAGAGCGCGTTCACGACGCTGGAGCCCACGCCGTGCAGACCGCCCGAGACCTTGTAGGCGCCCTGGCCGAACTTGCCGCCCGCGTGGAGCTCGGTGAAGATGACCTCGATGGCGCTCCTGCCCTCGCTCTTCATGACGTCCACGGGGATGCCGCGTCCGTTGTCGGTGACGGTGGCGGCGCCGTCCTCGTGGAACGTGACGGTGACCTCGGTCGCGAAGCCCGCGAGGCCCTCGTCGATGGCGTTGTCGATGATCTCCGTGAGGAGCTGGTGGTAGCCGTCGACGCCGGTGCCGCCCTGGACGTACATGCCGGGGCGTTTGCGGACCGCCTCGAGGCCCTTGAGGACGGTGATGCTTGAGGCGTTGTATTCGTGCTGGGTCATGGCCCTCCCTGGGTGCGTCCGCGCCGGAGGCCCCTGTGGACGCCGCGGGGGCGACCTTCGGGTTCTGGCGCGCGGGGTCGGTCCTGCCGACGACGCGTCTGTCTTGTGGCTCTGCCGGTCTGGCGTGTCGGGCGCGAAAACCGCGCCCGGAAGCGCTCCTCATTCTATCAGGATGGGCAGAACGGGTCAAGAAAATTATGTTCTCAGCAGATAGCTCTCATGGGCTCGTCCCCGGGCAGAACGCGGCGCAGCCGCCGTCGACGCGCGCGCGTCCTCACGGGTCTCACGGGTCACGGCGCGCCCCCGTGAAGGGCTGGTAGGCTCCTGCTATGGACCTCCTCGTCGCCCTCCACCGCTTCGCCCTGCCCATCCCCATCGTGGGCCACCACCTCGTGCTCCTCACCGCCCTGCTCTTCCTCCTGAGCCTCCCCATGCTCGCGCGGCCCGCCGTGCCCAGCTGGTACGTCGTGCTGCTGCGCGTCACCTGGGCCGCGTTCGCGCTCAACACCCTCAGCGGCCTGATCCTCGGCCTCACGGGACAGAAGGTGCCGAGCGCCGTGCCCGCCACGCCCGGCGGCAACGTCACCGCCGTCGGCTTCCCGCCCGACCCCTCGCGGCACTGGGAGCACCTCATGTACGCGGGCTTCGCGATCCTCAGCCTCTACATCATGGAAGTCCTCGTCGCGGGCCGCGCCCTCCCGCGCGACCGGGGCCTGCGCTTCATGCCGCTCCTGACGCTCTTCCTCGTCTGCGTCGCGTACATGTCCGTCCGCGTGGCCTACCTGCCCGGCAGCACGCCCGGCACCTGAGACGGCCCGCCAGAAAGGGAGCCCGCGCATCCGGCGCGGGCTCCCTCGCTACTTCACCTCCTCCTGCTCCATCCGGCGCTCCAGCGCCTCCCACGCGGCGCGCGCCCGCTCGCGGCTCCCCGCCTCCGCGATCTCCTCGCGCCGCAGCAGCGCGTCGCGGTGCGCGGGCAGCAACGCCTCGTCCGCGAGGGCCGCGCGGATCACCGTCGCGTCCTGCGCCCTCCCCAGCTCCTGCAGCACGTCCAGCAGCTCCCGGGGCGCCTCCCCCGCGAGTTCGAGCGTGTAGCGCCAGCGCTTCAGGTTCTTGCGCCACTCGTGCCAGGTGTCCTCGTCGGTCGAGGCGAACACCTCGCGCGCCTCG
>NZ_KI912642.1:4960-5859 GCF_000519345.1 Deinococcus pimensis DSM 21231
GCGCCGCGCCCGGCGATGCCCCTGTCCGTGCTGCGACCCCCGCGTCTCGTGGGGCGCGAGCGGGAGTGGGCGGCGCTGGAGGACGCCTGGGCGCGCGGGCAGTTCATCATGGTGTCGGGCGAGCCGGGCGTCGGGAAGTCCCGGCTCGTGCGGGACTTCGCGGCGAGCAAGGGCGACATCCTCTTCCTGGAGGGCCGTCCCGGTGACGTGCAGGTGCCTTACAGCACCACGACCCGCAACCTGCGCCGCATCCTGGAGCGCCGCCCGGACGCGCTCGACCTGCTGCCCGGCTGGGTGCGCGAGGCGCTGTCGTCGCTGCTCCCTGAACTTGGCGGGACGGGCGACGCGGGTCACGGTGAGGCCCGCCTGCACGAGGCGGTGCAGATGCTGTTCGCCGTGGGGATGGACGGCATGGCCGCCGCCGTGTACGACGACATCCAGTTCGCGGACGACGCGTCGATCAGGACGGGCCTCGTGCTGATCTCGGCGGGCTTCCCGCTGGGTCGTCCGGGCGGCGTGCCGCACATGGTGTGCTGCTACCGGCGGGGGGAGCTGAGCGCCTTCACGGGCAGCGTGTTCGAGCGTCTGCGGGACGCCGGGCAGGGCGCCATCGTGGATCTCGATCCGCTGGGCGCGCGCGACGTGGAGGCGCTCGTCGCAGAACTGGCGCTGCCGGACATGCCGCGCTCGTTGCCCGCGCAGCTGACGCGCTTCACGGGCGGCAACCCGCTGTTCGTGCTGGAAACCGTGAAGAACCTGCTGGAGGACGGCGCGGCCGTTCAGGAGGGCGCGCTGCCCGTGCCGCAGAAGGTCGGGGAGCTCATCACGCGCCGTCTGGAACGGCTGCCGACGGCGGCCCTGCAGGCGGCCCGCGCGGCGGCGGTCCTCGCGAGCGACTT
>NZ_KI912642.1:5959-12697 GCF_000519345.1 Deinococcus pimensis DSM 21231
TCATGGTCCCGCACGGGCGCCACCGCGCGCCGCAGGTCCCGCCAGCCCCGACGCACCTTCCTGCGCCCCCCGGCCACCGCCAGTTCCGCCTGCACCTTGCGCGTCAGCTTGCGCGCCTCGTGGACCGCCTTCACGTCGCCCGCCTCCAGCGCGGGCCACAGCGATTCCAGCTGACGAAGTCGTTTCGACGAGGAAGTCATGCCACATCAAAGCGGGACGCGCGCGGCCCCGACTGTCGCGCGCGTCCCATTGAACACCCCATGAAATTAATTTCTTGCGGCCCCTCGCTTCTGCCTGGGGCTTTGACGCATCTCTCCACTCATGGCGTCGTACGCTCGGGGACGGCCCCTCGCTTCTGCCTGGACCGTCCACGCGTCTCTCCACTCATTTTTTCCAGCGTGTTCCCGTCGGCGTGTCCTCGATCGTCACGCCCGCCGCCGTGAGGCGTTCGCGCAGCGCGTCCGCCTCCTTCCACTGCTTCTGCAAGCGGTAGTGGCGGCGCGCCTCCAGCACGAGCTCCATCAGGGCGTCCACGAGCTCGCCCTCGTCCTGCGCCGCGCCCGCCGCGCCCGACTCCGCGAAGAGGCCCAGCACGTTCCCGCCGAGCTCCCGGTACGCGTCCCGGGCGCGCGTGAGGGCCGCGCGGCCCACGTCGCCCGCGAGGGCCGCGTTCACGTCCCGCGTGAGGTCGAACAGGGCCGCCACCGCGCGTGGCGTGTTGAAGTCGTCGCTCATCGCCTCCTCGAACGCGCGGACGTGCGCGTCGATCCTCGCGGTGAGGTCCGGGTTCTGAACGTCGGGCGCGTCCACGAGACGGCGCTCCACCTCGCGGTACGCGTCGCGCAGGCGGGCGTAGCCGTTCCGGGCGCTCTCGAAGGCGTCCTCGTTCATCTCCGTGACGCTGCGGTAGTGGCTCGACACGAGCAGGAAGCGCACCACCATCGGATCGACCCGCTCGAAGAGCTCGCGCAGGGTCGTGAAGTTGCCCTTGCTCTTGCTCATCTTCTCGCCGCCGATGGTCAGCATGTTGTTGTGCATCCAGTAACGCGCGAAGCCGTGCCCGGCCGCCTCGGCCTGCGCGATCTCCGCCTCGTGGTGCGGGAACTCCAGGTCCATGCCGCCGCCGTGGATGTCGAAGTTCTCCCCGAGGTACTTCAGGCTCATCGCGCTGCACTCGATGTGCCAGCCCGGGAAGCCCTCGCCCCAGGGGCTCTCCCAGCGCATCAGGTGTCCGCGCTCCGCGCGCTTCCACAGCGCGAAGTCACGCGGGTCGCGCTTCTCGTCGCGGACGTCCTCGCGCGTGCCGACCTCCTGATCGTCGAGCCTGCGGCCCGAGAGCTCCCCGTAGCGCGGCCACGAGCGCACGTCGAAGTACACGCTGCCGTTCGACTCGTACGCGTGTCCCGCCGCGATGAGTTCCTCGATGAGGCGGATCTGCTCCGGGATGTGTCCGGTCGCGCGCGGGTTGATGGAGGGCCGCAGGACGTTCAGGCGGCCCATGTCGTCCACGAAGCTCCAGAAGTACTTGTCGGCGATCTCCATCGGTTCGAGCTTCTCCAGCGCGGCGCGCCGGGCGATCTTGTCCTCGCCGTCGTCCGCGTCGTCCACGAGGTGCCCGACGTCCGTGACGTTGCTGACGTAACGCACCTCGAAACCGGCGTGCGTGAGGTAGCGGCGCACCACGTCGAACGCCACCTCCTTTTTCGCGTGCCCGAGGTGCGCGTCGCTGTACACCGTGGGTCCGCACAGGTACATGCCGACCTTGCCGGGCACGGCGGGCTCGAAGCGGACCTTCTGGCGTTGTTTCGTGTCGTACAGGTGGATGTCCATGCGGCCTCCGGGGCAAAAAGGGACCGCCGCGCAACCAGGGTCGCGCGGCGGCACGGCGAGCGTGTCCTCCGCTAGGGGTGCAGACAGCGCGTCGCGTTCATGAACCCAGCATAGCAGAGACGCGAGGACGCCCCTGGCCCGAACGCCCGGGCCGTCCCGGGCGGCGAAGTCCGGAGACGCGGGAGCGGGGCCTCCGCAGGGCGGAGGCCCCCCGCCCTCAACGCAGCCGTTCGCGGATGAGGTTCGCGAGGTCCTTGATGGCCACGCGCTCCTGGCTCATGGTGTCGCGGTCGCGGACGGTGACGGTGTCCGTCAGGGCCGCGTCGTCGCCCTTGCCGATCGTGTCGAAGTCGATGGTGACGCAGAAGGGCGTGCCGACCTCGTCGTGACGGCGGTAGGCCTTGCCGACGTTGCCGCTGTCCTCGAAGAGGATGCGGCCGAGTCCCAGCGCCTGCAGTTCCTGCTTGACCGAGCGGGCCTTCTCGACGATCTCGGGACGGTTGCGGGCGAGCGGGATGACGGCCACCTTGATGGGCGCGAGGTGCGGGCGGAGCCTGAGCACGATGCGTTCCGTGCCGTTCTCCAGCGTCTCCAACGCGTATGCCTCGGAGAGCACCGCGAGCATCGCTCGGTCCACGCCCGCCGAGGGCTCGATCACGAAGGGCACGATGGGCTTCTGCGTGTCGGGGTGCGCGATGGTGAGCTTCGCGACGCTGTCCTCGTTCGGGAGGACGCTGGCGGTGAGTCCGAGCTCCTCCTGGCCCTTGGTGTGGCTGCCGAGGTCGAAGTCGGTGCGGTTCGCGATGCCCTCGATCTCCTCGTAGCCCAGCGTGGGGTAGTCGTACATGAGGTCGTAGGTGCGCTTGGAGTAGTGCGCGAGGTCCTCGCGGGGCACGTCGAGGATCTGGATCTTCTCGCGCGGGACACCCTGCGCCTCCCACCACGCGAGGCGCGCGGCGAGCCACTTCTCGTGCCACTCCTCGTCCGTGCCGGGCGCGCAGAAGAACTCGATCTCCATCTGTTCGAGCTCGCGGACGCGGAAGATGAAGTTGCGGGGCGTGATCTCGTTGCGGAAGGCCTTGCCGATCTGCGCGATGCCGAAGGGCAGGCGGCGCGACGTGCTGTCCACGACGTTCTTGAAGTTCGTGAAGATGCCCTGGGCGGTCTCGGGACGCAGGTAGCCGTAGCTGTCGTCGTCCGCGACGGGCCCGATGGTCGTCTTGAACATCATGTTGAACGGGCGCGGCTCGGTCCAGTCGCCGACCTCGCCGCTGAAGGCGTCACGCACGCCGGCCGAGACGAGCGCGGCGCTCGCGCGCGCGGGGTCCTTCACCATCGCGGCGACGAGCGCGGCGAAGTTCTCCACGGACTGGCCCATGGCCTCCGCGACGGCCCCCTGCACGGCGGGCTTCTGGTCCTTCACGAGGTGGTCGAGGCGGTAGCGCTTCTTGGTCTTGCGGTTGTCCACCATGGGGTCGGAGAAGGTGGCCTCGTGACCGCTGTGGCGCAGCACCATGCGGTGCATGATGATGCTCGCGTCGAGGCCCTCCATGTCGTCACGCTCGTAGACGTTCGTGCGCCACCACGCGGCCTTGATGTTGTTCTTGAGCTCGACGCCGAGCGGGCCGTAGTCGTAGAAGCCCTGCAGGCCCCCGTAGATCTCGCTGCCCTGGAAGATGAACCCACGGCGCTTGCACAGACTGACCAGTTCCTCCATCGATTGCGCGGGCATGAACCCTCCTCTCCCGGCCGCGTCCGCGCGCCGGGAAAAGAAGAACCCCAGGCGGCTTCGGTCGGCCACCTGGGGACGAGCACGCGGCCCGCGGTTCCACCCCAGTTCCACGGGAACACCCCGCGGCACTTTTGATGTTGGTTTCGGTGCTCCCCGCCGCCCTTCCCGGACCCCGTGCCGCCGGGCTTCCACCGTCCCCGACTCGCTCGTTGCCGATCTTCCGGTACTCCTGCGGATCAACGCGACCCCATAGTAGCAGAGACGCGTGAACGGTCCAGGCATGAGCGAGGAGCCGTCCCCGCCATGAGTGGAGAGACACGTTGACGCACGAAGCAAAAGGATCGGACCGCTCCGATCCGTACGACGGCAGAGCGTACGAAGCCAAAGCGCCGACGGCCCCTCCCACGCCCACCGAGACGCGCCGACCTTTCTCGGGGTCGGCGCGTCCTCTCCCGCGTCAGTTGATCTGGCCGTCGTCCTTCTTCTCGGTGGCGCGGCTTCGCAGTTCCTTGGCGAGTTCGCCGAGCGCGTCGACGGTGGGTTTCTCGACGGTCTTGAGGGCCCCGCGGGCGACCTGTTTCTGTTCGACCTTCTCGAAGGGGAGGCCGCTGATCCTGGCCTGGAAGTAGCGTTCGGCGACGCGGCCGAGGGCGAAGGTCCAGCCGTACACGAGGGGCGCGGTGACGACGCCGCCGATGACGGGCGCGATGGTCTTGATGACGCCGCGCATGACCTGCCGGGCGACCATGCCGTACACGACGGTGGCGCCGAGTTCCTGGACGATGTCGCGGGCGCGTTCGGGGGTGATGTCGAAGCCGTGGATCTTGCCGATGTGCAGGACCATCTTGGCCTGGACGGGGGTGATGAGGAGGATGTCGGCGAAGGGGATGGGTTCGACGGCGATGGCGCCCGCGAGGAGGGCGGCGGACTTGATGACCTCCTCGGTGTTCTGTTCGCGGCTCTTCTTGGGGTCGACGTCGAAGCGGAAGTTCTCGAGGACTTGTTTGAGCAGGGGGAGCATGTGGACCTCCGTGTGGGCTGGTGTCGGGTACGCGGGCGCGCGCCCGGGAGTTTCCCGCACTCTACGCGCGCCCGCCCGGGGTTCGCCTTCACGGGGTCTGTACCGTGCGCCTCAGCGGAGGTCGCGGCGGACGAAGCGGGGCGCGCCGAGCAGCACGAGCACGGCGCCGGCGGCGAGCAGCACGAGGGCGCCCGTGGGGTGGGGCGTGCCGCGGAAGGGGCTCTCGCCGATGGCGTACCAGAAGGGCGAAACGCCTCGCAGGGCGCGCAGCGCCTCCACCTGCGGGGAGAGGCTGTGATCGAGGTAGCTGGCGAGCGTGACCCCGGCGGCGACGCCGGAGGCGAGGCCGGGGCGTCCGGTGGCGCTCCCCACGGCGAGGGCGAGCGCGCCGAGCGTCCACGCGAGGCCCGTGACCGCCAGGGTGGCGAGGGCGAGGCGTCCGAGGGGGAGGTCGGCGTCGACGAGCCGCGCGCCGATCGCGGTGCTCAGGAAGACGGTGAGGCCGAGCAGGGCGAGGTTCGCGCCGAGCGCGAGGGTACGGCCGAGCAGCAGTTCGGTGCGGGTGACGGGCTGCGCGAGGAGGAGTTCGAGGCGGCCGTCCTGCTCGTCGCCCGCGACGGCGCGGGTGCCCGCGCGGACCGCGTAGATGATGAGGGTGAGGGGGAGCAGCAGGCTGAACATGCGCGCCCAGGCGTACCCGCCGGGCGAGATGAAGTCCTCCACGCCGAAGGCCGCCCTGAGCGCGGCGGGGAGGCGGTCGACGAAGCCCGCGATGTCGGGGCTGGAGCGGATGGTGGGGTAGAACGCCCACGTCACGGCGGCGTACAGGGCGAGGCCGAAGGCCCACCAGAGGGTGCCGCGCAGGTCGCGGCGGACCTGTTCGCGGAGCAGTTCAGGCCACATGGTGGTCCTCCTGGTAGTAGCTGAGGAAGGCCTGTTCGAGGTCGGGTTCGCTGCCGCGCAGGTCGAGGACGGTGTGCGCGGCGAGGGCCTTGACGAGGGCGTCGGCGCCGCCGTCGAGGACGCAGCTGAGGGTGTCGCCGCGCACGCGGACGTCGCGGACGCCGCTCAGGCGGGCGAAGGCGGCCTCCGGGACGGGTTGGGCGAAGCGGACCTCGACGCGGTGCGGGAGACGGGCCTTGACCTCGGCGACGCCGGAGACGGTGACGAGTTCGCCCGCGCGGATGATGCCGACGCGGTCGGCGATCCGGTCGACCTCCGCGAGGACGTGCGAGGAGAGGAAGACGGTGCGGCCCTCGGCGCGGGCCTCGCGGAGGATGGTGAGGACCTCCTCCTGCACGAGGGGGTCGAGGCCGTCGGTGGGTTCGTCGAGGATGAGGAGGTCCGGGCGGCCCTGCAGGGCGAGCAGCAGGCCGACCTTCTGCTTGTTGCCCTTGGAGAGCGTGCCGACGCGCCGCGTGAGGTCGAGACCGAGCCGCGCGGCGAGCTCGTGGGCGTAGGCGCGGTCGAGGTGGCCGCGCAGGCGGCCGACGAGGTCGGAGAGCTCCGCGCCCGTGCGGTCGGGGTCGAGGTGCAGTTCCCCGGGGAGGTAGCCGACGCGGGCGCGCAGGTCGCGGGCGCGGGTGCGGACGTCCACGCCGAGCACCTCGCCTTCCCCGGCGGTGGGGCGCAGGAAACCCAGGAGGGTGCGGATGGTGGTGGTCTTGCCCGCGCCGTTCGGGCCGAGGAAGCCGAAGATCTCGCCGCGCTCGACGGTGAGGTCGAGGGGCCGCAGACCCACGCCGCGTGGGTAGAGCTTGGCGAGGCCGCGTGTGACGATGACGTGTTCGGGCATGAGCTGCTCCTTCGGGGAGGGAGGCGCGGTGGGAAAAAGCATGGTGGAGCCGTCTTGCAGGCTCCACCAGTTCGGCCTGTGGGGGCCGGTCCCGTCGCGTTTGACCTGACTCTACTCCCGCGCTCATGGCAGTTCAAGACGGCCCGCGCCCTCGGCACGATGGCGTAGCGCTCCCGCGCGCCCGGTAGGGTGAGGTGTGCTGAACTCTGAGAACGCCGCACCCGCCGAGGTGCTGTGGGACACGTGGGGCGTGCCGCACGTGTACGGTCCCGACGACGCCACCGTCTTCCGGGGGCTGGGCTGGGCGCAGGCGCGCGCGCACGGGCGCCTGCTCGTCCGGCTGTACGCGCTCGCGCGGGG
>NZ_KI912642.1:12797-14484 GCF_000519345.1 Deinococcus pimensis DSM 21231
GACGCGCGCTCGTCGTGGCGAGTTCGAGGTGGACGGGCACGGGCACCTCGACCCCTTCGGGGTGTTTCGCGTGTCGGGCTTCGTGAAGGCCGACGACGATCGTTTCGACACGGTGTTCGGCACGACGTACGTCGCGGCGGTGGAGTTCACGACGCCCGTGCGGGCGCGGGTGCTGCTGACGTACGGGAACAGCTCGCAGCCGGGGTCGCCGCACGTGGGCGACCAGCTCCCGCTCTTCGCGCGGGGCGAGACGCGCGAGGCGTGGCTGACCCGCGCGGACGTGGAGGCGCACCTCGCGTCGCGGGACGAGACGTGAGGGTCGGAACCCCCGCACAGACGCGTGGGCGTGGGCGCGGGTAACATGGGCCGCATGAGCGACACCCTGACCGACGAGCGCATCTCGTACCTGCGCGTGCCCGACCGTGAGGAACTCCCCGAGGACGCCCGCGCCCTGCAGGACGCGGGCCGGGAGAAGTTCGGCTTCGTGCCGAACGTCGTGCGCGGCTGGGCCGTGCGGCCCGAGCACCTCGTGAAGTGGCGAGCGCACTACGACCTCGTGATGCTCGGCGACTCGAAGCTCAGCCGCGTGCAGCGCGAGCTGATCGCCGTGGCGGTGTCCAGCGTGAACCGCTGCGAGTACTGCTCCACGACGCACCCGGCGTTCCTGCGCGTGGCCCTGCAGGAGGAGGGCCGCGACCCGCACGTCGCGCACGCCGTGCAGAGCAACCCGTACCACGCCGTCCACGACGAGCGCCTCACGCCGATGGAGCGGGCGATCCTGTCGTTCGCGCTGCGCGTCACGACGAGCTCGCACGAGATCGGCCCGGCCGAGGTGGAGTTCCTGCGCGCCTCGGGCCTCGACGACGAGACGATCTTCGACGTGGCGCAGGTCGCGGCGATGTTCAACTTCACGAATCGCCTCGCGAACGCGACGGGCCTGAAGCCCAACCCCGAGTACCACGACATGGGCCGCTGAGCACGCGGTCGTGGAGAACGCCCCCGCTTTCGCGGGGGCGTTCTCGGCTGGCGGAGAGGATGAGATTCGAACTCACGGTACGGTTGCCCGTACATACGCTTTCCAGGCGTACCCCTTCAACCACTCGGGCACCTCTCCAGCGTGGACAAGACTAGCCCAGCCTCCTCACAAAATCAAGCGCCTCCACCCTCGAGGGGAACGATGGCGAGGGTGCAGCGCGACACACACACCATCTTGCCCTCCTCGTCGGTGATCTCGATGGACCAGACGTGGGTGGTGCGGCCACGGTGGACGGGCACGGCGGTCGCGGTGACGGTGCCGCCCCGTTTGCCGCGCAGGTGGTTCGCGTTGATCTCCAGCCCCACGGCGCCCTGCCCGCGCGCGGCGACGTTGAGGTACGCGCCGACGGAGGCGACGCTCTCGGCGAGGGCGACGCTGGCGCCGCCGTGCAGGAGCCCGAAGGGCTGGTGGACGGCGGGCGTGACGGGCATCGTCGCGACGACGCGGTCGAGGCTCGCCTCGGTGATGGTGATGCCGAGCGTGCCGAGCAGCGTGTGGGGGTCGCGGGCGCGGAGTCCTTCGAGGTGGGACTGCAGGTCGGGCGTGACGGTCATGGGAGGGTCCTTTCTTCCTTCAGGCGCGCTCGCCGAGGACGCGCCAGCCCCGCGCGAGGGCCTCGGCGCGCAGGGCGGCGTCGGGGTGGACGGCGAC
>NZ_KI912642.1:14584-17891 GCF_000519345.1 Deinococcus pimensis DSM 21231
TGCCGACGGCTTCCGCGCCGATGCGGCGGGCGAAGGCCTCCAGGACGGGCTGGTAGGCGCCGCTGGCGAGCACGACGCGGTGCCCGGCGAGGCGGTGCGCTTCGAGTTCGGCGAGGACGTCGTCGCGGCGGCCCGGCCACAGTTCGCGCTCCACGACCCACTCGGCGAGCGCGTCCACGTCCGCCTCGGGCGTGCCGCGCAGCAGGCGGGGCAGGTCGGCCGTCCAGGCCTGCCGGACCTTCTCGCGGTCGAGGACGCCCGCGCCCGCGAGGGCGACGCCGGGCAGCTTGAGGGCGAGGAAGGCGCTGACGGCGCGGCCGTGCCCGCGCTCGCGCAGGAAGCGCAGCAGGCCCTTCCACGTCTCCCCCGTGGTGAGGGTGCCTTCGAGGTCGCTGGCTACGGTACGGGGGGCGGGGTGGGTCAGGAGCCGTCCTCCTTCTTGAACTCGGTTCAAGCTGCTGGCCGTACCGTAAGCTCCCCACGCCACGCGTGTCAACCGTCCAGAGCACGAAAGGGACGCCCGCGCGCCGGACGATTCCGGAGCACGCGGGCGTTGGACGTCATGTCAGGCGGTGCGGCGCTCGGTCGCGAGCTTCAGGAACGCGTCACCGATGCGCGAAGCGGGCCTGTTCGAGGCTAGGAGCTCGGGATGCCACTGCACACCCACCACGAGGCCGTCTTCCGACTCTACGGCCTCCACGGCCCCGTCGCCGGACTCCGCAGCCACCCGCAGACCACGACCCACATCGGCGATCGCGAGCTTGTGCGCGCTGTTGACTGTGCAGACAGGTCCCCCGACGGCCCGCTCCACGAAGGTGCCGGGCGTGATCGTCACACCATGACTCGGCTGATCGAACGGCGGGTGGTAGTGCCCTTCATGAAAACGCAGCGTGCCGCCGCACGACACGTTGATCAGTTGCGCGCCCCGGCATACGCCCAAGACAGGCACCCGAGCGGCCCGGGCAGCTCTGTACAGCACGATCTCCCAGGCGTCCCGCTCGGGGGCGATGGGACGCCCCTCAACCCGCTCCTGCCCGTAGAGCCTCGGATCGGGATCCTCTCCGCCCGACAGGATCAACCCGTCGAGCGTCCTCACGACGCGCGCGGCGCGCGCCTCGTGGTTCGGCGCGGGAGCGGGCATCGGCACGAGCATGGGCAGCGCCCCGCGCGCGTAGAGCGCGCTGCTGAATCCGCTCAGGACCCCGTCGAAGGGAACTTGCAAGTCCTTCGGAGAAGGCACGTGACGGGTCGTCACGCCGATAATCAGATCAGTCATTTCACAACACGAGCGGCGGTCACCCGAAACCGCCTTGAATACGACGTTCACGACGCGAGGTCGCGCGGGTACCTCCACGGTACCCAAGGCGGGACGCCCGCCGCATCGGAACCGCACGAAAGGACCGCCCACCGGGTGAGGGTGGGCGGTGTCGTGTCTCTCCACGTGACGTTGGCCGTCCAGCTTCTGGCTGCGTACGCACCGGAGCGGTCCGGTGCTCAAGTGGAGGCCGGTAGCGTGTCTCTCCGACTTATTTCGCCAGTTCTTCGAGCAGGTACGCGCTCGTCAGGATGCCGTTGTGGTAGTCGTCGAGCGCGAAGGACTCGTTCGGGGAGTGCGGCGCGTCCTCGTTGAGGCCCATGTCCACGAGCAGCACGGGCGCCCCGAGGATCGTGCGGAACGCCGCGACGATCGGGATGCTGCCGCCCGTGCGGGCGAACGCGGCGCGGCGCCCGTAGACGCGCTCGAGGGCGCGGTCGGCGGCGGCGATGAAGGGCGAGTCGAGGTCCATCGCGACGGGCTGGCCGCCGTGCAGGTCGATGACCTCGACCTTCGTGCCCTCGGGCGCGAGGGACTCGATGTAGTCCTTCGCGAGCTCCGCGACGCGGTGCGGGTCCTGGCCCGGCACGAGGCGCATGCTGATCTTCGCGCCCGCCTTCGCGGCGATGACGGTCTTGCTGCCCTCGCCCTGGTAGCCGCCCCAGATGCCGTTCACGTCGAGCGTGGGGCGGCCCCAGAGGCGCTCCAGCGTGGAGTAGCCCGCCTCGCCCGGCAGGGCGTCCACGCCGATGCTCGCGGCGAACTCCGCGTCGTCGTGGGGCAGGCCGCGCCACATCCCGCGTTCCTGCTCGGTGAGCTCGTGGACGCCGTCGTAGAAGCCGGGAATGGTGATGCGGCCCTCCTCGTCCTTGAGCTTCGAGATGATCGTGGCGAGCGCGTTGATGGGGTTGGGCGCGGCGCCGCCGTAGCTGCCGGAGTGCAGGTCGCGGCTCGCGCCCTGGACGTGCACCTCGACGTACGCGAGGCCGCGCAGACCGTACGTCACGGTGGGCACGTCCTTCGCGAAGCGCGAGCCGTCGCTGATGACGATCACGTCGCACTTCAGCTCGTCGGCGTGGGCGCGCAGGTAGGGCTCCAGGTTGCGGCTGCCGACCTCCTCCTCGCCCTCGATGAGGAACTTGACGTTCACCGGGAGCTCGCCGGCCCCTTCGAGCAGGAGCTGCGCGCCGCGCACGTGCGCGTACGCCTGACCCTTGTCGTCGGTGGAGCCGCGCGCGTAGACGCGCCCGTCGCGGACGGTGGGCTCGAAGGGCGGCGTGAGCCACTCCGCCTCGGGCGCCTCGGGCTGCACGTCGTAGTGACCGTAGATCAGGACGGTGGGCTTCCCGGGGGCCTTCAGGCGCTCGGCGTACACGACGGGATGCCCGGCGGTGTCGTCCACGCGGGCGGTGAAGCCCAGCGAGTCCAGCTTGGCGCGCAGGAAGTCGGCGGCGCGGCGCATGTCTCCCCGGCGGGTGCTGTCGGCGGAGACGGAGGGGATGCGCAGCAGATCGAAGAGTTCGGCGTCGGCGTCGGCCGTGTCGAGATGAGGGTGATTGGCCATGCGGGGATCATAACGCGGCGGCGCCGTCGTACGTGACGACGCGGTCCACGCCGTGGCGTCCGAGCCGCACGAGGAAGCCCGCGCGCGGGTGGTACGCGAGGCCGCCGTCCACGTTGAGGCACAGGCCGCCCGCGTACGCGAGGGGACCGTGCACCTCGGCGGCGTCCACGCCCAGCTGGTACGCGATGGGCGTGTGCCCGTGCACGACGTGCTCCCCACCGTACGCGGCGAGGAGCGCGCGCGCCCGCGCGGGGCCGTCCTCGTCCTGGAAGGCGCCCCGATCGGAGAACTCGCGGACGAGGCCGTCCCACGCGAGCGGGTCGCGGGACGTGAGGCGCCCCTGGAAGGCGCCGTTGACGCCCTCGAGCGTGCGGCCGTAGCGCAGGTAGAGGATGCTGTCGGCGTGCACGAACAGGTAAGGTCCGAGC
>NZ_KI912643.1:0-1771 GCF_000519345.1 Deinococcus pimensis DSM 21231
ACGGCCAGCCCGGTCCACGCCAGCGACGCCGAGAGCGAGGCGGCACGCCCCGTCACGGGTCCACCCGCGAGCGCGTTCGCGAGCCGGATCGCCGGGCCGACCGTGAGCCGGTTGAGGCCGCTCTCCAGCATCTGGAGGGCGCCCACTAGCGCGGACGGATGGACGGCGCTCACGGCGAGCCAGGTGAGTGACAGGGCGGCGTTCCCCGCCGCGGCCGTGACCGCCGCGGGCAGCAGATCGGACACCCAGCCGAGCACGATCGGAAGCGCGAGGTCCGCCAGCAGGGGCCACGTCAGGACCGAGGCGAGTGCCGCGCCGCCACCCTCCTCGAAGGCGAGGACGGACAGCGCGGACTGGCCGAGCGCGTCACCGAGGACGCTCAGGCCGACGCAGAGCGCCCAGAACAGAAAGGGCCGCGTGACGCGGCCCCCGGAAGAATGCGTTGTCATGATGCAGATCGATAGGACCGCGTTCATGGTAGCCCGCGGCGTGAACGCGGCCCGGCAATCCCGCGCGGACCTACTCCCCGGCGACCTTCGCGAAGACCATGCGGCCCACGCTGGTCTGCACGTTCGACAGCACGGTGACGCGCACCTGCTTGCCCTTGTGGCGCAGGCCGTCCTCCACGACGATCATGGTGCCGTCCTCGAGGTAAGCGACGCCCTGCCCGGACTGCTGCCCGGCCTTCGTGACGGTCACGTCGAGCACCTCGCCCGCCTGCAGTTTGGGCCGCAGCGCGAGCGCCGCCTCGTGGATGCTCAGGACCTTCAGGCCGTAGAGCCGCGCGACCTTGCTGAGGTTCGAGTCGTTCGTGACGAGCTTCGCGCCGTACTCCCGCGTGAAGCGCACGAGCTTGTCGTCGACGGGGACGTCGCCGTCCACGTCCCACTCCTCGACGCGCAGGCTCGCGATCTCGCGCAGTTCCTCCAGCACGCCGAGGGCGCGTTTGCCGCGCGTGCGGCGCTGCGGGTCGGCGTGGTCGGCCTGGTACTGCACCTCGCGCAGGACGAAGCTCGGGACGATCAGCTCCCCCTCGAGGAAGCCGCTGCGCGCGAGGTCCGTGACGCGTCCGTCGATGATGACGTTCGTGTCGAGGACCTTCGCGTTCGAGCGGCGGCGCGGCGGGCCCGAGTAGGCGAGCGCGCCGAAGGTCCCGGCGTTCTGCACGGCGAAGTAGACGAAGAAGACGGAGAGCAGCGCGGTGATCGCGACGCTCCAGTACCAGCGGAAGAAGGGCGCGCTCGACAGGAGCGTCGTGACGAGGACCGCCACGACGAGCGCGACGACGAGTCCGACGGTGGCGGCGGTGACGCGGCGCGGATCGAGCCGGGAGAGCCACGCCAGGCCGCGCTCCACGACGCCGTCGAGTACGCTCGCGATCCGCTCGCCGAGCAGGAAGGCGACGAGGAGGCCCGCCGCCATGAGGTAGACGGTGTTGGCGGTGGACGCTTCCGCGCCGAATCCGCTGAGGGAGAGGAGGACGCCCACGCCGTAGCCGAGCAGGAGCCCGAGCAGCAGCAGCAGGACGCGGACGAGAATCACCTGAAGAGCATAGCGGCTCGGGACCGCACGTGACAATTTCGGCTTTTTCTGAGAACCATGAGCAGACCTGACCGTGGCGCGACTACTTCTTCCACAGCACCCTCAGCGCGTCCTCCACGCTGCGCACCCCGTCCCCACGCACACCCGGCGGCATCACCAGCCGCGCGTAGCCCGCGCGCTCCGCCTCCTCCGCGCGGCGCAGGGCGCTCCCCACCGTGCGCACCTCCCC
>NZ_KI912643.1:1871-2495 GCF_000519345.1 Deinococcus pimensis DSM 21231
AGGGCCTGCACCTCCAGCAGCATGGGACGCTGCCCGTCGATGGTGGCCGCCACGACGCTGCCGGGCACGCCCACGGGCCGTTCGGCCAGGAACGCCGCCGACGGGTTCTCCACCGCCACGAGGCCCGCCTCGCGCATCTCGAACACGCCGAGCTCGCCCGCCTGCCCGAAACGGTTCTTCACGGAGCGCAGCAGCCGGTACTGCCCGACGGACTCCAGGAACACCGTCGTGTCCACGATGTGCTCCATCACCTTCGGGCCCGCCACGGTGCCCTCCTTCGTGACGTGCCCCACGAGGACCGTCGCGGTGCCCGTCTCCTTCGCGGCGCGCGTGATGACGCTCGTGCCCTCGCGGACCTGCGCGACCCCGCCCGGCGCGCCGTCGCCCTCCACCTGCACCGTCTGGATGGAATCCACGATGCACAGCGCGGGACGGTGCTCCGCCATCAGGGCCGCCACGTGATCGGCGCGGGTGTCACGCGTCATCTGCAGTTCGCTCGTCACGCCCAGACGGTCGGCGCGCAGCCGGATCTGCTCCAGCGACTCCTCGCCCGCGACGTACAGCACGCCCTGCCCGCCCGCCGCCATGCGGTCGGCGACCTGCAGCAGCAGCGTGGACTTCCCG
>NZ_KI912643.1:2595-6274 GCF_000519345.1 Deinococcus pimensis DSM 21231
CCGCTACCCGCAGGCGCACGTCGTGACCGCGCCCGACGCGCGCGCGGTGCGGCTCACGCCCGTCGTGGTGGTGCCCGCCATGCTGGGCCTGTTCAGCTCCCTGGAGGTCCGCTTCGAGCTGAGCGTGCCGGGCGAGCCGGCCCCGCGCGTGGTGAGCCAGCGCATCGCGGTCTCCACCCTCTGGAACGCGCAGCAGGACGCGCACAAGCTGGCGCTCGACAGCATGTTCGGCTCGCTGCCCTGAACGTCTTCGGCACTCCTTGACCTTCCGGTCCGCCCCGACGTCCACGTGTTAGGGTGCCGCCATGAAGAGCGCCTTCGTCACCGGAGCAAGCAAGGGCATCGGATTCGCCGTCGCGCAGGCCCTCGTGGGAGAGGGCTACGGAGTGACCATCACGGCCAGGAACGAGCAGGAGGTGAGGGACGCCGCCGCGCGGCTCGGCGAGAACGCCCTCGGCGTGGTGTGCGACGTCCGCGACGAGGCCGCCGTGGAGGCCGCCGTTCGCGCCCACGAGGAGCGCTTCCGTGGCATGGACCTGCTGTTCGCCAACGCGGGCGTCGGGAAGTTCGGGCCCGTGCAGGACCTCAGCGTGGAGGACTGGCGCGCCGTGATCGACACGAACCTCACGGGCGTGTTCCTGTGCGTGCGGGCCTGCACGCGCCTGCTCGCCGCGAGCCGCGGATACGTCATGACGCTCTCCAGCCTCGCCGGGAAGAACCCCTTCGCGGGCGGCGCGGCGTACAACGCGAGCAAGTTCGGCCTCAACGGCTTCACGGAGGCGATCATGCTGGACCTGCGTCCCCTCGGGATCAAGGTCACGCAGATCATGCCGGGCTCCGTGGCGACGCACTTCAATGATCACACGCCCTCGGAGGCGGACGCCTGGAAGATCCAGCCGGAGGACCTCGCGCGGCTCACGCTGGACCTGCTGCGCATGCCCGAGCGGACCCTGCCGAGCCGCGTGGAGGTCCGCCCCGCCCAGCCGCCGCGCCGCTGACACCTCAAATCTTCCCGAAGATCGCCTCAGGGACAGCTTCGGGCCGGGGCAGGGGGCGCCTCATGGCACTGCGAGAAAATCGCACATCACTCACGGGGTGGGCCGCTAGACTCGGGTCAGCTATGGAGGACCTCAAGAAAGCCATTGCCGGCCTGCGCGAGGCGCTGGAGCGTCTGCTCAACCCCGAGCCGAAGCCGGTCCCCGTGCCCGTCCCCGTCCCTTCCCGCCGCAGGCGCTGAACCCGCAGCACACCAACGAGAACACACGCGCCCACCCCGAACGGGTGGGCGTCGTCGTGGGGCCCCGTGAGACGCGCTCGTGCGCTAGGATGGCTTGGTGCACGGGTTCGAGCAGTTGATCGACACGCTCTCCGACCGGACCCCGGAGGACCGCGAGCGCGTCCAGCGCGCCTACGAACTCGCCGAACGCGCCCACCGTGGGGTGGCGCGCAAGAGCGGCGAGCCCTACATCACCCATCCCGTGGCCGTCGCGCAGATCCTCGCGGACCTCAACATGGACACGGACGCCGTCATCGCGGGCCTGCTGCACGACACCGTCGAGGACACCGACGTCACCTTCGAGGAGGTGGAGCGCGGGTTCGGTCCCGAGGTGCGCCGCATCGTCGAGGGCGAGACGAAGGTCAGCAAGCTCACCAAGATGTCCGCCAGCCTGCAGGACGAGCAGGCCGAGAACCTCCGCCAGATGCTGATCGCCATGACCGGCGACATCCGCATCATCATCGTGAAGCTCGCCGACCGCCTGCACAACATGCGCACGCTCGGCAGCATGCTCCCACACAAGCAGCAGCGCATCGCCCGCGAGACGCTCGAGATCTTCGCGCCGCTCGCGCACCGCCTCGGCATCGGGCAGATCAAGTGGGAACTCGAAGACCTCAGCTTCAAGTACCTCGAACCCGAGGCGTACGAGTCGCTCGCGCGGCGCCTGCGCACGAAGCAGGAGGAGCGGCAGGCGCACATCACGGGCGCCGTGGCGCAACTTCGCGCCGCGCTGGAGGAGGACCCGGAACTGCCCGAGTGGGTGGAGGGCATCGACATCGCGGGCCGCAGCAAGCACCTCTACTCCATCCACACGAAGATGGTGAAGGAGGGCAAGGGCCTGGAGCAGATCTTCGACCTGCTCGCCGTCCGCGTGATCCTCACGCCCAAGCCCGTGAACGCCCCGGAGGGCAAGGCGCGCGAGCGCAGCGAGCAGGCCCGCGAGAAGCGCGTGTGCTACCACAGCCTCGGGCTCGTGCACAGCATGTGGACGCCCATCCCGGGCCGCTTCAAGGACTACATCGCCGTGCCGAAACCCAACGGCTACCAGAGCCTGCACACCACCGTGATCAGCACGGCCGGTCAGCCCATCGAGGTGCAGATCCGCTCGCGGCGCATGCACGAGGTCGCGGAGTACGGCATCGCCGCGCACTGGATGTACAAGCAGGGCGACGGCCTCGGCGAGAAGAGCCGCGAGAACTGGATCACGCAGCTCAGGCAGCTCCAGTCGGAGATCGCGGACGCGTCGGACTTCGTGGACGCCGTCAAGAGCGACCTGCTGTCGGGCCGCGTGTTCGTCTTCACCCCGAAGGGCGACACCGTGAACCTCCCGGCGGGCAGCACGCCCGTGGACTTCGCGTACCACATCCACTCCCGCATCGGGGACACCACCGTCGGGGCGCGCGTGAACGGCAGCATCGTGCCGCTCAACTCCCGCCTGAAGAACGGCGACATGGTGGAGATCATCGCGAGCCGCAACAGCGCCGGGCCCAGCCAGGACTGGCTGAACTTCGCCATCACCCGCTCGGCGCGCGCGAAGATCCGGCACTTCTTCCGCGTCCGCGAGCGGCAGGAGGCGCTGCAGGCCGGGCACGACACGCTGGAGCGCTACCTGCGCAAGCGGCAGCTGCCCGTGCGTCAGCTCATGCGGACGAAGCTGCTGGAGGAGGCCTCCGAGAAGCTCGTCGGGAGCCGCAATCCGGACGACCTGTACCTCGCCATCCAGGCGGGCAAGGTCGCGAGCAGCACCGTCGCGCGGGCCCTCGCGCCGCAGCTGGAGCAGGAGCAGTCCCCGCCGCGCGCGCCCGTCCAGCCGCGCATCGAGGAGGGCGGCGTGTACGTCGCGGGGATGTCCACGCCCACGAAGACCGCGAACTGCTGTCATCCCATCCGGGGGGATCAGATCATGGGCTACATCACGCGAGGGCGCGGCGTGACCGTGCACCGCATGGACTGCCCGAACATGGTGCGCCTCCTCAAGGACGAACCGGACCGCTGCGTGCCCGCCTCGTGGGACCCGGGGTCGCGCGGGCACACCATCGTGGACCTCGACGTCGTCGCGATGGACCGACCCGGCCTGCTCTCGGACGTGCTGAACGTCGTGGCGGAGCAGAAGCGCAGCCCCGTGAAGGTGGAGGCGGGCGTCGCGGCGGGCGGCACCGCCCACATCTACCTGCGTCTCGCGGTGGGCGACCAGATCGATCTGGGGCACCTCGCGGACGCCATCCGCCGCGTGCAGGACGTTCAGGACGTGCTGCGCATGGGCGCGCGCGGCGCGCGCAGCATCCCGGCGCTCCAGCGGGCCGGTCACGATGACTGACCTGCTGCTGCTGCCGGACCTGGGGGACCTGCTGCGCGTCACGCCGCGCTACAACGCGGGCACGCTCGTGGAGCTCGCCCGCGCGG
>NZ_KI912643.1:6374-7090 GCF_000519345.1 Deinococcus pimensis DSM 21231
CCGTCACCGCGCGGCGGGCCGCGTCCGTCTCCGTGGGCCGCTCGCCGCGTTCCCGCTCCTCGACCTTCTGAAGCTCCGCCTCCCGCGCGAGCGCCCCGAGCGCCGAGGGGACGCGCTCCGCTGCGGTCTTCTCGCGTCCGCCGCGCTCGCGCGCCTTGATGGCCTGCCAGTTCGCCACGACCTCGTCCGCGCCGCGCACCGTCACGCTCCCGAACACGTGCGGGTGACGCCGCACGAGCTTCTCCACGATCGCGTCCTCCACGTCCGCGTACCTCCAGCGGCCCTCCTGCTCGGCGATGACGCTGTGGAACGCCACCTGCAGCAGCACGTCCCCGAGCTCGCCCACGACGGCCGCGTCGTCGCCGGTCGAGAGGGCGTCCACGGCCTCGGCGGCCTCCTCCAGCAGGTACGGGCGCAGGCTCAGGTGGGTCTGCTCGCGGTCCCACGGGCAGCCCCCGGGGGAGCGCAGGACCCTCATCGTGTCCAGTAGGCGGTGCATGCGGTCATGCTAGAGCACGCCCACCCACACTCCGGTGCCCTCGTTGACGAACGGACAATGTTTGCACGCGCGGCCTCACATCCTTTTCAAGCGTGGCATCTGAAGTGGAGCCATGAAGAGACGCCTCGCGGTCCTCGCCCTGCAGTTCACGGCGACCGCCGCCCTCGCCCAGATCTCCACACCCCCGCCCGCCGCTCCGGCCGGAGGCGGCCCTTCC
>NZ_KI912643.1:7190-14404 GCF_000519345.1 Deinococcus pimensis DSM 21231
GGCGGGGCGGGCGCGCTCACGCGTCGAGGAAGCGCGCGCGCCATTCGGGCCGGGGGAGCCAGCACGCCTCGCGCTTCCCGAAGAGACGGTAGCGTGATCGCGCCACGAGCGCGTACACCGCCTCGCGCAGGGGACGCGGCACGACCCTGAGCGCCCACAGCAGGCGCCAGGGGGACTTCAGGTACCGCGCGACCCGCAGGGCCGCGTCGCTCCCCGCGTAGGCGCGTCCGTCCTCGATCAGCACGACCGCGCGCGGCGTCAGGGGCAGGTGATGCCGGGCGAGGAGCGCGCGTCCCGCCTCGGACTGCTGGGACGCGAAGCGCAGCCGACCGTCACGCTCGCGCCCGAGGATGAACTGCACGCTGGCACTGCACAGGTTGCACACGCCGTCGTAGAGCAGGACCGGTTCCATCACCTCACTGTAGGGCCACGAGGCCGGGACATTCGAGGCGGCCCATCAAGAAGTCCCCCGCCGAAGCGGGGGACTTTTCCTGCACGACCGGGTTCAGCGCTTGCTGAACTGGGGCGCGCGGCGGGCCTTCTTGAGGCCGTACTTCTTGCTCTCGACCTCGCGGGCGTCGCGGGTGAGGAGGCCGCGCGGCTTGAGCTGCTGGCGGTAGTCGGGGTTGACCTTCAGGAGCGCGCGGGCGATGCCGAGCTTGATCGCGTCGGCCTGACCGCCGGGGCCACCACCGGTGACGGTGATGTACGCGTCGAAGCGGCCCTGGGTGCCCGTCTCGCGGAAGGCCTGCAGCGCGTGCACGGCGCGCAGGATACCGCGGAAGTACACCTGGAACTCCTGGTCGTTGACGATGATGCGGCCCTCGCCGGGCTTGAGGAACACACGCGCGATCGCGGCCTTGCGACGCCCGGTGCCGTAGTACTGTTCAGTGGCCATTACTTGACCTCCAGCTTCTGGGGCTTCTGGGCGTCGTGGGGGTGGGTCTCGCCGGCGTACACCTTCAGGCGCGAGTGCAGCGCGCGACCGAGGCGGTTCTTGGGGAGCATCCCGTACACGGCGTGCTCGATGACGCGGTCGGGGTGCTTGGCGAGCGCGGTGCGCGCCGTCTCCGTCTTGAGGCCGCCCTGGTAGCCGGTGTAGCGGGTGTACACCTTGCTGTCGAGCTTGCCGCCGGTCAGGACGACCTTCTCCGCGTTCACGACCACGACGAAGTCACCCTGAGCGATGTTCGGGGTGAAGTCGGGGCGGTGCTTGCCGCGGATGCGGGACGCGATGAGGGTGGCGAGGCGACCCAGCGGCACGCCAGCGGCGTCCACCAGAATCCAGTTCTGTTCAGTTTCCTTAGGTACGTAGGTTTTCACCGTCGTCTCCAAAATCAGAGGTTTCGGCTGTCGTCGCTCGCGGCGGGGTCGGGGGACCACCCACGCGCGTCCCGGTGCCTGACCGGCGGTTCTGGCCCTACCAAGCGCAAAACACTGCCGAGAAGTCTACCACGCGGTCACGCGTGAGGGCAAGCTCAACGTCCCTCGGTGAGGAACTCCATCGCGAGGCGGTAGCCGAGCAGGCCGAGCCCGCTGATCTTGCCGCGGCAGACGGCCGCCGTGACGCTGGTGTGCCGGAAGGCCTCGCGGGCGTCCACGTTGGAGATGTGGACCTCCACGACGGGCAGGGGCTGACCCGCGATGGCGTCGCGCAGCGCGTAGCTGTAGTGCGTCAGCGCGCCCGGATTGATCACGATGCCCGTGAAGCCCGCGCCGCCCGCCTCGTGAATCCATTCGAGCAGCTGACCCTCGTAGTTGCTCTGACGGCAGGTGACGCTCACGCCGAGCTCCGACCCCCACGCCTCGCAGAGGGTTTCGAGGTCGCCGAGGGTCTCGCGGCCGTACACCTCGGGTTCGCGCGTGCCGAGCAGGTTGAGGTTGGGACCGTTGAGGACGAGGATCATACGTGTGACCTCCGAAAGTTCATGCGCCCGCGCCCGGCGTGTTCGTGACGTCCGCGCGCCACGCCGCGAAGGCCGCGCGGGCCGCCTCATCCGGCACCCGCGCGAGGTAGGGCCGTCCGACGTCGTGGAGCAGCACGAAGCGCACGCCCCTGGAGTCGGCCTTCTTGTCCCTCGCGACGAAGGGCGCCACGTCCTCCCAGCTCAGCGTGGGCAGGGGAGCGGGCGCGAGCGACGCCAGGAAGCGCGCGGTGAGCGCCGTGAGGTCCGCGCCGCCGAGGTCGCGCGACAGGATCGCCGCGTAGTGCAGCCCGTACCCGACGGCCTCGCCGTGCGTGACCGCGTGGTCGGTGACGGCCTCGAGCGCGTGCGCGAGCGTGTGCCCGAGGTTCAGGAAGGCCCGTTCGCCCGCCTCGCGCGGGTCGCGCGTGACGACGTCCGCCTTGACGCGCACGGCGTCCGCGACGACGTCCACGAGGTCGGCGGCGTGGGGACCGAAGTCCGGCGCCAGCACCCGCCCGCACAGGGCCCCGTCGGTGAGCAGGCCGTGCTTGAAGACCTCGGCGGTGCCCTCGCGGAACACGCGCGGCGGCAGCGTCTCCAGGAAGCCGACGTCGCACCACACGCCGCGCGGCGCCCAGAAGGTCCCCACGAGGTTCTTGCCCTCCGGGAGGTTCAGGCCGGTCTTGCCGCCCACCGCCGCGTCCACCATGCCCAGCAGCGTGGTCGGGAGGGTGTAGTGCGCGACGCCGCGCAGGTACGTGGACGCCACGAACCCGCCGAGGTCGGTGGTGGCGCCCCCGCCGAGCGACACGACCGCCGCGTCGCGCGGCAGCGCGGCCCGCGCGAGCGAGGAGAGCGCCGAAGCCCACACCTCGGTCGTCTTGCAGGCGTCCCCGGCGGGCGCCTCCACGTCGACCTCGGGTGAGAGGGCCGTCACGGCGCGCTCCACGCTCGCGCGGGGCAGACCCGCGTCGTGGACGAGGGCGCGGCGACGCTCGGGCACGTCGAGCGCGCCGAGCAGGTCCCGCCCGACGCGCACCTCGTAGGACGCCTCGCCGCCGACGGCGATCACACGGGAGGGGGACGTCACGCGTCCCCGTCCTCGCCGCCGAAGCGTTCCTGCCACGTCCACAGGTGCTCGATGATCTCCTGCACGACGTCCTCGCTGGAGCGTCCGTCGCTGGAGACGTGGATGGTGCCCTCGCGGTACGCGCCCTCGCGTTCCTCCATCAGCTTCGTGATGCGCTCCAGCGGTTCCTCCGTCTGCAGCAGGGGCCTTCCGGTGCGGCGCGTGCGGCCCAGGATCGTCTCCGGGGAAGCCCACAGCACCACCACGGGTCCGCGCGAGAGCAGCACCCGGCGGTTCTCCGGGGAGACGAAGGTGCCGCCCCCGAGGCTCACGACGGCGTAGTCGAGCCGCACCACGCGGTTGACGACCTCGCGCTCGTACGCGCGGAAGCGCGCCTCGCCCTCGCGCTCGAAGATCTCGGGGACGGTGCGGCCCGAGACGCGCGCGATGAGCTTGTCGGTGTCCACGAAGTGCAGCGCGAGCGCCCGCGAGAGCTCCCAGCCGACGCGGCTCTTCCCGGTGCCCATGAAGCCCGCCAGGGCCACCCACGTGACGGGCCGGTCGATGAGGGAAGGAGAGGGGGCGCTCATGTGGGTCTCCTGGAAGTCTAGACGATGCGGCGACTCCCCACAGGACGGCCTGACGGTCACGTCGTCCGGCGCGTGCTCGTACGCGTCCGCCAGGACCGCGCCGATCTCGCGCTCCATCCGGGCGTGGAAGTCGCGCCCGCCCCGGAGTTCAGTAGGACGCGGCGTAGTCACGGGCGGCCCGCACGCGCTCCACGAGCTCCTCGACGCTGTCGCCGCCGAACTTCTCCAGCATCGCGTCGGCGAGCACCCAGCCCACCACGGTCTGCAGGATCACGCCCGCCGCCGGGACGGCGGTGGTGTCCGACCGCTCGCGCGCCGCGTCCGCCGCCTCGCGCGACACGACGTCCACGGTGGGCAGGGGCTTCATCAGCGTGGCGATCGGCTTCATCGCGGCGCGCACGACGAGCTCCTCGCCGTTGGTCATGCCGCCCTCCAGACCGCCCGCGCCGTTCGTGTCGCGCGCGTAGCGGCCCTCGCGCAGGAACATCGCGTCGTGGACGGCGCTGCCCGGACGGCGCGCGCCCTCGAAGCCCAGGCCGACCTCCACGCCCTTCATGGCCTGCACGCTCATCACGGCCTGCGCGACGCGCCCGTCGAGCTTGCGGTCCCAGTGCACGTGACTGCCGAGCCCCACGGGAAGTCCCCGGAAGCGGATCTCCAGCACGCCGCCGAGCGTGTCGCCGTCCCGTTTCGCTTCGTCGACGAGGACCTTCATGCGCTGGGACGCCTCGGGGTCGAGGCAGCGCAGCTCGGACGCCTCGATCTCGGGCACGCGCGCCCAGTCGAAGGTCGCCGCGCTCTCCACGCCGCCGAGCGACACCACGTGGTTGGCGCCCTCGACGCCCAGCACGCCCAGAAGCTTCAGCGCGACCGCGCCGACCGCCACGCGCGCCGCCGTCTCCCGCGCCGAGGCGCGCTCCAGCACGTCACGCAGGTCGCGGTGACGGTACTTCACGCCGCCCGCGTAGTCCGCGTGTCCGGGGCGTGCCGCCGTGAGGGCCTTCTTGCGTGGCTCGCCGCCCGGCTCGGGCGACATGATCTCCGTCCAGTTGCGCCAGTCGCGGTTCTCCACGACGAGCGTGACGGGCGCGCCCGTCGTGCGGCCCGCGCGGACGCCCGAGAGGATGCGCGCCTCGTCCTTCTCGATGACCATGCGCCGACCGCGCCCGTACCCGCCCTGGCGCTTCTCCAGCCAGGGGTCGATGTCCTGCTTCGTCAGTTCCAGCCCCGAGGGCAGCCCCTCCAGGATGGCGGTCAGCTGCGGCCCGTGCGACTCTCCGGCGGTCAGAAACCTCATGGAAGGACTCTAGCAGAAGGGCGGTGGGACACGAAGACGACGAGGGGCGGGAAGCCTCGCCTCCCGCCCCTCGTCGTCTTCGCGTTACTGGATCACGTTGCCCGTGATGACGATCAGCAGCTGCGTCTTCTCGCTGCTCTTGTTCTGCGTCTTGAAGAGGTTCCCGATGATCGGGATGCTCGACAGGACCGGCACGCCCTGGTAGCCCTCGTTCTCCTTCGTGGAGAGCAGGCCGCCCAGCATCACCGTCTGACCGGTCTTGAACGAGATCGTCGTCTGCGCCTCGCGGTTGGCGAACTCCAGCACGTTCGGCAGGGTCGCGCCCGTCACCGGCGTGTTGAGGGCGCTCACGTTGCTGCGCACGCCCAGCGTGATCGTGCCGTCCGCCGTCACCTGCGGGCTGAGGAAGTCGATCAGCACGCCGTAGTCGATCTGCTTGGAGATGTTGCCGCTGGTGCTGGGAATGTTGAGCTCCAGCCGCCCGCCGGACTTGATCGTGGCGCTCGACCCCGCGCTGGCGTTCTCCGTCGAGCCGCTCTGACCGCGCCCGCGCTGACCGCTCTGCATGGTGACGCTGCCCTCGTAGATGGACTTCGAGAGGTTCTGGCTCTCGAGCGCCTTGAGGGTCGCGCCGATGTTGAAGCCCATGCTGGGCTGCGTGATGTCGAACAGGGCCGAGATCTGACCCGCCGCGATCTTCGTGACGAACTGCCCGAAGCCCGCCGTCCAGTCGATGCCGAGGTTGCGCGCCGCCGTCTCCGTGATCTCCTGGATGCGCACCTGCACGTTGAGCTGCGGCACGGCCTTGTCCAGCAGCGGAATGAGCTCCGCGATCTGGTCCACCTGACCCTGCGTGCCGCGCACGATGAGGCTGTTGGAGCGCTGATCCGCGATGATCGTCGCGCCGATGCCCGCCACCGAGTTCTCCGAGGGCGCGGCCTGCGCGGCCTGAGGCGTCTGCGCGGGCGTCTGCGTGCTCGCGGAGGTCACGTTGCCGTTCGCGTCGGTCGTCTGGCGGATCACGGTGGGCGCCGCCTGCGTCAGGTCCGTCTTGAGGGTGCCTTCCAGCACGCCCTTCACCTCGGTCGCCTGCGCGTTCGACAGGGTGAAGGTGCGCTGCACGATCACGGGCCCGTCGGCCTTCACGACGGGCTTGTCCACCTGCGCGAGCAGCGCGAACGCCGCGTCGATCTGCGTGGCGGGGCCGTTCACGACGAGCTGACCGGTCTTGCCGACCGCCGTGACCCGCAGGCTCGGGTACTGCGCGGCGAGCAGGCCCGTGATGTCCTCGATGTTGCTCTTCACGGTGTAGACGCGCTGGGCGTTCGCGGTGCCGTCCGTCTGCGGGCCCTGACGGGTGTAGTTCGCCTCGATGTCCGCGACGAGACGCTCCACGTCGCCGATCTCGCGGTTCGTGCCGCGCACGATGAGGCTGTTGGAGTTGGTGTCCGCGATGATGCGCAGCGTGGGCGAATCCAGCGTGACGTCGACGAGTTCCTTCTTGTCGTTGTACGTCGGACGGCCGAAGAAGAGCTTCACGCGCGTCGCGGTCTGCTCGGCGGGCGCGACGGTGAGGCGCATGACCTTCTGGATGGGGGAGTTCGACACGCGGATGGTGTCCTTCCCGCCGACACGGAAGATCTCGTAGCTCAGCCCGTTGATGTCGATGACGATCGGGAAGACCTCGTTGAAGGGCTTGTTGGTGAAGTTGTACGCGAGCGCGGAGTTCGCCGCGGTGTTCGCGGAACGGGTGTCGATGTTGCCGTCGATGACGAGCTCGTACCCGGCGGCCTTCGCGAGCGCCGCGAGCAGCGAGGAGAGCTCCCCGTCGAACTTGCCGATGTTCATCGTGACGGGCGCGGTGTTGAGGCGCTTGTCCGTGGTGCTCTGGGCCGAGGCGGCGCCGAGCATCGCGGTCACGAGCAGGGTCAGGGCACTGATCTTATGGGCTCTCTTCATGACTCACCTTTTGTCGAGTTCGAGGGTCTTGGTCTGGTTGCCGATCGCGAGCACCACGGTCGTCGCGGTGATGTCCTTCACCACGACGCCGCCGCTCTCGGGCAGGGTCTGGCCGGTCGTCACGACGAGGTAGCCCGCCTTCGTCTTGAGGATGCCGGTGTTCACGGGCCCCAGCACGACCGCGCTGTACGTCACACCCTGAGCGTCCACGAAGGCCGCGACGGGATCGGCCTGCACGACGGGCTCGGCGGGCGTGGGATCCGTGGTGGCCGTCTCGCCGCCGAGGGGTTCGAGTTCCGTCACGACGGGCGGCACGACCGGGTTGGTGGTCGGTGCGGGCGTCGGCGTGGCGCGCGGGGGCGTGCTCGGAAGGGCCGGGACGGGCGTCGTGG
>NZ_KI912643.1:14504-18996 GCF_000519345.1 Deinococcus pimensis DSM 21231
CGGCAGGGGTGCCGCGCCCGTCACCTTCGGCGGCGTGACGGTCACGCTGCTGCCGGGGCGCAGCGTCACGGAGGACGCGGTCCCGCCGTTGAAGCTGCTGCCGAGCTGACGGACCCGCTCGATGGGATTCACGGTGGGCGCGCTCGTGACCGAGCCCGGAATGACCGGAACGGGCAGGGCCGCGCTCGCGGTGCTCGCGATGGGGGTCGGCGTGGCCGCGGGCACGTTCGGGACGGGCAGCGGCGTGACCTCCGAGGAGGGTGCGGGCGTGGGCGTCGGAACGGTACCGCTGGCGGCGGCCACCTCGACGCGGAGCGGCTCGAAGGGGTTGGGAAGGTTGTCCTGAGCGGCGCTCGCGACGGCGGTCGGCGCGGCGGCCTGCTTCTCGCCCTCGGTCGGCGTCGGTGTTTCGGTCGTGAGGAACGGGAGTTGCGCGACCTCGACGGGCTTGCTGGGTGCGGAGACGCTCACGCCGCCCGGCGTGCCCTCGGGGCTCGTCGTTCCCGTGGACGTCGCGGGGGAGGTCGTGGTGGGCGACGTGACGCTGACGTCGGGGGACGCGTTCAGGTTGTAGACGTAGAACCCGCCGACCAGACCGCCGAACGCGAGCAGCGTCAGGGTGATCTTCATCTCACGCGTGAGCTTGATGGGACTTCTCACGAGTTACCTCCGGCGGGCGGCGCGGCGGGCGCGGTCGCGGGCGCCGCGGGTGCGGGCGTGGTGCCCGCGGGCGTGGGGGCGGCCGAGGCAGGCTGGGCCGCAGACGGGTCGAAGGTGTAGACGGTCACGCCGATGTTGCCCGTCAGGTTCGGGTCGCGGATCTTGTCGGTCGCGCCGAGGGTCAGGGCGTTGATGGTGGAGAAGCGGCTCATCCCTTCCAGGGAGCGCAGCACGCCGTACAGCTCGCCGAACCGTCCCTTCACCGACAGGCTGAGCGCGATGGGGCGGACACCGGCCGGAATCTGACCGGGCGCGCCGCTCCCGCTCTGGCTCACCGAGAGCATCTGGGCGCCGCTCGCGCCGATGTCCTTGCGGATCTCGTCGACGACCTCACCCATGCTGGTCGTGGCGGGCAGCGCGCGCAGCAACTCCGCGCTCTGCTTCTCGAGCGCCGCGACCTCCGCCTGGAGACCGGGCAGTTCCGCGGCGGCCTGACGGGAGGTGAGGACGGTCGTCTGCAGGGTCTCGAGGCGCCCGCGCGCGTCGTCGATCGCGAGCTTGTTGGCCTGGTAGGACTGGAAGTACCACAGCATCGCGAACAGGACCAGCACCACGAGGGTGAGGAGGAAGATGTCGCGGCCCTTGAGCTTGGCCAGTTGTGCCTTCAGGTTCTGCATTACCTCGCTCCTCCAGCGGGCGCGGCGGGCGCGGCGGCGACGTCCGTGCCTGCGGCGGTCGTGCCGGCGCCGCTCGTGTCGGCCGCCGCGACGGGCGTGCTCCTCACGAGACCGACCGTCGCGTCGAACTTGTAGTCGCCGGTGGTCTCGTCGAGGTTGGCGCTCTTGAACTGCACGCCGAACTCGGGTGACGCCTCGAACGCGTTCAGGAAGGTCACGAGGCTGGCGCTGGAGCTGGCGCTGCCGCGGATGTTGACTTCCTTGGAGACCGTCTTGCCGTCGTAATTGACGGAAGGCGTGGGGTTGTCGACGGCCTTCATGTCGAGGCTTTCGAGCGCCACGAGCGGCCGGGCGCCGCTGGGCAGCTGTCGGACGAACTTGGCGAGGTCACCGCTCCACGACGTCTGACCGGCCTTGAGGGCGTCGGCGACGGCGGTCACGGACTGCAGCGAGGCCTTGGTCGCCCGGAGCTTGTCGCGTTCCTGGACCTTGGGCTGCAGGATGTTGATCTCGCCCTGCACCTCGTCGATCTGCCGGTTGAGGTCTCCGAGGGTGGACGTCACGGTGAAGTGCAGCACACCGATCGTCGCGAGGGTCACGACGGCCGCGGCGCCCGCGCCGAGACGCCAGAAGTCGGGCCCGGTGCTCCTGCGGAGCTCCTTGGGCAGGAGGTTGATGTTAATCAAGGCTGCTCACCCCGCGAAGCGCCAGTCCCAGCGGCACCGTGAACTCGGCGGCCGTGCTCTGGAGGTAGCCGGTGTCGAAGCGTGACTCGTCGACGGTGACGCTCAGCCACGGGGAGGCCACCTCGACGCGGAAGCCCAGGGCGTCCCCGATCGCGGCGGCGAGTCCGCGCAGCTTGGCGCCGCCACCCGCGAGGTAGGTGCGGTCCACGACGACGTCGCCCGCCTGGACGCGGTAGTACTCCAGGGAGCGGCGGATTTCCGTGATGAGGTCGCCCAGGACGGGGCGGATGACCTCGAAGACCCGCGCGGGCGAGTACTGCTCTCTCGAAAGGTCGAAGTTCAGGAGGTCCTCCTCGTCCTCGGTGGGGGTCGTGGCGGTGGCGTAGCCGATCTTGATGTCCTCGGCGGCGGTGAAGTCGAGGTCGAAGGCCTTCTGGAGCGCCATGGTGAAGTCGTCGGCGGCGATGGCGATGTTGCGCGCCATCAGGACGCGCTCGCCACGCACGAGCGCGATGATGGAGCTCGACGCGCCGATCTCCATGACGAGCGCCACCTCGCCGTTCTCGGTGTACGCGCCGCCCGACATGGTGGTGCGGCTCAGGTGCGTGCCGAGCAGGTTGCCGCGCAGGGCGCGCAGGGTGGCGAAGGGCTTGAGGTCGATGACGGTGGGTTCGAGGCCCGCGAGGCGCAGCACCTCCACCTGACGGGCGATGGCCTCGGTGGGCGCGGCGGCGACGACGATCTCCATCTGACCGTCCTCCGCGATGGAGTCGGGGTCGTCGAGGAGGTCGTAGTCGACGGTGACCTCGTCGATGGGGTAGGGGATGTACTTCTCCGCCTCCCACCGGATGGCCTCGTCGAGTTCCTTGCGGGCCATCTTCGGGACCATGATGTTGCGGGTCACGGCGCTCTGGTTGGGCACCGTGCTGACCGCGAAGCGGGCGTTGAGGCCGTGCTTGGTCATGGCGTTGCGGATCTCGGTCGCGACCGTCTGCGGTTCGACGACGAGACCTTCGCGCATGGACCCGATGGGCGTGGGGATCGAGATGGCGTGCGTGAGCTGCGGGGGCGAACCCGGCTTGAGCGCCACGATCTTGATGGCGCTCGAACCGATCTCCACGCCGATCGCGGTCGGTTTCGGGCTGAGCAAGCGCTGGAGAGCTTTCGACATGGACTCCTCCGTGGATTCGTCCGATTTTAGCATCTTTTCATCTGACGGAAGAGAAAAATCCGCGATACGTCCCTCTCAGACGGCAATCTCATGAGAAGGGGTACGCGGAATCACGTCAGCATCGGTGTCTTCTAAGGTCCTACCTCACGTTCGTTCATGAGACTCGTCTGATGAGGGCCTGTGTGAAGGTGTCCGTGGACGCCTCGCCGCCCAGGTCCCGCGTGCGTGGTCCTTCCTGGAGCGTCGCGTCCACCGCCGCCTCCAACCTGCGCGCCAACGCCCCCTCCCCGAGGTGGTCGAGCATCATCGCGGCCGACAGCACCGTCGCGGTGGGGTTCGCGACGCCCTGCCCGGCGATGTCGGGCGCGCTGCCGTGCACGCTCTCGAACAGCGCGTGCCGCTCGCCCACGTTCCCGCTCGGCGCGACGCCGAGGCCGCCCGTCAGACCCGCCGTGAGGTCGGAGAGGATGTCCCCGAACAGGTTCGTCATGACCAGCACGTCGAAGTGCGCCGCGTCCCGCACGAGATGCATCGCGCAGGCGTCCACGATCACGTCCCGCACCCTCAGGCCCGGCACCCTGGCCGCCTCCTCCAGCACGGTCGAGAGAAACAGGCCCTGCGTGACGGGCAGCACGTTCGCCTTGTGCACCACCGCGAGGTCCCCACGCCTGCGCGCCGCGAGCTCCGCCGCGAGCCGTCCCACCCGGGCCGACGCCGAGCGCGTGATGACCGCGTCCGCGATGGCCGTGTCGCCATAACGCCGCTCCTGCGCGACGTACAACCCTTCCGTGTTCTCCCGCACGATCACCAGGTCCACGCCCGGCACGCAGCCCGGCACGGCCCGTGACCGCGCGGGCCGCAGGTTCGCGAACAGGTCGAGCTCGCGCCGCAGGTACCGGATCGCGCTGAAAAAACCCTCGACGCGCCGGCTCGGGCTGGTCGTCGCGCCGAACAGGACGGCGTCCGCCGCGCGCGCCGCGTCGAGGGTCTCGCCGGGCACGCTCGCGCCCCTGCGCTCGAAGACCTCCCAGCCCGCCTCGGCGCTCACGAACTCCGCGTCCACGCCGAGCGCTTCCAGGACCCGCCGCGCCGCCGGGATGACCTCGCGCCCGACGCCGTCGCCCTCGATCAGGCAGATGGTGTGTTTCGCCATGACGGCCAGTGTAGACCGTGCCGGGCGCTCAGCCCGTCAGCCCGAACCCGGGGTCGCGGACGAGCGCGCGCGCCAGCAGGGGACCCAGCAGGAACCCCTTCGAGCCCAGACCGCCCAGCGCCCACACGCCCGACGCGAGCCTGCC
>NZ_KI912643.1:19096-26847 GCF_000519345.1 Deinococcus pimensis DSM 21231
AACGCCCACATGAAGCGCGACAGGAGGCGCAGCTGCGACGGGTAGGCCCGCACCGCCTCGGCCTTCACGTCCTCCTGCGACTCCGTGAGATCGAAGCGGTGCCAGCGCTGCCCGCCCTGATGCGCGTTCGGCGGCGTGAGCGGCATGTCGCGGTGCAGGCCCTTCGGCAGGGGCCACTCCAGCCCGCCGTGGACCACGTAGTAATACAGTCTGGCGCCACGCTCGCTCGCGAGGCGGGTCGCGAGGAAGCTCGCGGCGCGGTGGTCGGGGTGCCCGTCGCGGACGCTGGGCGCGAGGACCACGTCGGGCGAGACGTCCGTCATGATCCGCCCGAGGAGCCGCGCGAGCGTCCGGCCCGTGTACGGCGCGTCCTTCTCCACGACGCCGTCGTAGGGTACGCGGTCCACGCGGGTGTACGGGCTGCGGTACGGCGCGAGGTAGTTCTCCGTGTCGATCTTCGTGAGGCCCCGGTCGGGGAAGCCCAGGAAGAACACGTGGTCACGCGGCACGCCGAGAATGGCGGTGGCGCGCCGCGCCTCGGCCATGCGGACCCGCCCGAGCCGCAGGTAGTCCTCCGCGCGGGCGAGGCTGCGCGGGCGCGACGTCATCACCTCCCAGGGGAAGCCGTCGCCGCTCGTGAGGAACACGACGTACACCTCCCCGCCCCGCGCGTGCCGCGCCTGGATGATGCCGGCCGCCGCGAGCGTCTCGTCGTCCGGGTGGGGGGAGACGACCAGCAGCCGCCCCGGCGGGATCGTCGCGACCGGGAGCTCCTGCGCGGCGCGCTCCACGCGCTCCACGACCACGCGCCCGGTGGGCAGCCACGACCAGCCGTTCACGGCAGCCCCCGTCAGGAGCGCCGCCGCCGTGAGCGTCAGCGCGGCGTGACGGCGCTTCAGCTTGGCTCGAAGCGAGGTCGGGAACGCGGGGACACGCGGCTTCACGAGCGTTCATGATAGAGCACCGGGGCGGCCCGGCGGGGGAGAAGGGCGCACACGGACCTTTCCGCCCCCGCTGATACACTGGCCTCGTGATCGGCCCCACCCTCGGCCTGGAGGAGGAGTTCTTCGTCCTCTTCGACGGGCGTCCCTCCACCGCCAGCCTCCTCGATCTCTCGAAGCTGCTGTGGGAGGACCCGCGCCGCAACTTCGCGCGCACCGCCACGAACTTCACCCGCCGTCCGCGCGACCTCATGAGCACCGTGGAGGTCTCCACGGGCGTGCACATCACGCCCGACGCCCTCGTGGGCGAGGCCCTCGCGCGACGTGCGGACCTCGCGCGGGTCATGCCGCGCGGCCTGTTCGCGCCCGTCGGGATGCTCCCCGTCGACGACGCCTACCACACGGCGGGCCTGCACCTGCACCTCGGCGTGGCGCGCCGTCACCTCTCCACGGCCTACGGGAACGTCGCGCGCTTCCTGCCCGTCCTCGTCCTCGCGAGCGCCTCCTCGCCCTGGAAGGGCGCCGAGCGTTACGGCCAGTCGTACCGTCTGCACGCGTCCTTCGCGCTCGGACCGCTGCGCGACGATCCGCTGCACCGCTTCCAGGACCTCATCGTCACGCGTCGGCTCGGCACGCTGGAGATCCGCGCCCTCGACCCCGTCTGGGACCCCGCCCGTCTGCGCGCCATCGTGGACGCCGCGTGGCGCCTCGCGGCCATCGAGCGGCCCCTCGGCTTCTCCCGCGAGCGCTACAACGCCCTGCGCGAGACCTACCCGCGGGGCGGCCTCACGAGAGAAGTGCGCGACCTCGCGCTCGAACTGCACGACCTCACCGGCTTCGACCCCGCGTGGTGCGAGCACACCGAGGCCGACCGCCTCGCCGACCTCGCCGCGCGCGAGGGCCACGCGTCCGTGTGGCGTCACCTCGACGGCGGCGTCCGCCGGGGCGACTTCTCGCCCTGCGGTACCCGTGACGGTCGTCCCGCCGCGTGGCGCGGCGCCGCGGGCATGGCGCTGTACTACGCGCCCAAACTGCCCTACATCGCCCTGAAGGGCTGGCGCGAGCACCACGGCGCACCCCACGCCGCGCCGGACGAGCCCTGGGAACGGGACGCCCGTGGGTCCATCGACACGCCCGTCAGGCGGTAAACTCCCCACATGCGTCGAATCCTCCGGATCCTCGTGCCCGTCGCGGTCGTCTGGGCCGCCGTGGTCCTCTTCCTCCAGCGCGTCTGGTTCTACCGTGACCCCGTCCGCGTCGCCCCCCGCGACGAGGACGCCGTCGTCAGTCCCTGCGACGGGCAGGTCGTCTACATCCGCCGTGTCGAGGACGGCGTCATCGAGTCCGAGAAGCTCGGCCAGAAGATCCGCGTCTCCGAGATCACCCACGCCGAGTGGCCCGACGGCGCCATCCCCGGCACGGGCTGGCTGATCGGCATTTACATGAGTCCCCTCGACGTGCACTACAACTACGCGCCCGTGGCCGGGCGCATCACCGGCATCGAGCATACCGGCGCGAAGGCGAACCTCCCCATGGTGGACCTCTGGGAGTACGTCCAGCTCACGTGGCTGCGGCGCGCCGTGGACCTCTTCGCGAAGCGCTACGCCCTGGAGAACGAACGCCAGACGGTGTTCATCGAGGGCCGCGTGAAGATCGCGATGGTCGAGATCGCCGACAAGTTCGTCAACAAGATCCGCACGTACGTGCAGGTCGGCGACACCCTCGCGCCCGGCCAGAAGGTGTCGTTCATCGAGCGCGGCTCGCAGGTGGACCTCTTCCTCTTCTCGGAGGACGTCGACTTCGAGGTGAGCGTCGGCGATCAGGTGTACGGCTCGCAGACGGTGCTGGCGCGTCTGCGCTGAGCGGTGGACCTCGCGGGCTTCGCGACGTGGCTGGGCACCCTCCCGCCCGGCCTCGTCCACCTCGTGCTGTTCGTGCTGCTGCTCGTGGAGGGCATCGGCGTGCCCGGCATTCCCTTCGAGCTCGTCTGGCTCGCCGAGGGCTTCCTGATCAACGCGGGCCGCACCAGCATGGCCGAGGCGATCCTGTGGGGCGCGCTCGGCAACTGGATCGGCAACCTGATCGGCTACCTCCTCGGGGACCGCATCGCGCGTCTGCTGCCCCCCCGCGCGCGCGGCGCGATGAACCTGGACGAGGTGCGCGGCTGGCTCGACCGCTGGGGCGGCCTCGTCGTGATCGTGTCGCGCTGGTTCGGCGTGATCCGCACGCCCTTCATCCTGTACGCGGGCGCGGCGGGCATGCCCCTGGGGCGCTACGCCTTTTTCAGCGCAATCGGCGCGCTCACCTGGGTGGCGGCGTGGCAGGTGGCCCTGTGGTGGTTCGGGGAGATCGTCCTGAAGCTCTGGGCGCGCTACCAGTGGTGGATCGTCGCGGCCGCCGTGGCCGCCGCCGTGCTGGGTTTCGTGGTGATGGGCCTGCGGGGCCGCCGGGCCTCACGGGCGGTCCCGCAGGAGGCGCCCGAGGAGCACGTCTGAGCCCCCGAAGACTCTGCGGTCACTAAGCCATTCACAGCACGGTTCGCGCGGCCCGCGTTGCTAGACTGACCTCGTGCCATTCGACGCCCACGCCCTCGACACCCTGGATTTCCCGCGCGTGCGGGAGGCGCTCGCCTCCCGCACCGCCACGCGTTACGGCTTCGAACGCGCCCAGGCGGTCGTGCCTTCCAGCGACGAGGGCCGCCTCAACCGTGAACTCGACCAGGTCGAGGACGCCCTGTTCGGCGTCAACCTCAACCTCGGCGGGGTGAACGACATCCGTCCCCTGTTCCACCGCGCCCTGGACGGCAAGATCCTCGCGGGACAGGAACTCCTCGAGGTCGCCTACACCCTCGACGCCGCCATGACGTTGCGCCGCTCCGTCGTGCAGGGCTCGCGCGGACCGCTGCGCGAGCTCGCCGTCCGCATCGGCGACCACGTGGCGCTCGTGCGCCGTTCGCTCGAGAGCCTCGACCGCGACGGTCAGGTCCGCGACGACGCCAGCCCGCGCCTGCGTCAGATCCGCCGCCGCCTCAACCCCCTTCGTAACGAGATCCGCGAGAAGCTCACCGCCATGCTCGACCGCTGGGCCGACATGCTGCAGGAGCACCTCGTCACCATCCGCCGCGACCGCTACGTGCTGCCCGTCAAGGCGCAGTACGTGAACAGCGTGCAGGGCATCGTCGTGGACGCGTCCGCGACGGGTCAGACGTACTTCGTGGAGCCCGCCGCCGTCACGCCCCTCAACAACGAGCTCGCCCGCCTCCAACTCGAGGAGGAGGCCGAGGTGCGCCGCATCCTGCTCGAACTGTCCGGACTCGTCGCGAACGAGCCCGGTCTCGCGGGCACCCTCGACGTGCTCGGCGAACTCGACCTGATCGCGGCGAAGGCCCGCCTCGCGCGAGAGTGGCGGCTCAACCGCCCCGAACGCGCCGAGCGCGGCGACTACGACCTGCGCGAGGCCCGCCATCCCCTCATCGAGAACGCCGTTCCGAACGACCTGCAGCTCGGCGGCACGAAGATGCTGCTCATCACGGGCCCCAACATGGGCGGCAAGACCGTCACCCTCAAGACGCTCGGGCTCGCCGTCCTGATGCACCAGTGCGGCATGTACGTCGCCGCGGCCCGCGCGCGCCTGCCCGTCGTCCGGGACGTCCTCGTGGACATCGGCGACGACCAGAGCATCGAGGCGAGCCTGTCGACCTTCGCGGCGCACCTGCGCAACCTGCGGCACATCCTGGAGGAGGCCAGCCCGGACACGCTGCTGCTCGTCGACGAGCTCGGCTCCGGCACGGACCCGCAGGAGGGCGCGGCCCTCTCTCAGGCCCTCCTGGAGCGGCTCCTCGGGCAGGACGCGCGCGGCGTGATCACCTCGCACCTCGCGCCCCTCAAGCTCTTCGCGCTCGAAACGCCCGGCCTGCGCAACGCCAGCATGGGCTTCGACGTGGAGAGCCTGTCACCCACCTACCGCCTGCAGGTGGGTCAGCCGGGCCGCTCGTACGCCCTCGCGATCGCGCGGCGCATGGGTCTCCCGGAGGACGTCACCTCGCGCTCCGAGTCCATCCTCGGTCCCGAGGGCGGCATGCTGGAGAAGCTGCTCGAGAACCTGGAGCACGAACGCGACGCGCTGCGCCGCGAGCTCGACACCGCCGTGCGCGCCCGCCGCGAATCCGAGGCGGAACTGCAGCGCGTGCAGGAGGAACGCGCGGAACTCCAGGCCCGCCGCGACGAGCTCATCGCCGAGGCGCACAACCGCGCGGAGGCCGTGTACGCCGAGGCCCTCGATCAGGTCCGCACGCTGCGCGCCCGCGCCCGCGAGGACGTCGCGCGTCCCCGCGTCATGGAGGAGCTGCGTCAGCTTCGCCGCGCCGCGCAGGCCGAGCGGCCCCAGCCGCAGGAATTCAAGGGCGATCCCCTCAAGGTGGGCTCGCAGGTGGACGTGCCCGCCTACGGTTCCACCGGGCAGGTGCTCGAGGTGCGCGGCGACGAGCTCGTCGTGCAGCTCGGCGTGATGAAGGTCAACGTGCGGCGCCGCGACGTGCGCCTCAAGCAGGAGGAGAAGGTGAAGGTGGCCGCCTTCGCCGGGGGCGGTCCCGCCTCCTTCCAGCGCGAACTGCAGCTGCGCGGCCAGCACGTCGAGGAGGCCATCGAGGAGCTGCGCGGCGCGATCTCCGAGGCCGCCGCGCTCCGCGAGACGCCCCTGCGGGTCGTGCACGGCAAGGGGCAGGGCGTGCTGCGCCGCCTCATCCGCGACTACCTCAAGACGGACAAGCGCGTCGCGAGCTTCCACGACGCCGAACCCTACCAGGGCGGGCACGGCGTCACCATCGTCAACATCAAGATCTAGCGCCGCACCCGGTGGGGGAGGCCAGAGCGGAACGCGCACGGCCTCCCCCGCATCGTGCTTCCCGCACGGACCTTGACCATGTCTTCAGGGTAGACTTTCCCGATGCTTTCCCTGCTCGACCTCCACCCCGACGCCTACCCCCTGGAGGGCTACCGCAAGCGGCAGCTGCTGCAGTGGGTCTTCGAGCATGGCGCCGCGTCTTTTGCGGACATGACGAACCTGCCCGCGAAGGTCCGCGCGGAGCTCTCGGCGTCCTACACCCTCGACCCCTTCCTCAGCATCGAGACGGTACCCTCCAGCGACGGCAGCGTGAAGTACCTCTTCACCCTGCCGGACCTCAAGCAGATGGAGGCCGTGTACATGCCCTACGAGGACCGCCGCACCATCTGCGTCTCCACGATGGTCGGCTGCCCCGCCAAGTGCGCGTTCTGCGCGACGGGCGCGCTGGGCTTCGGCCGCAACCTCACGCCCGGCGAGATCGTCGGGCAGGTCCTCGCGGTGGCGCGCGGGCAGGGCATCTCGCCGCGAGAGATCCGCAACCTCGTCTTCATGGGCATGGGTGAGCCCCTGCTGAACTACGAGCACGTCATGACCTCGGCGCGCATCATGCTCCACGAGCACGCGCTCGGCATGAGCAAGCGCCGCGTCACGCTCTCCACGGTGGGCCTGCCGCGCGGCATCCGCAAGCTCGCCGCCGAGGACGACCTCGGCATCAAGCTCGCCATCAGCCTCCACGCGCCCGACGAGGAGACCCGTCAGCGCATCATCCCCACCGCGCACGCCAACACCATCGCGGAGATCATGGCGTCCGCGCGCGAGTACCAGGCCTTCACGGGCCGCCGCGTCACCTTCGAGTACGCGATGCTGCGCGGCGTCAACGACCACCTCTGGCAGGCCGACTTGCTCGCCGACCTGCTGCGCGGCCTCGTCTCGCACGTCAACCTCATCCCGATGAACCCGTGGGACGGCAGCGGGTTCGAGGAGACGCCCGAGGCGGACCTGCAGGCCTTCTACGACCGTCTGGAGGCGCGCGGGGTCGAGGTGAGCGTGCGCCGCTCGCGCGGGCGTGACGCGGGCGCCGCCTGCGGGCAGCTGGCCCTCAAGAAGCCCGGCGCCGCGCCGGCTGGATTGATCAGCCTCCAATAAGATTCTCACTCATGATGGCAGCGAGGGCAAAAATGCTTTCGCTGCCGTGTTTTTCATTCATGAAGAAACCTTAGCGTGCTACGATGACGCCCAAGAAATCCCCCACCCTGTCAGGAGGAGCTTGTGGCTCACAAACCATCCCGGATGACGCTGAGCGTGCTCGCGTGCGCGGGCCTGCTCGGCGGCCCCGCGCACGCGCAGGGCGCGTCCGTCACGACCGCCACCGTTCAGACCTCCACCCCCGACCTCGCCGGGGCCCGCGCGGCCCTCGCCGCGAAGGACTACGCCACCGCGCGGACGCTCTTCGAGACGGCCCTCACGAAGGGCTACGAGGACCCCGACGCGCACTTCGGACTCGGACTCGCGCTCTACGGCCTCGGTGACCTCCCGGGCGCCAAGTTCGAATTCGAGCAGCTCGTGCGGCTCTCGCCCGACCGCTACGAGGGCCACTACAATCTCGGCGTCGTCGCGACCCGCGCGCGCCGCTTCGACGACGCCCTCGCCGAGTACCGCAAGGCGCTCGAGGCGGCCCGCGCGTCCAAGGCGGGCGACGCCGCCGTCCTCACCGTCCTCGGCGCCCTCACGACGGAACTCACCCGGCGCGGCGACGACGCCGAGCTCGTCAAGACCCTCACCGACGTCCTCGCGCTGCGCCCCTCCGACACCGACACCCGACTGCGCCTCGCCGAGGCGTTCGTGCGCGCCGGACGCGGCACCGAGGCCCTCCCGTACGCCTACTCCGTCCTCAAGGACCGCCCCGCCAGCGTCCGCGCGGGCCTGCTGATCGCGAACGTCTACGCCGCGCAGGGCCTCGGCGAGCGC
>NZ_KI912643.1:26947-27575 GCF_000519345.1 Deinococcus pimensis DSM 21231
ACCTTCACCGACTTCGACGGCGAGACGCCCGTCACGATCCCCCTGGAGCCGCAACTCAGCGCCGTGCAGAACGCGGAGAAGCTCTACGCGCGCGCGCGGCGCCGCGAGGCCGTCTTCGACCGCCTCGCGGAGCGCGAGCCCGTCCTGCAGGCGGAACTCGCCGACCTCGACGCCCGCCTGGAACGGCTGGAGGCGGCCGACCTTCCCGAGCTGGAGGCGCTGGAACGCGACCTCGCCACCCAGAAGACCGAGCGCTCCCCCTACGGCGCGCGCTTCGTCAGCCCGAGCGGCCACGAGGTGCTCGTGGGGCGCAACAACAAGGAGAACGCCGTCCTCACGCACAAGCTGGGCCGCAGCATGGACTGGTGGTTCCACGCGCAGGGCTACCCCGGCTCGCACGTCCTCGTGCGGGCGCAGGGCCGGGAGCTCGCGCTGCCCGACATCCTGATGGCCGCCTCGCTCGCCGCGTACCACTCGCGCGCGCGCGGCAGCGGCAACGTCGCCGTGGACTACACCCGCATCAAGCACGTGTGGCGTCCGCGCGGCGCGCCCGCCGGGCAGGTGCACTACACCCAGCAGAAGACGGTCTTCGTGGATCCCGCGCTGCCCGAGGGGCAGGGGGGATGAG
>NZ_KI912643.1:27675-31736 GCF_000519345.1 Deinococcus pimensis DSM 21231
AGCGAGGCGCCCGCCGCGGCCGATCCCGCCACGCCCTCCACCGCCGGCGGCACGTCCGCCGACGTCCCGAACGTCCCCGTCTACCTGCAGGTCGGCGCCTTCGACCGACAGGAGAGCGCCGCCGCCTTCGTCGAGCAGCTTCGCGCGCAGGGCTTCGACGCGACCGTCAACGCCCCTCCCGGCCGCAAGGTCCGCGTCCTCGTCGGGCCCTTCGGCGGCGACGCCCTCCTCGACCGCGAGGCGCGACTGCGCGCCCTCGGCGTGGACTCCTTCCGGGTGCGCTGATGAACTCCGGCATTCCGTCCGCCACCATCTCACGCCTCGTGACGTACCTGCGCATCCTCGAGAACCTCGAACACGAGGGCATCTCGCGGACGTCCAGCACCGACCTCGCGGAGCGCGCGCAGGTCAGCGCCTTCCAGGTCCGCAAGGACCTCGCCTACTTCGGGCGCTTCGGCACCCGGGGCATGGGGTACACCGTCCCCGTCCTCAAGCGTGAGCTGATGCGCGTCCTCGGCCTCAACCAGGCCTGGAACGTCGTGATTCTCGGCATCGGACGGCTCGGTGAGGCCATCGCGAACTACCCCGCCGCGAGCGACTACGCCTTCAGCTACGTCGGCCTGTTCGACGTGTCCGAAGGGACCGTCGGCAAGGAGGTGCGCGGGCTGCGTGTCCGTCACGTCAGCGAGCTCGCCGACTTCACGCGCGCTCAGCCCGTCGACATGGGGTTCCTCGCCGTGCCGCCCGAACGCGCTCAGGACGCCGCGCAGAGCCTCGCCTCCGCGGGCGTCAAGGGCATCCTCAACTTCGCCCCCGTCGTCATCCAGCCACGAACCGTCGAGCGCGCAGGTGCCAGCGAGCTCGCCGAGGAATGGCGCGGCGTGATCGTCGAGAACGTCGACTTTCTCGCCGGGATGAAACGTCTGGCGTTCTACATCCTCAACCCCCACCTCAGAGACCTCGAAACGGAGGAACACGTGTGAAGAAGCAACTGTCCCTGGTCACCCTCGCCCTCATCGTCACCGCCTGCTCGGGCGGCGGCATCGATCCCGTCGCCTTCGGCGGCAAGGCCAGCATCAGCGTCGCCACCGACACCAGCAAGGTCGATCCGTCCGGGACCGGCGTGACGAACGTGACGTTCACCAGCGCGACCGGCAGCCTCGGCGGCGACGTCAGCACCGCGACGCTGCGTCTGCCCGGCTCGACGACCTCCGAGCCCGTCACGGTCGCCCTCACCTCGAAGACGGTGCCGAGCGGCTTCACCTGCGGCGCCGCGAGCGGCCTGAACGTCGCGGCGTCGTGCAGCCTGAACGACAGCGGCACCGCGCCCGGTCAGCGCGTCGTCACGTACCAGTTCAGCAACAGCGAACTGTTCGGCAAGGCGCTCTCCACCTACCCCGCCGCGCAGAACTTCGAGCTGACCTTCGGCGGCAAGGTCGCCAACAGCAACGCCACCTGGACGTCCAACACGGTCCCGATCACCGTCGGCGCGGCCACCAGCGCCCCCGGCACGCCCGCCGCGCCCCGCCCGACCTTCGCGATCCTCAACAGCGCGCAGAACCAGCCCTACAGCAACATCCTCAGCGTGAGCGTCTCCGCCAACCTCTCGGCGGGCGACGAGATCCAGAAGCTCGTGCTGGAGGTCACCGACAACCGCGGCCTGACGGACACCGAGAGCTTCACCGCCGCGAGCGGCAGCGCGAACTTCAGCATCGACACCACGAAGTACCCGGACGGCAACCTCACGCTGCGCGCCGTGGCGCTCACCAAGAGCGGCGCGACCGGCACGTCCGCGTCGCAGACCGTGCAGATCCGCAACCTCGTCCCCCCGTCGTTCCAGATCATCAAACCCACCCTGAACCAGGTCGTGGCGACCACCCTGGACGCGCAGGTGCAGCTCACGAAGCAGAACTCGGACTTCACCATCACGGGCACGCAGGGCGCGGGCACCACGACGCTCAACGTCCGCGACTACCGCGGCAACGTCCTGCTGACCGCACCCGCCACCCTGCGCGAGACCAGCCCCGGCTCCGGCATCTGGTCCGCGAGCGCCAGCTTCGACATGAACGGCAAGCTCGTGCCGAACAACGCGTACACGCTCGAAGCCGTCACGAAGATCAAACTCGACGCCGAGACGAGCGAGCGCATCATCACCCAGTCCACCCCATTCACCTCACAGAACAGCAACCTGCGCCCGCCGTCCCTGCTGCTGCACCTCCCGACCTTCTTCGGAGATACCGGCACGGGCATTCCCGTCATCAACCGCGACAGTGGGGCCTTCGTGCAGGCGAGCGACGACGACGGCGTGAAGCAGCTGCAGCTGCAGTTCGTGTGCAAGGACGTCGCCAGCACCTGCGGGGACTCCGGCAGCTACGCGTACAACTACCCGGTGGACGCCAAGGGCGTGATTCCGCTCTTCGTCCACATCGGCCAGGCCATCGACGCGCAGCCCTTCGTGAAGGACGGCAACTACACCCTGCGGGCCACCGTCACGGACGGCAGCAACAACACCACCATCCAGGAGGTGCCCGTCCGCGTGTCCCGCGCGGCCAACGACGCCCTGGTCGGCGGCCTGACGACCATGCGGACCCTCGTCTACCCGAACCCGGTCTCCAAGGAGCCGAACCCCAAGGCGGCCGTCTGGTACATCGGCGACCCCGCCGTCTGCGACACCCCGCCCGAGGGCGAACCCGTCGACACGGACACCTGCGTCCCGGTCACCACGCCCAGCACCAACCCCGTGCGTGTCCTCACGGCCGTGTACAAGAAGACCACCGAGCAGTTCGGCGTCTCCAGCCCCACGGAGATGAGCGTGAGGTACCTGCCCGCCGGCGCGAGGCTGGCCTCCGCGCTGACCTTCAGCGAGGCCGGCGTCTACCAGATCTCCTTCCTCGTGGAGGACATGGTGACCGGGGTCGTGAAGCACTACTCCGGCGGTGTCGTGAACGTCAAGATCAACCCCTGAACCTCGGCTCCCTCCCGGCCCCGCCTCACGGCGGGGCTTTTTGACGTTCTGGTAGACTCCGCTCATGAAACTTGTGCTGGCGGTCATTCAGGACGCGGACGCGGCGGGCCTCATCCGCGCGCTGAGCGAGAACGCGTTCGAGGTCACGAAGCTCGCCTCCACCGGCGGCTTCCTCCGCGAGGGCAACACGACCCTCATGATCGGCGTGGGCGACGAACGCCTCGGCGAGCTCAAACGCATCGTCGCGCAGGCCTGCCGTTCGCGCACGCGGCTCGTGACGCCCGGCATGCCCGTCGGGGAGCAGGCCGAGACGCTCGTGAACGAACCCGTGGAGGTGCCCGTGGGCGGCGCGGTGATGTTCGTCCTCGGCGTGGACGAGTTCGTCCGCGTGTAGTTCAGGCTCTAAGATGGGCGGCATGTCCTCACCTGCCGCCCTCTGCCATGCCGTCACGCTTCCCGCGGGAGGCGTCTGAATGGAGGGCCTGCTGCTCGCCCGCGCCCTCGACGACCTCCGGACGCACCTGCCCGCGCGTACGCTCGGCTGGGTCTTCCCGGACGAGACGACCGCCGCCGTGCTCCTCGACGGCACCCTCAACCTCGTCCTGAGCTACCGCCCGCCCACCCCGGCGATCTACCTCACGCGCGAGCGCCTCGCGGGGGAGCCGCGCAGTCCCTTCCAGCGGACCCTCGCGGCGCGCGCGCGTGGCGAGCTCGTCCTGGCCGAGCAGCTCAAGCTCGACCGGGTGGCCCTGCTGACCTTCACGGGCGAGCGCGGCTTCGTGGACGTGCCGCCCGCCCGGCTGCTGTTCGAGCTGACGGGCCGCAACGCGAACCTGCTGCTCCTCACCCCGGGCGAGGGGTGGGAGGGCTCCATCGTGGCGGCGGCGCGCGAGGTGACGAGCAGCCGCAACCGCTTCCGCAACGTCCGCACGGGCGGCACGTACACGCCCCCGCCGCCCTACGAGAAGCTCGACCCGAGGGCCCTCGACCCCGACGCCCCGGAAGCTCGCGCCCTCGCGGAGGTTCCCGTCGGACGCTGGCGCGACCGCGTGGACGGCCTGGGCCTGCAGCTCTCGGCGGAACTCGCGCGCCGCGC
>NZ_KI912643.1:31836-32463 GCF_000519345.1 Deinococcus pimensis DSM 21231
CGCCGACGCCCTGCACGCGGGCGGCACGCTCACCCTGCGCGTCACGCGGCGCCCCGGGCAGGTCGTCGTGAGCGTCATCGACGACGGGCCCGGCATTCCGCCCGACGTGCAGGCCCGCGTCTTCGAGCCGTTCTTCACCACCAAGGGCGTCGGGGAGGGCACCGGCCTCGGTCTCGACCTCGTCCAGCGCGTCGTCACCCGCCAGCACGGCGGCGCGGTCCGCCTCAGCAGCCAGCCGGGCCACACCGAGTTCATGGTGCTGCTGCCCGTCCACGCCCCACCCGGGCAGGAGAGCCCCGCATGACCGAAGCCCACCCGGACGTCCTCACCGCCCCCCAAGCCCGCCATCCTCGTCGTCGACGACGACCCCGAGGTGCTGCGCGCCGTCGCGCGGGACCTGCGCCGCCGTTACGCCTCCGACTACCGCGTCCTGCGCGCCACCTCCGGCGAGGAGGCCCTGGAGGCCCTGCGCGAACTGCGCGAGCGGGGCGAGCCCGTCGCGCTGCTCCTCAGCGACCAGCGCATGCCCGGCCTCGACGGCGCCGCATTCCTCGCGCGCGCGCAGGAACTCCACCCTGACGCCAAGCGCGCCCTGCTCACCGCGTACGCCGACACGGACGCCGCGAT
>NZ_KI912643.1:32563-32805 GCF_000519345.1 Deinococcus pimensis DSM 21231
GGCGCGCGCGCCCCGGACCTCGACCTCATCACGGACGCCACGCAGAAGGGCGTGCGCGAGGCGCTGGAGTACCTGGAGCTGCGCCTCGCCACCTCCCGCCTCCTCGGGGACGTGGAGAGCGCCTCGGGCCGCGTGAGCGCCCTCGTGACGTCCATCAAGAGCTACTCGCACATGGACCGCGGCGGCGACCGCCTCCCCACCGACGTGCGGCGCGGCCTGGACAGCACCGTCACGATGCTCGG
>NZ_KI912643.1:32905-37288 GCF_000519345.1 Deinococcus pimensis DSM 21231
GCGCGGCCTGCACCGCGCCCGCGACCTGCAGCGGGGGGGACGCTGGGGCCGCGTGGACGGCCTGTGGACCCTGCGTGGCCGTCACGTCGTCGTGTGGGGCCACGGCCACATCGGGAAGAAGCTCGAAGCGATGCTCGCCCCGCTCGGCGCGACCGTGACGGGCCTGCGCTCACGCTCCACGACCCGGGAGATCGACGCGGCGCTCGCGAGCGCCGACGACGTGGTGCTGCTGCTGCCCGACACGCCCGACACGCGCGGCATCGTGAACGCCGCGCGGCTCGCGCACGTGAGGCCCGGCGCGTGGCTCCTGAACCTCGGGCGAGGCTCGCTCGTCGTCACGGACGACCTCGTGGCCGCCCTGAAGGACGGGACGCTCGGCGGGGCGCTCCTCGACGTCACCGATCCCGAACCTCTCCCCCCGGAGTCGCCCCTGTGGGGCATGGAGAACGTCGTGATCACCCCGCACGTCGGGTCCGCCACGGCGGACGTGCTGGACCGCGCCGCCGACTTCACGCGCGGCTTCCTCGGGGACCTCGCGGCGGGTCGCGACCCCGGCAACCGGGTGGACCTGACGCGCGGCTACTGAGCCCGCCGAGCGGAGCGAGGAGGCTCCACCCGGCGCGGCGAGGAGGGTGGCTGTTGGCGTCCCCCCCCGAATCCTACAGGTCGCTCAAGCCGTCCCCGTGCCACCCCCGGCGCGGGGACTGCTACACTGTGCCGCGACTATGGCGCTCTCACGATCCAGCGGCGTTCTGCTGCACCCCACGTCCCTGCCCGGCCCGTACGGCATCGGCGAGCTCGGCGAGCACGCCTACCGCTTCGTGGACTGGCTCGCCGACGCCGGCCAGAAGTACTGGCAGGTCATGCCGCTCGGTCAGACCGGCTACGGCGACAGCCCCTACCAGTCCTTCAGCGCCTTCGCGGGCAACCCGTACCTCATCAGCCTCGACACGCTCGTGCGGGACGGCCTCCTGAACGAGGCGGACCTCACGGAGCTCCCCGAGTTCAGCGACGACCGCGTGGACTTCGGGTTGCAGTACGTGTTCCGCCGCGCGATCCTCGCGCGCGCCTTCGAGAACTTCGAGAAGGGCGAGGGCGCCGCGCTGCGCGCCGAACTGGAAGCGTTTCGCAGCGCCGAGGAGGGCTGGCTGACCGACTACGCCCTCTACACCGCCATCAAGGCCAACCACGACGGGGCCGCGTGGAATACCTGGGAGAAGGACATCCGCACCCGCGAACCCGAGGCGCTCGCCCGCTGGGCGGAACTCATGGCGCGCGACATGGACCGCGTCGTGTTCGAGCAGTTCCTGTTCTTCCGCCAGTGGCGCGCGCTGCGCCAGTACGCGCACGGCAAGGGCATCCACGTCATCGGGGACATCCCGATCTTCGTGGCGCTCGACTCCGCCGACGCCTGGGCGAACCCCGCCGAGTTCTACTTCGACGAGGAAGGCCAGCCCACCGTGGTGGCGGGCGTGCCGCCGGACTACTTCAGCGAGACGGGTCAGCTGTGGGGCAATCCCCTGTACCGCTGGGACCGCATGGGAGCCGACGGCTTCCGCTGGTGGATCCGTCGCTTCGAGGGCAGCCTCGCCCTGTACGACGTGATCCGCATCGACCACTTCCGCGGCTTCGACGAGTACTGGGAGATCCCGGCGGGGGAGAGCACCGCCGTGAACGGCCGCTGGGTGAAGGCGCCCGGTCACGAGCTCTTCGCGGCCGTGAAGGAGGCGCTGGGCGACCTGCCGATCATCGCGGAGGACCTCGGCCTCATGACGCCCGGCGTGCACAAGCTGCGCGACGACGTGGGCTTCCCCGGCATGGCGGTGCTGCAGTTCGCCTTCGGGAGCGGCGAGTGGAACATGAACTCGTTCCTGCCGCCCAACCTCAAGGAGAACCAGGTCGTGTACACCGGCACGCACGACAACGACACCACGCGCGGCTGGTGGGAGAAGGCCAGCGACGTGGAGAAGCGCCACGCGATGGAGTTCATTCCCGACGCTTCCGACCAGAACTTCGCGTGGCGGCTCACGGAGCTCGCGTGGAGCACCCGCACCGTCCTCGCGGTGGTGCCCATGCAGGACCTCCTCAACCTCGGCAGCGACGCCCGCATGAACCTGCCCGGCACGCTCGGCCCGCACAACTGGACGTGGCGGGCCCGGCCCGAGGCGTTCAGCGCGGAACTCGCGCGGGACCTGCGGGCGATGACGGAACGCAACGGACGCTGAGGAGTCTGAATGCGGAAACAGCGGCAACTAAAGAGTTGCCGCTGTTTTTAATCAAACAGTAAGTTTACCTGTTGTCGGTTGCCAGAAAGTTAACTCCTGGAATCGGATTGTCAGGACTGTTTTGAAAATTAATCGTATAGGGACGGTTCTTGGCCGCCTTGACGATGATCGCCGACACATCTAAATATTCTTCGTCGTCTTTCACGTCTAATGTGATTTCGACGCTATTTAGTACCGGGAGATACGCAGGGGCGTATCCAGCCAGGTATAGGGCGCCGAGTATCGACAACTCGTGCCCACGATCGGTTATTACTCGTATTCGCATAACATCCCTTGAAAAATAGGTTTGCACAACAAGGCTAACATGCAAGCGAACCGAGCGATGGACGATACCGCACCCGCCGCCATGCCGTGTCGATGTCCGCTCGTCGAGCCCGAACCATGAGCGGCCGCCGTTCGACGTCCTTGCAGCCTCCCGCGTCCGCCCTCACTGACCCGCGCCCCGCGCGTGAAGTACACTCCCCGCATGAAGCTCTACACCAAGACCGGAGACCGGGGCGAGACGGGCCTGTACGGCGCGGACCGCGTCAGCAAGGCCCACCCGCGCGTCGAGGCGTACGGCACCGTCGACGAGGTCAACAGCCTCCTCGGGCTCGCGCGCGCACACCTGCACGCGGCGGGCGCCACCCCCGAGGACGCGATGGACGCCGACCTCGCCTACCTCCAGAACGCCCTGTTCGACATCGGCGCGGACCTCGCCACGCGCGAGGAGAGCCCCTACGACAAGAACATCAGCCGCCTCGACGAGGAGGACGTCGCGCGCGTCGAGGCGATGATCGACCGCTACCAGGAGGCGGCGCCCGTCCTGAAGCAGTTCATCCACCCCGGCGGCACGGTCGCCGCCGCCACGCTGCAGGTCGCGCGGGCCGTCGCGCGCCGCGCCGAGCGCGAGGTCGTGCGGCTCTCCCACGAGGAGCCCGTCAACGACCACGTGCGCGTGTACCTCAACCGCCTCTCGGACCTGCTGTTCATCATGGCGCGCGCCGCGAACGCCCACGCGGGCCTGCGCGAGGAGGAATGGCACGTCAAGGGACGCCGCTGAGCCCACCCGACCGGGCGGCGCGTTTCCCCGCGCCGCCGCCGCACACTGGGAGAGGAGGTCCGCATGCACCCCACCCCTGAAGACCTGCGCGGCGTGAAGGTCCTCGCGGACCTGAACGAGGACGCCCTCGCGTGGCTCGCGGGCATCACCGAGCTGCGCTCCGTCCCCAACGGCGAGGTGTTCGTCCGCGCGGGCACGCCCGCCGAGCACATGCACCTGATGTTCGAGGGGCAGCTCGACTACGAGGGCGACGTCGGCGGTCAGCCCGTCCACTGGGTCGTCACGACCGGCGAGGTGGCCGGGCTCCTGCCGCGCTCGCGCATGACGCACTTCCCGTCCACCGCGACCGCCGTCGGCCTCGTCCGCGTGGGACTCGTGCACCGCGACCGCTTCGCGGACATCGCCGCGCGCCTCCCGGAGCTCGACGCGCGCCTCCTCGCCGTCATGACGAACCGCATCCGCGACGCCGCGCACGCCGAGGAGCAGCGCGAACGCATGAGCGCCCTCGGGCGGCTCTCGGCGGGCCTCGCGCACGAACTCAACAACCCGGTCGCGGGCCCACGCGGGCCTGCGCGAGGAGGAATGGCACGTCAAGGGACGCCGCTGAGCCCACCCGACCGGGCGGCGCGTTTCCCCGCGCCGCCGCCGCACACTGGGAGAGGAGGTCCGCATGCACCCCACCCCTGAAGACCTGCGCGGCGTGAAGGTCCTCGCGGACCTGAACGAGGACGCCCTCGCGTGGCTCGCGGGCATCACCGAGCTGCGCTCCGTCCCCAACGGCGAGGTGTTCGTCCGCGCGGGCACGCCCGCCGAGCACATGCACCTGATGTTCGAGGGGCAGCTCGACTACGAGGGCGACGTCGGCGGTCAGCCCGTCCACTGGGTCGTCACGACCGGCGAGGTGGCCGGGCTCCTGCCGCGCTCGCGCATGACGCACTTCCCGTCCACCGCGACCGCCGTCGGCCTCGTCCGCGTGGGACTCGTGCACCGCGACCGCTTCGCGGACATCGCCGCGCGCCTCCCGGAGCTCGACGCGCGCCTCCTCGCCGTCATGAC
>NZ_KI912643.1:37388-38613 GCF_000519345.1 Deinococcus pimensis DSM 21231
GCCCGAGACGACCGCCGCGACCTTCGAGACGTCGGCGGCCGCGCCCTCGGCGACGTTCACGCCGACGTCCACGACGAGGCGGGCGGGCTTGTCGCCGTCGGCGGGCAGGACGAAGGCGCGCGCGGTCCGTCCCCTCGTGACGTCGAGGGTGACGGTGCTGCCCTTCGTGACAGGGGTGACGCGGTAGGCGCGGACGTCGTCCGACCTGACGGTGCCGGCGTCGGCCTTCACGGCGGCGCCCACGCTGACCGTGACGGTCGTGCCGGAACTGGTGAGCCGGGCGGTCGTGACGCCGGGCAGGTCGAAGACGAGCCGGGTGGAGTCCGGATTCAGGCCGACGCGGGGCGCGGCGTCGGTGAGACCGGCGGCGGCGAGGAGACCGAGGAGGGCGGTGAGACGCTTCACTGGCGAGCAGTGTAAACCAACTCACCCTGGCGTCTTCCCAAAATCTCATGAGAAGCATGAGTGCCTGACGCCCGGCTGACCCCCGATTTCACGCATCTCAGGGCCTTTTGGCTAGACTCGGTCTCATGAAAAGAGTTCTCCTGCCCACCCTCGTCCTGCTCGGCGTCGCGAGCGCCGCGAACTTCGCGGGCTTCGCGATCAAGCCGTACGGCGACCAGAAGGTCAACCTCGCCACGGGCGTCACCACCCTCCCCAAGGGCGGCGTCGCCACCGACGCGAAGCAGGGCGTCACCGTCGACGCGAAGTTCATCGAGTTCAAGGAAGGCGACTACCTCGCCGCCACCACCGCCAAGCTCGTCACGAAGGACGGGGGCACCCTCACGGGGGACAAGCTCGACTACCGCGTCAGGAGCGGCAACCTCACCGCCACCGGCAACCTCAAGTACGACGACGAGAACGTGAAGGGCCTCACCGCCCAGAGCATGACCATCGACGCCACGAAGAAGATCGGCGTGGCCGTCGGCGGCGTCAGGAGCGCCACGCCCGCCATGAACGCCGACCGCGTCGTCGTGGACTACGAGAACAACCGCGCCGTGATGTACGGCAACTACCGCTACAGCTTCGGCGGCACCCGCCTCGCGAGCGCCAAGCCCGACGCCACGCTGCTCGTCACCTGGAACGGCCAGGGCCGCCCCAGCGTCACCAGCCGCCCCACCGCGCAGCAGCTCGCGCCCTACCAGGCCTACCTGAAGTAACCCGCGTCCACGCCGGGGTCTCCGTCCACGAGGCGGAGGCCCCGGCGCGCCGTGAGGGGTCCCCT
>NZ_KI912643.1:38713-40532 GCF_000519345.1 Deinococcus pimensis DSM 21231
GTTCACGCGCGGTCCGCAGGTGGCCGTGGAGGGCGCCCTCACCGTCACCGCGTCGGGTGGAGGCTTCGGCGCGCGGGTGGAGCAGACGGAGCGGCAGGTGTTCGGTTCGGCGCCCGTCGCGGGCCTGCGCGACGTGAACGCCCGCACGACCGCCGTGGACGTCGCGTACGACGCGCCCCCCTCTTTGGGCGCCGTCGCCCTGCGGCGCGTCTCGTACGCGTACGCCTACGACTGGCTGGCGGGGGCCCCCACGAGGAACGTCGCGAGCGTCTCCGTCGCCGGACGCGTGGGCGCCGCGAGCGTGGTGCCCACCCTCAGCTACGACGTCGTGAGGGACCGCGCGGGCCTCGCGACGGACGTCACGCTCACCTCCGAGTGTTTCGCCTACGGAGGCGTCCTCGACCTGTACCGGGAGAAGGGGGCGTTCGGGGTGAACGTACGGCTGAAGTTCGGGTTGAAATAACGAACCATCGTTTCGTGATCAGGAATCCAAAAACATGACGTTTCTATGAAGAGAAACGCCGTTCCATGAGAGGAAGTCGAGCGCGTCCACGTCGGACGCGCTCGTATTCATCGGTCGCTCGTGAAATTTTGTGTCCATTCCGCCAAAGAAATCCTCATCTCGCACATGTGAAGGCCAGCTAAATCTCTAGGTGGTTGCGCAGCCACGGACGGACCCGCGATCCGTCCACGACTTCACGAACCGGCAAAGCGTCCGCGAGGGCGCCACGCAAAGCCACGGGACCCCAAGGGTCGGCCGGGTTGCCGAAGAAGGAACGAACATGCAACATCGAATCATGGGGCTCCTCGCCCTGACCTGCCTCCTGGCCGCCTGCGGTCAGACCACCACCACGCCCATCGCCGAGAGCGCCACCGTCACGCCCCAGGCCACGATCACGACGACCACCACGACCACCACGACGTATCGCAGGCCTCCGGCCGGACGCGTGGCCTGGGACTGGCAGATCGGCGCCTCCAGCAGCCAGATCAAGGTGCCCGCGGGCGCCGTGATGCTCGACGTGGACGGCTTCGAGACGAGCGCCACCAGGGTCGCGCAGCTCAAGGCGCAGGGCATCTACACCGTCTGCTACATCAACGCGGGCAGCTACGAGGGCTGGCGCCCCGACGCGTCGAAGTACCCCGCCTACCTGAAGATCCAGACCGACCCCGACTGGCCCGACGAGTCCTTCCTCGACGTCCGCGACGTCTTCAAGCCGGGCTCCGTGCTCGCGGGGATCCTCAACGCCCGCTTCCAGATGTGCAAGGACAAGGGGTTCGACGCCGTGGAGCCCGACAACCTCCAGAACGACGAGAACGTCACCTCGGGGGTCATCACGAAGCAGAACCAGATCGACTTCAACGGCTGGGTCGCCGACGCCGTCCACGCCAAGGGCCTCGCGGTATTCCAGAAGAACGGCCCCGACAACGTCCTGCTGCGCGACCGGACGGGCGCGATGATGGTGGACAAGTTCGACGGCATGATCAACGAGGAGTGCCAGCAGTACGGCGAGTGCGCGCCCCTCGCCGAGTACGTCAAGCGCGGCAAGCCCGCCCTCAACGTGGAGTACCGCAAGGCCGCCGCGCTCGACTGCTCGCTCGTCACGAAGTACGGTATCGGCATGATGAAGCGCGACCTGTCCCTCCGCGCGCCCGGCATGAGCGGTTACGTGCGTCAGATCTGCTCCTGAGCTTCCGAGACCACGAGGGCCCCATCCGAGCGCGAGGTGGGGCCCTCGCGTCCTGCGCCCTGCAGTTCAGCCGTCGGGTCGCCGGCGGCGTGCATCGGGCGGGGCCGGGCCGTCCGTGGGCGCGGCGGGAT
>NZ_KI912643.1:40632-44545 GCF_000519345.1 Deinococcus pimensis DSM 21231
CTCCGCACCGCGCGCCGGGCCGGGAAGCGCCCGGCGCGCCACGGACGACCTCACCGGAACGGTCGGGGCGGATGTGCCCCCGCCCCGACCCGACCGACCAGCGCCAGCGGGCTGGAACGTCCTTCTCGTCCTTCCCCACGGAGAGAACCTCATGAAGTCACGTGCCCCACTGCTGATCCTCACCGCCCTGATCCTCGCCGCCTGCGGACCCAACCCGCCGGCCCCGCAGACCCAGAGCGACGGCGTCCTCACGCCCCAGGCGGCGGACACGCCCGACCCGACCGTCGCGCCCGGGACCAAGGCGGGCGCGCAACCCGAGACCATCAAGCCCATCCCCGACCTGCCCGGCGCCGCCGACGTCGAACGTCAGAAGCTCCCGAAGCTCGGCCCGAAGTGGACGTCCCCGAAGGGCAAGAAGCCCAGGAAGCAGACCGCCACGCTGGGCGCCACGTCCAGCGGCATCACGCCCATGGCCATCGGCGGCAACCCCAGCGTCGTCGGCATGAAGATTCTCGTGCTGTACGCCGGGAAGGGCGACGCCTCCATCGACGCGGCGCGCGCGTTCCTCTCCCAGATGGGCGTCCCCTTCGACGCGGTCGACGCGACCACCACCCTCGTGGACGAGAACACCCTCACCACCACCGACGGCAGCGGCGTCTACCAGGGCGTGCTGCTCACCACCGACAGCCTCGCGTGGCAGGACCCCGCCACGGGCCAGTGGGGCAGCGCCCTCGCGTCCACCGAGTGGAGCACCCTCTGGAACTACGAGCGGACCTACAAGGTCCGGCAGGCGGCCATGTATGCCTTCCCCGGCTCCTTCCCGGAGGACTACGGCATCCGCTCCACCGGCGCGAGCGGCGACGCCAACACGGCCGTCCTCACCGGCGCGGGACAGAGCGTGTTTCCCGACCTCAAGGTCGGCGGCAGCATCCCCGTGCAGTACGCCTGGAACTACCCCGCCACCACCACGCCCGTCGCGGGCGTCACGACCACGCCCGTCCTCAACGACGCCTCGGGCAATCTGCTCGGCGTGCTCTCCACCAGCAGCGACGGACGCGAACGCCTCGCGCTGACCATGGCCCACAATCCGTACCTGCTGCACAGCCAGCTCTTCGCGTACGGGCTCGTCAACTGGCTCACCCAGGGCGTGTACATCGGCGAGTTCCGCCGCGCCCTGCAGGTCGACATCGACGACTGGTTCCTCGACGACGACCTGTGGAACGCCACGACCGGCGGCCTCGACGGCAGCACCTACCGCATGTCCGCCGCCGACGCGCTCGGCGCGCGCGACCAGCAGACCGCGCTGCGCACCAAGTACTCCGGCGTCGCGGGCGCCTTCACGTACGCCATCGTCTTCAACTCGGGCGGCGCGGGCGTCAACGCCACCAACACCTGCTCGCCCACCAGCGGGACCGGCGACCGGCTCTCCAGCGTCTCGAAGTGCATCGCGAACAGCTTCGACTGGGTGAACCACACCCGCGACCACGAATCCATGGACTGCATCGACTACGCCACCGCCTACACGCAGTGGAACGCGAACTTCAACCGCGCGCGCACCATGGGCCTGCCCGTCAGCGCGGGCACGGGCGTCAGCGGCGAGCACTCCGGTCTCGGCTGGTACAACACCCAGTGCCTCGACTACGACAAGACCGACAACGGCCTCATGATGTCCAACCAGAACTTCCTCAAGGCCGCCTGGGCGAGCGGCGTGCGCTACCTCGCCTCCAACCGGGGCGTCGCCAGCCACTGGGATGCCAGCTGCCCCAACTGCGGCCTGCTCCACCCGCTCAACAGCCAGCTCGGTCAGGACTTCTTCCTGATTCCCCGCTGGCCCACCAACATCTTCTACTACGCCTCGAACCCCGCGCAGGTCGTCAGCTCCTACAACAAGATGTACGGCCCGGGCGGCGTGACCCCCTACTTCACCACCAACCAGACGTACGCGCAGATCCTCAAGAACGAGACGGACATCGCCATGAACCACGTCCTGTCCGGCTCGGCGTTCCCGCACTACATGCACCAGACGAACTTCAGCAAGTACGACACCAGGCTCAACAAGAGCCTCGCCACCGACTGGGTCGACTCCGTCCTCGCGCGCTACTCCACCTTCAGCACCCTGCCCCTCAGGACGCTCAAGTGGTCCGACCTCGCCGCCTACCTGCGCGAACGCACCATGTTCGTCAAGGCGAACGGCAGCGGCAACGCCGCGAGCGCCGCGACGCTCAGCGGCACCTGGAACCGCGCGACGAACACCATCACCCTCAAGTCCAGCGGCGCCGCCGTGAACGCCTTCGTGACCGGCACGCGTGGCGGCGTCAGCACCGACACGTACGGCCCCACCCTGATCAGCAAGGTGCCGGTCGGCGCGGGCGCCACCGTCACGCTCAGCGTCCAGAAGTGATCCGCGTCGCCGCGCTCCTCGCGCGGCGACGTCACGCTCGCCCAGGAGAACACCCGTGAAGATCGCGCTTCTCACCGAAGGAACTTACCCGCAGATCCGTGGCGGCGTCAGCACGTGGTGCGATCAGCTCGTCCAGGGCCTCGGGGAGCACGACTTCCACGTCTACGCCATCTGCGGCGACGACACGGCCCAGACGCTGTTCGACCTGCCGCCCAACGTCCGCGACGTCCACTACATCCCTCTGTGGGGCGCACGGAGCGCGCCGGGCCCACGCCCGAGGCGCATCGGCAACGACTTCCACATTCCGCACGCGCGCCTCCTCGAGACGCTGTTCTCGCCCACCCCGAACGACACGGTCAACTTCACGGAGGCGCTTCGCGACCTGCACGTCTTCGCGCAGCAGGCCGACTTCAGCGAGGCCATGAACCACCGCGTGAGCGTCGAACGGCTGTGGCGCGAATGGCAGCGCGCCTCTCGCCGGGCGCCCTCACGCGGCGCGCTGCTGCCGCTGCTGCCCACCCCGAGCATCGCGGACGCCCTGCACGCCAGCATCTGGCTCGACCACCTGCTCCGACCCCTCGCGTGGCCCGCGCCGAAGGTGGACGTCACGCACGCCACCGGCAACGGCCTGAGCACCCTGCTCGCCTTCACCGCCCGCTGGACCTACGGCACGCCCTGCATCATGACCGAGCACGGCATGTACCTGCGCGAACGCTACCTCGAGTACCCCCGCCTTCCGTTCTCCCCGGCGCTGCGGGCGTTCCTGGTGCGCTTCCAGATCCTGCTGAGCCAGGCCGCGTACGACATGGTCAGCACCATCACGCCCGTCAGCGAGTACAACAGCCGCTGGGCGGCGCGCAGCGGCGGCGCGGACGCCGGACGCATCAAGCCCGTCTACAACGGCATCGACCCCGTGAAGTTCACGCCCGCCTCGACCGAGCCGGACCGTCCCACCATCTGCTGGGTCGGCCGGATCGATCCCCTCAAGGACGTCGAGACGCTCATCCGCGCGTTCGCCATCGTCCACGAGGGCCTGCCCGACGCGACGCTGCGGCTCTTCGGCGGCGTGCCCAAGGGCAACGAGGCCTACGCGAAACGCTGCCACGACCTCGTCACGAGCCTCGGACTCGACGCCTCCGTCCGCTTCGAGGGGCACACGCAGAAGGTCCTCGACGGCTACCACGCCGGACACCTCGTCGCGCTCAGCAGCATCTCCGAGGGCTTCCCCTACACCATCATCGAGGCGATGAGCGCCGGACGCGTGAACGTCGCCACGGACGTGGGCGGCGTCCGCGAGGCGATCGGCCCGACCGGGCGCGTCGTGCCCCCGCGCGACGAACGTGCCTTCGCCGCCGCCTGCCTCGAACTGCTGCACCACGCGTAGCTGGACGACCTCGTGAGCCTGTAGGCCCGCACGCGGGTGCTGGAGATGTTCACCCTCGACCGCTGCCTCGGCACCTACCGGCAGCTCTACCCGGACATCCTGTCCGCCTGAGGAGTCCCACGTGCTGA
>NZ_KI912643.1:44645-46620 GCF_000519345.1 Deinococcus pimensis DSM 21231
CCGGCGTGGCTCGCCGCGCGCGCTCAGGGCGTCCCGTTCGTGCTCGTCGAGCACGGCGTGGCGCTCCGCGAGGCGCTGCTCGCCCTGGGAGGCACGGACGCCACCGACGAGGAGCGGCACCTGCGGGCGAGGTTCCTCGAACACCTCGCGCGGCTGCTGTACCGTGACGCCGACCGGACCGTGTCCGTGTGCGACTTCAACACGGGCTGGGAACGGCGCCTCGGGCTCACGCCGGACCGCGTGCGGGTCGTGCCGAACGGTATCGACCCGTCGCGCTACCCCGACCTGAGCGCCCGGGTCGGCGCGGTCCCCACCGTGGGGTGGATCGGCCGCATCGACCCGTTCAAGGGCCTCGAGACGCTGATCACCGCGTTCCGGCCCGTCGTGAGGAGGCTGCCCCACGCGCGTCTGCGTCTGTTCGGTCCGACCCCCCGGTCCAATGAGGTCTACCTGCGCGCCCTCGTCCGGCACGTCCGCGCCGCCGGGCTGACCCGCCACGTGACCTTCGAGGGCCAGCCCGCGTCGGTGCAGGCCGCGCTCGAGGTCTGCGACGTCGTCGCCCTGCCCAGCGTCAGCGAGGGCCTCCCGTACGCGGCGCTGGAGGCCATGATGAGCGGACGCGCCGTGGTGGCGAACGACGTGGGCGGCGTCGGCGAGGCGCTCGGCACGGCCGGACGCCTGATCCCGCCCCACGACCCGGAGGCCTTCGGGCACGCCCTGCTGGACCTGCTCCTCGATCCCGTCACGCGGACGGAGCTCGGACGCGCGGCGCGCGCGCGGGCCCTGGAGCACTTCACGAGCGACCTCATGCTCGAACGTTACCTCGCCGTCTTCGACGAACTGCTCACCAGGAGGACCACATGAGCCCCGTCGGCCGTTACCGGGAACCACGCATCAGCGTGATCGCCGCCTACGCCGGAAGCGAGCGTCGCAGCGACGACCGCGTCGCCGAACTTTCCCGCGAGCTCGACTCCGTGTGCCTGCACGCCGCGTCCGCCCTGGAGGTCGCCGTGACCCTCGAACTGCTGGGGTACACGGACGACTTCGCGCGCCGCCGATGCGGCGTGAGGGACCTGTTCGACCTCGCGGCGGCGCTCTACGAGGTCAGCCTGCCCGGTCGACGGCGGCGGCGCGAGCGCCGAGCCGGATTCGTGCCACGGTGGGCGCAGGCAGCGCGCGCGTGGTGGGCACGCAGGCAGGAGTCGGGATTCGCCCCCGTTCGTCAGGAAGCCTGAGCCGCGCGCCCCGCGGCGCGAGCATGAAGGGACCCTACGGCCCGGGCCTCGCGGGAAGGGATATAAGAAGAGGCATGAGCATCACGATCGTGCTGATGGAAGGAAAGACCCTCCACGTGGAGGCGGCCAGCCCGAGCCACGTGGAACGCATCCGTGAGGTGTTCGCGCAGGGGAGAGGCTCCTTCGAGTTCTCCGTGAACGGACGCGTCTACGTCGTCAACGCCTCCAACATCCTCTACGTGGAGGTCGTCGGCAGCTGAGCCGCGCGCCTCAGCCGCCCTCCACCGCCGCGATCGCCTCGTTGATCCACTCGAAGGCGGCGCGGGCGTTCGGGATGGTGTAGTCCTCGTGCGACTCGTGCTGCATGAAGACGTACACCACGTGGTCACCTCGCGGCGTCTCCACGTAGCCCGTCATCGTGAGGATCTTCCAGCCGTTGCCGCCCTTCCCGCCGAAGTACGCCACGGGAAGGCGCAGCTTCGAGCGTCCGAAGCCCGTCGCCATGATCTCGCGCTGCAGCTCGCGGGTCGCGGGCTTGAGGCCGGGCCGCAGGAACTCGTTCGCGATGAGGGTCCCGAACTCGTAGGGGGTGGACACGTTGTGCGTCCCGAGATCGACGGCGGGATCGAACCCGCCCGCGTCGAAGTGCTCGTTGAGCTTGAGCTGCAGGAGGTCGGCGCGCACCTGCCGCGCGGCCTCGTCGAGCTGCCGCGCGAGCTCCGAGCGGCGCTCGCCGCGCG
>NZ_KI912643.1:46720-48429 GCF_000519345.1 Deinococcus pimensis DSM 21231
GCTCGCCGCGCCCGAGGCGCGGCCCGAACGGCTGCTGCTGTGCGCGCCCGCCCTGCCGGACCTGTGGCTCTCGCAGTACCCTGACCCGCGCGTCCTGCCCGACGTCATCGACGTGGGCGGCTGGCCGCTCGGGCGCCCCTTCCTGGAGGAACTGCGTGACCTCGACCCGCTCGTGACCGTCAAGGGGTACGGGGGCCGCGTCCACGTGATCCACGGGGAGCTCGACGCGAGCGTGCCCCTCGGGGTGGGCCGCCGTTACGCCGCCGAGACGGGCGCGGACCTCGACGTGATTCCCGGCGCGGGGCACACCTTCGACTCGCTCGCGTGGACCTCCGCGTTCCACGAGGCGGCCTCGGCCTTCCTGCTGAGCGAGCGTTAAGGAGCGTCCCCGCACCCGGTGACCTTCGGGCAGGGACGTCTAGACTGGCGCGCATGGAGACCTTCGCGACCTTCCGCGTCGGACGAGAGCGCCTCGTGGGCGTCACGCACCTGCCCGACACGCCCGCGCCCGAGCACGGTCACCCGCTCGTGGTGATGCTGCACGGCTTCACCGGGGACCGCAGCGAGGAGGGCCGCCTGTTCACCCTCGCGAGCCGCGCGTTCGAGGCGCGCGGCCTCGCGAGCCTGCGTTTCGACTTCCGCGGGAGCGGCGACAGTGACGGCGACCACGCCGACGTGACCGTCTCGCGCGAGGTAGAGGACGCCTTCGCCGCCGTCGAGTTCGCGCGCGGTCTGCCCGGCGTGGACGGGGAGCGGGTGTCCCTGCTGGGCCTCTCGCTCGGCGGGATGGTCGCGGCGCTCGCGGCGCAGCACGCCCGTCCTCACCGCCTCGCGCTGTGGTCGCCGATGCTGCCGCAGGACATGCTGCGCCACCTGCCCTTCGGGATCCTCCCGCCGACGCTCGTGGAGGTCAAGGGGCTCGGCGTGAGCCGCGCCTTCCTCGCGGAGCTCTCCAGGCTCGATCCGCTCGAAGCGCTGCGGCGCGCGGGGCGCGACACGCACGTCTTCCACGGCGAGAAGGACGACACGGTGCCGCGCGCGAGCGCCGAGCAGTACGCCTTCGCCGCGAACGCGCCCTTCTCCACGGTGCCGAGGGTGGGCCACGCCTTCGAGAAGATCGCGGCGCGCGAGGCGCTCTACGGCGGCACGCTGGACTTCCTGATGGGCCGCCTCTGAAAATAATTCGGGCGGTTTGGCGGCGTACGGACCGGGGCGGCCCGGTCCTCATGCCTGGGGCGGTGGCGTGTCTCCACAACCTTTGGCGGCGTACGGACCGGGGCGGCCCGGTCCTCATGCCTGGGGCGCCCACGCGTCTCTCCGATACAGAGACTTGACGTTCCCTTCATCACACGTCAAAGTAGAGTGAAGCACTCGGGATTGCCCGGCGCCCACCCCCACCATGACCGACCTCACCCACGTCCAGAACGTCGACATCGCGCGCCGCGCCGACCCCGAGGCCCTCGCCTACGGGCTCGCCGCCGCCGCCGTCGTCGCCGGAAAGTTCCGCCGCCCGACCCTCCGCGTCCGTCAGGCCCGGCTCGTCCCCGAGGTCGTGCTGGACTTCACGGTCCCCCTGAAGGAGGAAGCGCTGCGCCTCAGCCGCGCCCTGCTGGAGGAGACCGTCATGGTGGACCTCGCGCCCGCCGCCGCCCGGCAGATCAAGTTCGGCGCCGAACCCGGCGAGGCGGACCTCGCGCCCGCCCGCGCGC
>NZ_KI912643.1:48529-50903 GCF_000519345.1 Deinococcus pimensis DSM 21231
CCGTCCGGGACGCGCAACGCGACGGCCTCGCCTGGAAGGTCTACACCCTGCAGGTCAGCGAGACGCTCGCCGGGAACGCCGCGAGCCTCCCCGCCTTCGAGGGCGCGCCCGCCGTGTGGGTCCTCGCGGGCCTCGACGACGCGCCCACCTTCACCGCCGGGGACGAGGCGGTGCTGCTGCTCGGCTCCGCCCTCACGGAGAGCAACGTCGTCGGACTCAACCAGGGCGTCTACCCCATCAGGGAGGGCCGCGTCGTGGGTCAGCAGGTCACGGACCCCGCCGCGTTCAAGCGCGCCGTCGTCGAGGCGCGCGGGAGCGGCTCGTGAGGGGCCTCGCGCTGGCCCTCGCGGCGGCCTGCGCCGGCGTCGCGGGCGCCGTGGACGTGAACGCCCGGCCCGCCACGAAGGAGGTCGAGGACGCCCTGCGCGCCGCCCTCAAGACCTTCGAGACGACCGGCATCACCTTCGACCTCAAGACGGACTCCGGCCCCATCTTCCGGGTGGGCACCGCGCCCGCCTTCGGCCCGGACGTCGCGAGCCGCAGCCTCACGCGCGGCGCGGACCGCATCGTCGAGCTCAACCCGAACAGCCTAATCCCGCTCGCGGACGTCTACCGCCGCGAGGCCGCGAAGCTCCTCGGCCTGCCCGAGAACGCCTCCGCCGGGGACGTGCGGAACCGCTACGGCGGCGCGGACTTCAACGGGGACGGCAAGGTGGACCTCACGGACTTCGCGATCCTCAGCGCGAACTACGGCAAGAGCGGCGCCGGGCTGCGCGGCGACCTCAACCGCGACGGGAAGGTCGACGACGCCGACCTGCGTCTCTTCGCGAACTTCTACACCCTCCCGTAGGGCGCGGCGCGTCCACGAGCCCCCGGCGCGCGCCGGGGGTTCATTGTGCGGGCGTACGGTGACGAGCGGCGCGCGCCGTGCCAGACTCGGGCATGACCAGCGAACGCCCCCCACGCGACGAGAACGTCATGGACCTGCAGGACTGGATGAAGCGCGAGGGCCTCGTCGACACGGGCGGCGAGGCGAAGTTCCGCATCCAGAACGGCGAGGTGCTGCTCAACGGCGTCACGGAGACCCGCCGCCGCAAGAAGATCCGGCGCGGCGACGTCGTCACCTTCATGGACCGTGACTTCACGGTGGACTTCGAGTGAGCACCCACGAGGACCACCTCTCGGACATCCTCGACTTCCGCCGCCGCAAGGACGAGCACTTCCGGACCCCGAACTCGCCCCTGAGTCCGCAGGACCGGGCCACCTTCACGGGCCTCGCGTACTACCCGCCCGACCCGGCGTGGCGTGTGACCGCCCCCGTCGAACGCGCCGGGGACGGCTCGCTGGTGGACCTCGCGACGACCACCGGGGAGCCTCGCGCCTTCGCCCTGTGGGGTCACGCGGACCTCGCCGTGCCCGGCGGTCCCGTGCGGCTCGCCCTGTACGCCCCGCCCGGAGACGAGCGGCCCGCGCGCCTCTTCGTGCCCTTCCGCGACGCCACCAGCGGACGGGAAACGTACGGCGCGGGCCGCTACGTCGAGGCGGACGTCGTCGGGGATCACGTCATCGTGGACTTCAACCTCGCCTACCACCCGTACTGCGCGTACGGGGAGGGCTGGACCTGCCCGCTGCCCCCCGCCGAGAACTGGCTCACCGTGCCCGTCACGGCGGGCGAACGCGACGCCTGAGCGGCGCCTACACTCCTCAGGTGGCGCTCGCCCCGCGCTCGGACGGGCACGGTAGACTGACGGCCGGAAGCCCGGAGGAGACCCCCGCGTCTCGCCCGGGCCGGTTCGGGACGACCCGAGCCGCCGACATGGATCTCGCGTCGGGACGACTCGGCGCGCTCGCCTCGCGCGTCCCGAACGCCCGATCATGGACGCGCGGAAAGGAATCGACCATGTCCTGGATCCTGCTCGTCGTGGCGGGTCTCCTCGAGACCGCCTGGGCCGTCGGCCTGAAGTACACCGAGGGCTTCACCCGCGTGATCCCGTCCGTCCTCACGGGCGCCGCGATCGTCGCGAGCATGCTGCTCCTCGGGATCGCCACGCGCGACCTGCCCATCGGCACGGCGTACGCCGTGTGGGTGGGCATCGGCGCGCTGGGCGCGGCGGTGCTCGGCATCGTGCTCTTCCGGGAGCCCGCCAGCCTCGCGCGGCTCTTCTTCCTGGGCCTGCTGCTCGTCGCGATCGTCGGACTGAAGTTCACGAGCGGGAAGTGACGCTCACACCGCGAGGGTCGCGAAATACACCCGCCGCGCGCCGCGCGCCCGCAGCACCCTCGCGCACTCCGCGAGGGTGCTGCCGGTGGTGAGCACGTCGTCGACGAGCAGCACGGCGCCCGGAGACGTACCGCGTGCCTCGAAGGCGCCGCG
>NZ_KI912643.1:51003-56774 GCF_000519345.1 Deinococcus pimensis DSM 21231
CGAGGTGGCTGTCCTCCCGCGTGTCCCCGTGCCCCGGGAAGTGCTTCGCGCACGACAGGACGCCCGCGTCCTCCAGGCCCAGCGCCCACGCCGCGCCGAGCTCCGCGACGAGCGCGGCGTCCCCGCAGAAACTGCGCTCCCCGATCACGGGGTTGAGGGGATCGCTGTTCACGTCCAGCACGGGCGCGAAGTTCCAGTTGATTCCCAGGGACAGGAGCGCGCGGCCCGTCGCCGCGCCCACCCGCCGCGCGAGCGCCACGTCCCCCACCGCGCCGAGCGCCATGGGGGCGGGGGAGAGCGGCGCGTCCAGCACGCGCAGCACCGCGCCGCCCTCCTGATCGATCGCGACGAACGCCTCGCTCCCCAGCACCTCCCGCACGTCCCGCACGAGCGCGCGCACCTGCTCGTCGTTCACGACGTTGCGGCGGAACAGGCACACCCCCGCGAAGCCGTGCCGCGAGAGGTGCGCGCGCCACCGCTCGTCCAGCACGGGCCCCGGCAGGTCCGTCACGAACACGCTCCCCACGCGCGTCACTTGACCGCCCCGTCGAGGCCCCGCATGAAGAAGCGCTGCGCCAGCACGAACAGCGTGAGCACCGGAAGCATCATCAGCACCGCGCCCGCCGCCGTGTTGAAGATGTTGTCGTTGAACGCGCCCTTGAGCTTGAGCATCTCCACCGCCAGCGGGAAGCGGTCCTGCTCGCCCGTCAGCGCGATCGACGGCCAGAAGTACGCGTTCCACGTGCCCACCAGGGTGAAGATGCCCAGCGCCGCCAGGGACGGCACGGAGAGCGGCAGCATCACGCGCCGCAGGATCTGCCCCTCCGTCGCCCCGTCGATCCGCGCGGCCTCCAGGAGGGCGCCCGGCACGCTCAGGAACGCCTGCCGCATCAGGAAGATCCCGAAGGCCGTGCTGAGCGTCGGCAGCACCACCGCCATGTACGAGCCCACCCCGAGGTACTCGCCCACCACCGGCCACTGCCGCACCCTCGCGAGGGTCAGCATGTTCACGAGGAAGTTCGTCTCCGTCGGCAGCACCAGCGTCGCGAGGATCACCCCGAACACCACGTCGCGCCCCCGGAAGTCGTAGCGTGCCAGCGGGTACGCCGCGAGCGACGACACCACCAACGTCCCCAGCACCGTCAGGCCCGAGATGATTACGCTGTTCACGAACGCCCGCCCCAGCCCCGGGTAGGTGCGCAGCACGTTCCCGAAGTTGTCCAGCGTCACGTGCCTCGGCCACAGGCTCGCGGGGAAGTCGTACACCGTGCGGCCCGTCGTGACGGACCCGCTGTCCGTCACGCTGATCACGAAGGTCCACACGAACGGGAAGATCGCGAAGACCAGGATGCCGATCAGGAGCGCGTACGTCCCGAGCAGGCCCAGCCCGCGCCGCACCCGCAGCCCGCCGCGCGGTCTCACGTCGGCACGCGCCCCGGATTCCGTCCTCGTGAGGCTCACGCGCGCACGCTCCCCTCACGCATCAGCCGGAAGTTCGCGATGGACAGCACCAGCGCGAGCGCCGCCACCACCAGACCCGCCGCGCTCGCCAGACCGTAGTCGAAGTCCAGCCCGCCGAAGCTCTTGCGGTACACGTACAGCAGCGCCGTGAAGGTGCTGTTCAGCGGCCCGCCCGTCCCGTTCGTGAACACGATGACCTCCTCCAGCACCCTCAGCGCCGAGAGCGTCGACAGCAGGCTGCACAGCAGGATCGTCGGCCGCATCAGCGGCACCGTCACCCGCCAGAACGTCTGCCACGCGTTCGCCCCGTCGAGCCGCGCGGCCTCCTCCAGCTCCGCCGGGATCGCCTGCAGGCCCGCCAGGTACAGCACCATGTAGTACCCGAAGCCACGCCAGAACGTCACCAGCATGATCGACCAGAACGCCGTGTCCGGGTCGAGCAGCCAGCTCTGGTTCGTGCCCTGCGCCATGAGGTGCACCGTCTTCAGGGCCCAGTTCAGCGGGCCGTCCTTGTTGAACACCCAGTCCCACATCACCGCCGCCAGCGACACGCTCGTCACGACGGGAACGTAGTACGCCGCGCGGAAGAACGTCACGAACGGCAGGCGCCGGTTCACCAGCGACGCCACCGCGAGCGACACGAGCTGCAGCGCGGGCACCACCAGCAGGTACTTCAGGGAGTTCACGACGCCCGTGCGGAACAGCTCGTCGCCCGCCAGGGTCCGGAAGTTCTCCAGCCCCACCCAGCGTGGCGGCTCGTGATTGCCGAAGCTCAGCGCGTTGTACCTCGTGAAGCCCAGGTACGACCCGTACAGCACCGGATAGAACGTGAACACCGCCAGCAGCAACAACGCCGGCAGCAGGAACAGGAACGCGAGGACGGTCGTGCGGGCACTGCGGCTCATGCGGACTCCGAACGGGGCCGGGCCGAGCCCCGCGGGAACGGGGCGTCGGCCGGGGGAATGGTGGATGGGGGTGGGTGTACGGACCGGAGCGGTCCGGTCCTCCTGCCTGGGGCGGTGACGCGTCTCTCCACGAGTGGGTGGCCGTCAGGCCTTTGGCGTCGTACGGACCGGAGCGGTCCGGTCCTCCTGCCTGGGGCGGTGACGCGTCTCTACACGAGTGGGTGGCCGTCCAGCCTTTGGCGTCGTACGGACCGGAGCGGTCCGGTCCTCCTGCCTGGGGCGGTGACGCGTCTCTACAACTTATTTCTTCATGTTCTTGTTCCAGAACTCCACGCTGTCGTTCAGCGCCTGCTGGGCCGTCTTGCGTCCCAGGAACGCCGCCTCGATGTTGTCGTTGAAGTTCTTGAACAGGTCGTCCGTCTTCCCGACGTTCGGGATGGCGTACTTGATGCTCGCGCCGCTCGCGCCGACGAGGCCCGTCGCGCGCTCGATGGGGTCCTTGCTGCCCTTCGCCTTCGCGAAGAACGGATCGGTCTCCGCGCCCTTCGCGGTGGGGATGACCGGCACGACCTTCGCGAAGGCCACCTGGTTCGCGCGGTTCGTCATGAACTTCGCGAACGCGAGCGCCTCCTTGGGGTGCTTGCTGGCGCGCGGAATCACGAGGTCCATCCCGCTGCCCGGCTGCACCTTGCCCGCGCCGAGCGGCGCGTTCACCACGGCGGTCTTGCCGTAGATCTCCTTGTTGTTGTCGCGGATGCGCGTCAGCGCCTGGGGCCCCCCGATGATCGTGGCGAGCTTGCCCTGCGCGTAGAGCTCCGTGCTGAGCTGGAAGGCCTCCTTGCGCAGCAGTTCCTGCGGGATGTAGTCCTGCTTGTACAGGTCCACGTAGGTCTGCAGGAGCTTCGCGTGCGCGGGGCTGTTGAACACGGCCTTGCCGCCCTGCACGATGGGCAGGCCCTCGAAGACGAAGGTGCCGAGGAAGCTCGCGCCGTTCGGGTCCTTGATGGCGGGCGCCCAGCCGTACGCGCCCGTCTTGTCCTTGACGGCCTTGGCCGCCGCGACGAGTTCCGTGGTGGTCGTGGGGAGCTTGGTGATGCCCGCCTTCTTGAACAGGTCCGTGTTGTACGACATGACGCCCGCGTCGAGGGAGCCGTACCACGGCAGGCCGTACACCTTGCCGTTCGCCTCGAAGTTGCTCAGCGGGTTCGCGTGGTAGAGCCGCGTGAGCTCGCTCCTGCCGACGAGGTCCGTCATGGGCAGCAGCAGGTTGTTGTCCGCGCCCGCCCACGTGCTGTCCGACCAGAGGTTCACGACGTCCGGGGCGTTCCCGAGGTTGATGCTGGAGATCAGTTCCTGCTCCAGCGTGGCCTGCTTGTCGACGTACTTCACCTTGATGCCGGGGTTCTGCGCCTCGAAGGCCTTGATGACGCCGTTGATGTAGTCGTCGAACTTCGGGCTGAGGTAGAACGTCCAGAACTCGATCTCGACGGGTTTCTGCGCGAGCGCGACTGTCGAGCTGGTCAGGGCGAGGGCGAGGCTGAGCATGGCGAATCGTTTCATACGTCCTCCTGGCTGGGCCTGTGGCCTCAGTACTTCTTCTCCACGACCGACTCGGCGGTCCTGCGGATGAGTTCGGAACCGTGCGGCACGTGGGCGAGCACGGCGGTGTAGAGCACCTCCACGACGAGGATCTGGCTGGTGAGGCTGGAGATCGCGCCGCCCGCGAGGGGCGCCTCGGGACTGACGGTGTAGATCACCTCGCGCGCGTGCTGCGTGGCGGGCGAGCTCGCGCGGTTCGTGACGGCCACCGTGAACGCGCCCGCGCGTTCGGCGATGCGCAGGTTCTGCACGGTGTCGATGGTGCTGCCCGAGCGGGTCAGGCCGATCAGGACCCCCTCGTTCGTGAGGGTGGACGCGGAGACCGCCGCGATGTGCGGGTCCGGGTAGGAGACGGCGTTCACCCCGAGCCGCATGAGCTTGTGCGCGAGGAACTGCGCGGCGACGCCGCTGCTGCCCTGACCCGTCACGTCCACGCGCGGCGCCCGCGCGATCCGCTGCGCGACGCGCTCCACGGTGTCCGCGTCGATGATGCGGCGCGTCTCCTCGATCGCGATGACCGCGTCGCGGGCGGCGTGCGACGCGAGGTCCGAGACGGGCTCCGTGGGGTCGCCGTGCGCGTTGGGGGAGGCCGCGAGGTCCGTCGTGAGGGCGATCTTGAAGGCGTGGAAGCCCGCGTAGCCGAGCTTGCGGCACAGCCGCGTGACGCTCGCCTCACCGACCCGGGCGTGCTCGGCGAGTTCCGTGATGGTCTGGTAGATGACCTGATCGGGGTGACGCAGCACGTGTTCCGTGACGCGCCGCAACGACGGGCTGAGCGTGCCGTGCTGGGTCTTGAGCCGACCGAGCGCGCCCGGCGGCAGGGTGAGCTGCGACATTCGGACCTCCGCCTGACGGAGGGAACGACGATGCACGACGTGATGCACGGCGAGGGAAGTTGGACAGGTGCCCTCACCGTAAGCCTGAAAAAAACTCTTGTCAAGACCCTTTCAGGTGACGGGGATTTTCAGGCGGTGCGGTCCGCCTGCGGCAGCTCGTCCACGAACAGCGGCACGTCGAAGGCCTCCAGCCGCCGGTACACGTGCTCGAGCGCCACGGGATCGATGCCGGGCGCCGCGAGGCTCAGGCAGGTCAGGTAGTGCACGCACACGTCCTTCGCGCGCCCCCCGAGCCGCGCGTGCTCGGCGGACGTGAACAGCGACGCGAACGCCTCCGGGCTCCCGAGCGCCGGGTGGCCGCCCTGACGCGTCGCGGCACGCAGGAAGTCCGCGACCTCCGACGGGTTGTGCCAGAAGCCGAAGGCCGTCTCGCTCGTGAGACGGTCGATCTCGCGCAGACCCGCCAGCGGGATCTCCTTGCGGACGAGGGCCATTGCCAGGGACTGCCGTTCGATGCGCTTGCGCGCGTAGACGTTCAGCGGAAGCAGGGCGCCCTTCGGCGCGACGCGCCCACCGAGGGCGCGGCGCAGGCGGAACGCGAGCACGTAGTCCTGGTACTCGCGCAGCAGGGTGGAGACGGGCTGGGACACGACTCCCATTCTAGAAAGCGCGTCCTGAGGGGGGTGTGACCTCGTGCGCGCACCGTGGCCGCGCCCACGAAGCCCTACCATGGACGGGTGCGTCTCCTGCCCGAGCAGCCGAGCGAGGCCCTCTACCGCCGCGTCTACCGCAGCCTGCGGGAGGCCGTCGTGTCCGGCGACCTGCCCGCCGGGGCGCGCGTGCCCTCCACCCGAACCCTCGCCCGCGACTGGGGCGTGGCGCGCAACACCGTCCTGGAGGCGGTGGAGCTCCTGATCACCGAGGGCTACCTCGTCGCGCGGCCCGCGTCGGGCACCTTCGTCACCACGAC
>NZ_KI912643.1:56874-58471 GCF_000519345.1 Deinococcus pimensis DSM 21231
GCCCGCGACCACGGCGAGGTGCCCGTCGGCGCCGTCGTCGTCCGCGCGGGCGAGATCGTCGCGCGAGCCCGCAACCGCTCCCGCGAGGAGGGCGACATGACCTCCCACGCGGAACTCCACGCCCTCCGGGAAGCGGCCCGCGTGCTCGGCACGCCCTACCTCGGCGACTGCACCCTCGTCGTGACGCTCGAACCCTGCCCCATGTGCTACGGCGCCGCCGTCGAGGCGCGCGTCGGCCGGATCGTCTACGGCGCCGACAACCCCAAGCTCGGCGCGCTCGGCGGCGTCACGGACCTCTCCCGAGCGGCATGGGGACACCGGCCCCACGTCACGCGCGGCGTCCGCGCGCGCGAGGCGTCGCGGCTCCTGCACGACTTCTTCGCGGCCAGGCGCGAGCAGCCCTAGGAGGGGCCGTCAGCGCGTCTTCAGAATCAGTTGTGGCCGTCGTACGCTCGGGAGCGGTCCCTCGCTTATGCGGTGGCCGTCAGCGCGTCTCCAGAACCAGCGGCCATCGTCGTACGGACCCGAGCGGTCGGGTCCTCAAGCGTGGGCCGTCAGTGCGTCTCCAGAACCAGTTTGGGTCTGAACTTCAGCGCGTCCGCCGCCACGAGGTGCGTCGGCACGCCCGCCCAGGTGCGCAGGCTGCGCTCCACGGGCACGCCGTGCAGGTGCCCGTACACCACGGCCGTGGGGCGGTACTCCTCGATGAGGTCCGTGAAGCCGCTCCGCGCGAAGCCCGGCGCGCTCGGCGGGTAGTGCAGCATCAGGACCGTCGCGGGCGCGTTGAGGGAGCGCGCCGACTGCAGGGCCAGCGTGAGGCGTTCGAGTTCGCGGCGGTAGATGCGGTCGTCCTCGGGCGTCCAGCCCTCCACGCCCGGCGTGGTCCAGCCGCGCGTGCCGCACACCGCGACGTCCCCGAGCCTCACCGCGTCGTTCTGCAGGGCGTGCATGCGTGGCGGGAGGCTCGCGCGGAGTTTCGAGATGCTCGGCCACCAGTAGTCGTGGTTGCCGCGCGACAGCACCTTCGTGCCGGGCAGCTCCGCGACGCGGCGCAGGTCCACGAGCGCGCCGTCCAGCTTCATCGCCCAGGAGAGGTCGCCGGGCAGCAGCACCACGTCCTCGTCCGTCACCGTCTCGCGCCAGCGGTCGAAGATCGCCTCGGGGTGGCCGTGCCAGTTCGACCCGAAGACGGTCATGGGTTTGGGCTGGGCCTCCGAGAGGTGGAGGTCGGCGATGGCGAACACCCGCATGCTCACTCTTTCCTGCCCGGCGCGTGACCGGACGACGCTTGATGTGACGTTCTGCCGCGCCGGGGGCCGACATGACAAGACACGGCCCCCGCGTGGAGGGCCGTGTCCCTGTATGGTCGGGGCGAGAGGATTCGAACCTCCGACCCCTTCGTCCCGAACGAAGTGCGCTACCAGGCTGCGCTACGCCCCGAACCACTCGCACGGCGAACGTCCGTCGTGCCCAGACACTTTAGCGAGGTCATGAGAGACTGTCAAGAGAGATCGGCGTCCACGGCGCCGCGTCCGCCGCCCGGCCTCAGGCCCGCCTCGCGGAGCGCGCCGAGGATCACGTCCGCGCGGAAGCCGCG
>NZ_KI912644.1:0-1792 GCF_000519345.1 Deinococcus pimensis DSM 21231
GCCGCGGTAGCCGCGCACGGCGGACCGCACCTCGGACAGCGCGCCGCGCGAGATGCGCTCCACCTCGCGCATCTCCTGCGCGGCCCGCGCGGGGTCGCGCTCGATCAGGCGCGCGGCGAGCTCGCTCTTGAGCACCACGACGCTGAGGGTGTGCCCCAGCAGGTCGTGCAGGTCCCGCGCGATGCGCTCGCGCTCCGCCGTCTGCGCCAGCTGTTCCTTCTCGCGCTGCAACCTGCGCGCGCGGCGCGACTCGCTCATCGCGCGGAAGCTGAAGTGGTTGCCGACGCCGCTCACGAGACCGATCAGCGCGAGCGGCACGACGTCCATGACGCCCGCGCCCTGCCGCGCGAGAGGCGTCAGGGAGAGCAGCGCCGCGAGGAGCGTGCCCGCGAGGCCCCGTTCCAGCCGCGCCTGGAAGCCCGCGACGGACGCGGCGTAGATCAGGAACGTCACCGCGTAGGACCCGAGGAAGGGCGCGCACAGCGCGAACAGCGCGAGGCACAGCGCGTACGCCGCGACGTTCCAGCGCCCGTCCACGTCCCCGGAGAAGACCCGGACGTAGGCGAACACGAACACCGCGCTGCCCACCAGGAACGTCCCGACGAACCACGCGGGCGGCGCGTCCGCGCGGGTGAGGGCGTAGAGGGGGAACAGCAGGTAGCCCAGCCACACGAGGGGCAGCGCTCGGTACACCTTCGGACGGGTCGCGCGGTCGTTCACGTCGTCCTCCAGTGTAGGCGCGCGGACCCCCGGGGTCCGCGCGCGGAGCTCAGCCGTAACGGCGGTCCTCGTCACGTCGGTACGCCCACAGCGCGAGCCCGGCGAACAGCGCGCCCCAGCCCGCCAGCCACAGCCAGTGCGTGACCTCCGCGCCGCTCGACCTCACGCCGATGGTGGACCACGCCACCTGCGCGAAGTGGTAGGCGGGCGAGTACGGCGCGATCTCCCGGATGGCCGCCGGGCCCAGCGAGAGCGGCACGAACAGCCCCGACATGAACGCGAGCGGCAGCACCACGAGGTTCGCGACGGGCGCGGCGGCGGTCGGCCCGACCGAGAAGCCCAGGAAGAGCCCGAGCGCCACGAAGGGCGTCATGCCCGCCAGGAGCTTCAGCACGACGAGCGCGAGGACGCCCGCCTCGAAGCGCACGTGCCCCACGAGCGCCGCGAAGGTCACGAGGACCGTGATCGTCGCGAGGCCCGTCACGAGGGCCGCCACGACCTTCGCGAGGAGGTACGCGGCGGGCGGCATCGGCGTGACGCGCAGCAGGCGCGACCAGCCCAGCGCCCGCTCCGACGCGACCGACACCCCGAAGGAGAAGAGCGCCACGGACAGCAGCGAGTACGCCGCGTACGACACGACGAGGTACGCGCCCGCGTCCACCCCGGCCAGCGTGCGCCCGACGTTCGGGAGGCCGAACATCGCGAAGAACAGCGTCGGGAAGGCCAGCGTGGGGATCGCGAAGGCGGGGACGCGCAGGAGCTTCACGAGCTCCGCGCGGGAGAGCGCCACCACGGCGCGCGGGAGACTCGGGCTCGGGGTGGCCGTCGTTGGGGCCGGGTGGTCCGTCGTGCTCGTCAGGTCGTTCATGCCCGCACCTCCTCGTGCGCGCCGCCCGTGAGGCTCAGGAAGGCCTCCTCCAGGCTCGCGCGGCTCACTTCCAGATGATCGAAGGGCACGCCGCGCGCCCACAGGGTCCGCAGGACCGCCTCGGGTTCGGTGGCGCGGAGCGTCACGACGCCGTCCTCGCCGTCCGGGCTCACGGCCGTCACGCCCGGCAGCGCCGCCAGCTCC
>NZ_KI912644.1:1892-2263 GCF_000519345.1 Deinococcus pimensis DSM 21231
CGAGCCGCCCCCACGCCCGACGCGAGCGGCAACCTCTTGTGCAGCACGATCCGCGCGCCCTCCCAGCAGCCCGCCTCGTCGAGGTACGCGCGCGCCGCGCGGTACACGAGGTTGCGCTCGTCGGTGGGCAGGTGCGCGCCGCGCACCACCAGCGACAGGTGCGGCGCGGGGTGCAGTTCGAGCTCGTCGCCCTCCGCGAGCGGCACCATCAGCGAGTGCAGCTCGTGATAGCCGTCCCTGCGGATCCCCCGGACGCTCAGGCCGAGGTTCACCTTCGCGGGCGCGAACACCCTCACGTGCTCACCTCCGCGTCCCAGGCGCGCGCGATGGCCTCCGCGAGCACGAGGTCGCCGGGCGTCGTGACCTTCAGG
>NZ_KI912644.1:2363-2517 GCF_000519345.1 Deinococcus pimensis DSM 21231
CCACGTCCAGCGGCCCCGTGAAGCTCCCCGCCTCGTCCAGCCAGGCGTACGCGTCGCGCGCGCTGACCTCCGTCCCGGGATTCGCCAGGACGAGCGCCACCCTCGGCACGCGCACCCGCGCGAGCTTCTCCCCGACGCCGCGCGCCACGCACGC
>NZ_KI912644.1:2617-2866 GCF_000519345.1 Deinococcus pimensis DSM 21231
CGTCCCTGCGCGCCGAACGCTTCGAGCGGGGCGGCGTCCTCGCCGGGGACATCCAGCTGTGAGCGCCCCCGCCGCGGGCGCCACGCCACGCGAGCTCGGGACGCTGCCCCTGCTCTCCGTGTGCCTCGGCTTCTTCCTCGTCGTGCTCGACACGACCGTCCTGAACGTCGCCCTGCCCGACGTGGGCCGCACGCTCGGCGGCGGCACCGCCACGCTGCAGTGGATCGTCAGCGCCTACACCGTCGTGCT
>NZ_KI912644.1:2966-15677 GCF_000519345.1 Deinococcus pimensis DSM 21231
CGCGGGTCGGCGCCGTGGACGCGCACCTCGCCGCGCGTGGGCGGACGCAGGCCCAGCATGAGGGAGACGAGGGTGCTCTTGCCCGCGCCGTTCGGGCCGAGCAGCGCGAGCAGTTCGCCGGAGCGCACGTTCAGGCTGAAGTCCCGCAGCGCGGTGACGCTGCCGTACGTGCGCGTGACGTTCGTGAGGCGGACGGGATCGGTCATGTCCTCACCCTAGGCGCGCCGCGCGGGGCGCGGCAGGGCGGGTCGTCAGGCGAGGCGCATGACAATCGTCACCTTCACGAAGCGCGGTGAGTTGACGCGCGCGCGGAGTCGCCGCTCCGTATACTGGCCGCATGCATCCCGACCTCCTCGCGGTGCGAGACGCCCTCACGCGGGAAGGGCCCCGGTTCGCCACCCTCGACGTCCGCGGCGAGCAGGCGCTCGTCGTGCCCGTCCTCGACCAGGACCGTTTCTACGCCACCCTCACTGGACGCCTCGCCGAGCACTGGAGTCTCGGCTGGCGCGTCGACAGCGTCACGCCGCCCGTGGTGCGCTGCCGTCTCGACCTGCTCGGTCACGCCCGCGAGGGCCTCGGGACCGCGCAGGACCTCACGGGCGCGCGGCTCGTGGCGCTCACGGACGCCGCGCGCGCCTGGGGCATCCTGCCGGAGGCGTACGCCGTGACGCCCAGCCTCGTGGAGTACGACCCCGACGAGGGGCCCAACACGGCCGAGCTGGAGGCGGACGCGCCGGAGCCCGCGCCCACCGCGCGCGCCCTGCCGCCCGAGCCGCCGCGTGATCCGCAACTGGAGAAGGCGCGCGGCCACATCGACGACCTGATGGACCAGCTGCGTGAGAAGGGCCTCGGCAAGCAGGCGAGCCTCGTGCTGGTCCGGCACGGCGGCTACGGCAACACCCTCGACGAGAGCCGCAAGGTGTACGCGGAACTCAAGGCCCTGATGAGGTCCTGAGTCCTGTGCGCAAGTTCATCGCCATCGGGGACGTCCACGCGGATTTCGGCGCGCTGTGGGCCGCGCTTCGCGCCGCGTACGCCGCCGACGCGCAGGGCAACCCGACCGAGCCGCTGAGGGCCGGGCACTTCCAGGTCGTCCTGATCGGGGACCTCGTGCATCCGAAGAGCCGCGCGGATTACGCCCGCGTGTCCGGCAAGCCCGAGTTCGACTTCGTGAACCCGGACCACCTGTTCCTCGCGGCGCGCGCGCAGGTGCAGCAGCTCGAACGCCTCCGGGAGTTCGTGCTGGCCGCGCGCGGCAACGTGCACGTCCTGCTCGGCAACCACGACGACGCGGTGCTCAACACGAGCTACCTGCTCGGGACGGGCGCGGGCGTCATCCACACCGAGTTCGACCCGAAGCGTGGCGGAGTGTACCTGCCCGAGCACCTGCGCACGTGGTTCCAGACCTTCCCGCGCGAACTGCGGGTGGGCCACCTGCAGTTCGCGCACGTGGGGCCCATGCCCGGGATGGGTCACTACGACGACCTGTTCTACTCGGACCACACGCACAAGACGTGGTGGCGCGACACGCCCGAGCTGGTGCGCGCCACGGGCGTGCGCTTCGGCGTGTACGGGCACACGCAGATGCAGGGCGGCATCCTGCTGCACGAGAGCGGGGACTTCGCCATGATCGACGCGCTCGGGAGCCGCGAGTACCTGGAGCTGATCGTGCGGCCCGAGCTGGATCAGCCCGTGACGAGCGTCCGCGTCGCGCCCTTCTGAGCGGGGAAAGGTGACTGTTGACAGACTTTTGGGCTTCCGCTAGACTCGAACGCGCTGAAGGGACGGCCCGAAGGGGCGCGGCACCGGAGGTTTGCAGTACGGTCCGGTAGTGTAGCGGTTAGCATATCTGCCTGTCACGCAGAAGGTCGCGGGTTCAAATCCCGTCCGGACCGCCATCATCGCCCGAAAGGGCGACTCGGCAAGGTAGCTCAGTTGGTAGAGCAAACGACTGAAAATCGTTGGGTCGCCGGTTCAAATCCGGCTCTTGCCACCACCACGCCAGTGTAGCTCAGCGGTAGAGCAACCGATTCGTAATCGGTAGGTCGTCGGTTCAAATCCGACCTCTGGCTCCAGAGCAGCGCCACGAGCGCCCCACCCCCCGTCGAAAGGCGGGGGGTGCTTCTTAAGATTGTATGAAGGACAGAAATTGCGTGTGGCGCGAGGTTATCTCATAATACGACGGTTTGTAAGTAACCTGTAAGAATATCGTGCCTACCTTAAGGTCACGGCAAAACTTCACATCGTCCTCATGCCGATGCCATATCCGCCGAACCGGGAACATCCATACCTCAACCCGGACGGCATAGGAGAGCACATGAAGAACGGCACCTAGGGCTTCACCCTCATCGAGCTGCTCATCGTCATCGCCATCATCGGCATCCTCGCCGCCGTCCTGATCCCCAACCTGCTCGGCGCGCGCGGCAAGGCCGTCTAGACCGGCGCTTAGGCCTACGCCCGCAACTGCGCCACCGCCGCCACCAAGTACGCGCTCGACAACCCGTAGGCCACCACCAACAACCTGTCCTGCGACGCCGCGGGCACGATCAACGCGGGCGCGTTCCCCAGCTACCTGGTCTCGGCGGCGACCAACTCGAACAGCACCGCCATCGACTACACCTACAAGATCAACAACGTCCCTTTCACGGGCACCATCGCCCTCAACCTGCAGTAATCGCCAAGCGGCAAGAACGGGTAGGACATGACGTGTCATGTCCTGCCCGTTCTTTGGAGGCATTCCCAGTGCGGCAGTCCCCCCTCGGAAACATCCTGATCATCTGGCTCCAGGTCTGCTATTTCCTGCTGCTGTTCGTTGTGCACGTGCTTATCCTGGATCCCATCACGATCAAGACGCCCCTCCCACCTGGTGTGGCGCCCTACATGTACGGCCTGTACCCCAAACTCGTTACGCTCTCGACCTCCGTGATCGTCGGGATGCTCGTCCTCGCCGTAGCCTTCCTGTCCGGCTGGCGTCCGCGATTCCGACCCGATCGGAGGAACCTGTTGCGCTGGGGGAGCTTTGCCCTGCTCTTCCTCTGGGTCCTGGGCACCGCCCTCCTGAGGCGAGGCGACCCGTTTCTCGTCTTTCACGGGCCCATCTCCAGAGCGGACGGCGCCGCCGTGCAACTCATGTGGTTCGCCCTGGCACCCCTCACGTACCTCGTCGCGACGGTCCGTGGGTTCAATCCCCGGGTCGCCGTGGGAGCGCTGTTGAGCGGGGGCGCGCTCACCGCCTGCTGGATACTGCTGCAGAACTTCGGCATCGAGCCCCTGAAGCTCCTCAACGATCAGCTCGCTGCCCGGCACGCGGTCGGGGGTCTGGGAAACCGGGGCCCCGCGTCCGCGTATATCGCCATCGTACTGGCCTTCGTGCTCTTCAATTCCAGCGCGGCGAAGCCGCTCTTCGGACCGATCGTGAGGCTGCCCCTGTTGGCGCTGTTCGGCGCAGCCCTCGCAACGATGCCGACGAGGACGACGTGGGTCGTCCTCGCAGCCCTGCTGCTCGTCTGGGCCCTGACACGTGTGGTCACAAGGGACTGGATTCTCCTGAGGAGGTGGATGGTTGCGTTTGCCTTCTCGGCTGTGGGCTTTGTGGCCATCCTGCTGATCCCGTCCGGTGACACCGAACGCACCAGGGTCAGTGTCGCCGACGCAGTGGGTGACGGCAGCATGGCGTACCGACTGACCACACTCCGGGTCGCCGGGCGTGTTATCACCGCTCGCCCCCTGACAGGTTACGGGGCGGGCGGGTTCAAGGCTCAGCTCTGGAAGCAGGCCACCCCACCGGAGGCGGCGACGATCCTCAGGCTCGCCGGTGTCAAAAAGGAGGGACACAGCTACTACCAGGTCGACGAGGCGGGACACAAGATATACATGGCCCTCGACCAGCTCGAGAGCGACAAGGTCCATAACTACCTCGCGGACTACGCGGTCGAAAGCGGCTTGCCCATGGTGCTGGCCCTCGTGCTGTTCGCTGGGGCGTCGCTGCTGTCGGCGCTATCCGGATCGGGGCGGGTCGGCGTAGATCTGGCGCTGGCCCTGCTGATCTACATCGGGTACGGTCTGACGTGGTTCGCCATCCCCACCGTGGAGTCCGTCGTCTGGGCCCTACTCGGACTTGCCCTCGCGCTCAACCGTTAGGGCGGCTCTCCCGATCCCACGCTCCTGGCCATTCCGAAGGTCCACGCGTGATTCGAATCCGAACCGGCTTCACCCTCATCGAGCTGCTCATCGTCATCGCGATCATCGGCATCCTCGCCGCCGTCCTGATCCCCAACCTACTCGGCGCGCGCGGCAAGGCCGTGAAGGTCAGCGCGGGGGCCTACGCGCGCAACTGCGCCACGGCCGCGACGCGCTATTCCCTCGACAACCCGGGAGCGGACATGAAGGACCGTGACTGTGTCACCCTCGGCGCGGGCACGCGACCCTCGTACATCACGGCCGCGTAGGTCAACGCCACCAGTGACGGCATCACCTACACGTACGACCTGAACGGCGTTCCGAAGACCGAGCAGATCTCGCTCGAACTCCAGTGAGCCCCAACGTGGCGGGGGCGCCCGGGCGCATTCCGGACCGCGCTCACACGACCTGAACCGATTCGACCGGCGTTCGAAGGGAGACCTCCATCATGGGGTCTCCCTTCTGCGTGCGGTTTTGCCCGGCCGATCCGGCAAGACGTCTTAAAATATTCGCTCGCTAAATGAACTTCAGAATTAGACTACAAACTTGGAGTAGATCGAATGTAAAAAGTATCACCTGTGTAAGAAGCCTGTCATAAATCTGGGACTAGCCTTAATCAAGCGGAACGGAGCACCGTACACCGCCACTGCCATACCCGCCGAGCCGGGATCATCCATACCTCAACCGGACGGCACAGGAGCACACATGAAGAACGGCACCTAGGGCTTCACCCTCATCGAGCTGCTCATCGTCATCGCCATCATCGGCATCCTCGCCGCCGTCCTGATCCCCAACCTGCTCGGCGCCCGCGGCAAGGCCGTCGCGACCGGCGCGGCCGCCTACGCCCGCAACTGCGCCACGGCCGCCACGAAGTACGCGCTGGACAACCCGCAGGCGACCACCAACAGCCTCGACTGCAAGGGCACGGAGATCGGCGCGGGCGCGTACCCCAGCTACGTCACCGACGCGAGGACCAACGCGACCAGCACCGCCGTCGACTACAAGTACAAGATCAACAACACGGAATTCACCGGCAGCATCGCCCTCAACCTGCAGTAGGCGTCGAGGAACCCAACACGGCGCTCACCCGACGCCCCGCCCGCCATCGGTCACGCGTCCCCTCCCGCAAGCAGCGGCGTCATGAACGAGCAGGACATGATTCGTCATGTCCTGCTCGTTCCATCGGAGGCACCAGATGGAGCAGCCCAAGTTCGCCGCCCCCCTGATCGGCGGGCTCCAGAACGTCTACTTCGTGCTCCTGTTCGTCGTGCACGTGCTCATCCTGGACCCCTTCTCGATCAGGGCGCCCCTCCCGCCCGGCGTGGCGCCGTACATGTACGGGCTGTACCCCAAGCTCGTGACCCTCACGGCGACCGTCGCGGTCGGTGGGCTCCTCCTCGCCGGGGCCTTCCTCCGCGGCTGGCGTCCACCCCGACGCCACCGTGGGGACCTCCTGTGGGGCAGCTACGGAGTCCTGACGCTCTGGGTTCTGGCCGCCGCCCTGCTCAGGCGAGACGACCCCTTCCTCACGTTCCACGGGCCCGTCTCCAGGGCGGACGGCGTGGCCGTGCAACTCCTGTGGTTCGCGCTGGCCCCCCTCACGTACCTCGTCGCCACCGTCCGACGCCTCGACCCGCGAGCCGCGCTCACGGCCCTGTTCGTCGGGGGCGGAATCAACGCCGCGTGGATGCTCGTGCAGAGCCTCGGCGTCGAACCGATGAGCCTGCTCAACGACGCGATCCGGGCCGCGCAACCCAGCGGCGGTCTCGGCAACAGGGGTCCGGCCTCCGCGTACGTGGGCGTCCTCCTGACCTTCCTGCTCCTGAACTCCGCGTCCCCCCGGCCCCTCCTGCCCGTGGCGGCGCGTGTCCCCCTGCTGCTGCTGCTGGGCGCCGCGCTGGCGGCGGCACCCACCCGGACCACCTGGCTCGTCCTGCCCGCCCTGCTCCTCGTCTGGTGCGCCGCGCAGGGGCTCCGGTCGTCCTGGACCCCGGTCCGGCGTGTGCTGCCCGCCGCCGCCGTGGCCCTCCTCGGCTTCGTCCTCTTCGTCTCCCTGCCCGCCTCGCGGGACCGGACGGACCTCGTGACCGCCCGGACCGACGGCAGCCTCGAGTACCGTCTTCTCGCGGCCCGTGTCGCCCTGCGGGTCGTCGCGGACGAGCCCGCGATCGGTCACGGTGCGGGAGGATTCAAGACGCAGTTCTGGACGCATGCCACCCCTGAGGAGGCCGGGGCGATGCTCAGGCTCGCCCGCGTATCGAAGGAGGGGAACAGCTACTCTCAGCTGGAGAACGGACGCAGAGTTTATCTCGCGCTCGATCAGATCGGGAACGACAAGGTCCACAACTACCTCGCGGACTACGCGGTCGAGAGTGGCCTGCCCGCCGCGCTCGCCCTCGTCGTCTTCCTCGTGCTCGCCCTGAAGCGGGCACTGGACGGATCGGGTACGCTCGCCGCACAGCTGGCCTGGGCGCTCCTGGTCTACTTCGGATGCGGCCTGACGTGGTTCGCCATGCCGACCGTGGAGCCCGTCGTGTGGGCCCTGCTCGGCCTGACCCTCGCGCTCGGCCGCCACGCTCCCTCACCCGCCCTCACGCCACCAGCCAGATCGGAGGACCTCCCATGACTCAGCTTCGAACCGGCTTCACCCTCATCGAGGTGCTCATCGTCATCGCGATCGTCGGCATCCTCGCCGCCGTCCTGATTCCCAACCTGCTCGGCGCGCGCGGCAAGGCCGTCGTGACCGGCGCGGCCGCCTACGCGCGTAACTGCGCCACCTCCGCGACGCGCTTCTCCCTCGAGAATCCCAGTGCGGACATCAGGAACCTCGACTGCGTGACGCTCGGGGCGGGCACCCGTCCGTCCTACGTCACGGTGGCGCAGGTCAACGCGACCAGCAACGGCATCACCTACACGTACGACATGAACGGCGCGCCGAAGACCGAGCAGATCTCGCTCGAGCTCCAGTGACGCCCCCTCCGCCTTCCGGCCCTGCCCGGGCGGGGAAGGTGTCCCCACGGACGCGCCTGCTGTTCCTGGTGTTCGCGCTCGTCGCGGTCGCCTCGGGGTTCACCGTCTTCCAGCGGTACTTCCGTGATCCGGACCTGCCGGTGGTGGCGCGTTTCGCCGTGAATTTCCAGGGCGTGGACGGCGTGGTCAAGCTCTACGGCGAGGACGTCTGGCCCACCGTCGTCGCGCAGTTCGAACGTCCCGCGAGCACGGACGCCGTGTACGACGGACGCTTCCACACCATCCACGCCCGCGCCGCCGTCTGGACGCGCGCCCTGCCGCACGAGGCGTCGCACCTGTTCGACGACCGGACCGGCGAGCGCGACGTCGAGGCGCAGGTGCCGGGGTGCCGCGCCAACCCCCGCGCCTTCTCCTTCGATCCGCACGTCGAACTCGATCAGGTCACGCGTCCGGACGTCCTGGACTATTTCTGCTCGAAAGGGGAGGTGCTCGCCCGCTTCCGCTGGCTCGTGTTCACGCACTACTGCGGCGAGCGCGCGCTCGGGTCCTTCGGGGTGCCGGGTTTCCCCGCGTGCCGCGTCATGCCGCGTTACGGCGAACTCGACCTCGCTCACGCCGAGCGGGTCGCGCGAACGGCCAGGCCGCTTCGAGGGGGCCGCTGAGGAGATTGGACGTGCGAATTTCCTAGCACATCTCGTTCCAGAGGGCGGTTTTTTTACACAAACCGGGTCTCGGTGCCCCCATCAGGGGGTAGTGCCTTCATCTCTGCTCATGACAGACTCACCTCATCTCACCTTCCCCGAGGTCGTCTTGAACAAGAGACAGGAGGGCATCGCCCTCGTCATCGTCATCGTCTTCACCGTCATCGTCATGGCCCTCATCCTCTCCACCACCTCGATCATCACGGTGGACGCGAGACGCGGCACCAGCGGCGAGAGAAGCGCCTACCAGGCCTTCCTCGCCGCCGAGACCGGCGTCAACACCTTCACCGCCCGCGTCCGCGAGGGCGGCTTCGGCGGCAACCTCGCCGACCTCGCCTGCTGGGTCCAGGGCCGCTCCCTCGGCGGCGCCAGCTGCGCCTCCGGCACCGCCAACCTCACGACCCTCGCCCTCGGTGACGCCGCCACCTCCCCACGCGTCGACGTCGAGGTCGTCGCCGTGAACGCCCCGCAGAGCACCGTCACCGTCCGCGCCGTCGGCACCGTCGGCACCGGACTCACCGCCGCGCGCGCCACCGTCCTGCAGGACATGTACCTCAAGCGGCCCCCCAACTTCAACGTCGCGTCCCCCGCCGCGCTCGTCAGCTGCCCCCCCATCGACATGGGCGGCAACTCCGAGGCCCGCGGCGAGAGCGCCAGCCGCAACGGCAGCGGCGACCCGAACACCGGCGTCATCACCGACATGACGACCATCGCCTCCGGATCGCCCACCACCACCCTCACCGCCTCCACCGTCTACCCCGTCACGATCCGCGTCGCGGATCCCACCGCCATCGACAGCGGCAGCTACCTGCGGATCGGCAACTACACCTACCTCGTCGAGGGCCGCAACGGCACCAACGACGTCTCCGTGCGGCCCGTCCCGGCACCCTCGACGAGCGCCTACCCCATCTCGCTCTCCAGCGGCACCTCCGTCGGCGTGATCCCCTTCGCCGTCCGCGCCACGCCCGTCCAGCAGCCCAACGTCGTCGTGGGCAGCAGCACCTTCAGCGTCGTCCGGCTCCCCGTCAACGACCCCACCGGCTTCGCGCCCAACGACATCATCTACGTCAACGTCGGCGGCACCAACCGCGGCGCGGTCGTGCATGCGCGCGGCTTCGCCGTCACGACGCCCTCCATCGACTACGCCACCGGCTACGTGGACCTGCGCGTCGTCACCAGCATGCCCAGCCCCGGCGACCAGGACTACACCTACACCCTCAACAGCCAGGGCAAGATCCAGAACCTCCAGAACAGCTCCATCTCGCCGCTCAGCCTCACCGACGCCCTCGCGCTCACCCAGGGCTCGCCCGTGCGCCGCTTCGTCAACAGCGCCACCTCCCGCCAGAGCATCAGCAACGGCGGCAGCTCCTCGCCCGCGCCGCCCTACGCCGCCAACAACCCCAACATCGGCGCGGCGACGGGCTGCGGCAACGCCCTCTTCCAGCAGGTGTTCAACATCACCAAGGCGCAGATGCAGGACCGCCTCACGCCCACCACCAGCGTGCCCACCCTCTTCACGCGCGGCGCCTACTGGCTCAACCCGCCCGCCGGAAGCAGCAGCGTCAGCCTGCCCAGCACCTTCTGCGGCGAGGGCATCATGATCATCAACGGCGACCTCAACATCAGCGGCAACGGCGTCCCCAACAGCAGCGGCAGCGGCTGCGACTCCGGCTCCGGCAACTCCCCGGCGGGCTTCAAGGGCCTCATCTACGTCGCCGGCAACCTCAAGGTGCAGAGCAACACCAAACTCCTCGGCTCCATCGTCGTGGAGGGCAACATCAGCGTGCCCGACACCACCGACCTGCGCGGCACCCTCAACGTCTCCTACGACCAGAAGTCCCTGCTGCGCTCCGGGCAGGCGCTCTCCGAGCTCCTCATGCGCGCCGAGGCGGGCACGTGGAGGCAGCAGTGAGGCGCGGCTTCACCCTCGTCGAATTCCTCGTCGTGATGGTCGCCGTCGGGGTCCTGCTCGCCGTGGGCCTGCCCAACTTCGTGTCGTGGCGCGCGAACGTCGCGCTCTCCAACGCCGCGCAGCAACTCGCCACCGATCTGCACGACGCGCGCGTCACCGCCAAGCGCTCCAACACCTGCCGGTCCGTCGCCCGCACCGGCGACCTCACCTACGTCGTCCGAACCTACACCAACGCCACCTGCGCCGGCACCCCGACCGACGCGGAACGCACCATGCCCGCGACCGCGAAGCTCACGCTCGGCACCGTCGGGAGCGCGGCGTCCCCCGCCGAGGTGTCCTTCCGGCCGCCCTACGGCGCCACGGACGGCGCCACCGTGCAGTTCGTCCTCGTCTCCACCGTCAACACCCTCCGCACCACGCCGACGCGCACCGTGCGCGTCACCGGCCCGCTCGGGAAGGTGATCCTCAAGTGAACCGCAGCAGACGGGGCCTCACGCTCCTCGAAGTGCTCATCGCCATCGCCGTGCTCGGCATCGTCACCGCCTCGACCCTGCTGGTGTTCCCCAGCCTCACCGCCGCCAACCGCCGCTCCGGCGACGACTAGAGCGTCACCACCTTCGCCCGCACCGCCGTCGAGAACGTCCGCGCGTAGTGGACGACCCGCGCCGCCTTCGACGCCGCCACCAACACCAGCCTGCCCGCGCTGCCGACCACGCCGTCCGGCTTCACCTGCACCTAGACGCAGACGCCGTAGGGCACCTCCTCGACTCCGTAGCGTCGCCGCCTCACCGTCACCTGCACCCGCACGGGCACGCCCGACGTGTCCTTCGTCACCGAGTTCGGAAGGCCCTCCTCGTGACGCGCTCGGCTCGCGGAGGCTTCACCCTCATCGAGATGCTCGTCGCCCTCGCGGTCGTCTCCATGCTGACCGTGCTGCTCGTCTACTGGTAGGGCAGCACCGTTAGTACCGCGTCGCGCGTGACGGGCGAGGCCAACCGCCTCACCGAGCTGTAGGACGTCACCGGCTACCTCGGAGACCGACTGCGCGCCGCGAGCGCCGTCCGCACCAGCCTCACCGTGGACGGCGTGACCTGTCAGATCCCCGCGCCCACGAACGGCCTGCCCTGCTTCGCGGTGCTCGTCTCCGACGCCTACCAGACGACCGGTAGTACCGCCGCGCAGTACGACCTCAACCGATCGATGTACCTCGTCTACCGCGTCGTGCCGCGCGCCACCGTGAGCGCCGCCGACCGATCCACCGACCCCTGGGCGGACGACACGGCCAACGGCATCTACGCCATCCAGGAGTTCCGCTCCGTCGTGTGCGGCCCCGACGCCCCCGGACCCGTGTGCACCACCACGAACCGACCCACCACCATCCCCGCCGCCCTCTCCACGACCGGGGGCACGTGGTCGCTCGTCATGGACGACCTCACCCTCGACACGACCGGCGGCACCTACGAGCCGTTCACGTACGCCACGAGCGGCGCCAGCAAGCAGTTCACCCTGCGGGTGCGCGCCAAGACGTCCACGGTGGGCGGCGCGCGCTTCACGCCCGCCACGTCGCCCTACCAGACGACGGTCCTGCTGCGCAACTGAATTCGGTCGAACGCCGCCCGGGACGCCTCGTCCCGGGCGGCGTCGTTCGCCCTTCAGCTCGCGCGCCGCCGACCTACCAGCGCGTTCAGGACGGACACGCGGTCCATCAGCTCACGGACGTGCGTGTCGAGCACGTCGTCCGGCAGGTCCCACAGTTCCGGCGCGACCTGCAGCACGAACCTCGCGACCTCGCCGTGCTCCACGTCCGGGCACTCCAGCCAGCGGCGGAACACCCAGCTGGCCTCCAGCTCACGCATCACGAGCGTCAGGTGGGTCAGGGACCGTTCGGAGGGGGAGAGGACGGGGCGGGTCATGCAGCGAGCCTACCCCTCGCCTCTCAAATTCCTCACAAAAGTCGCTCGATGCCGAGGTCGAGCAACTCGCCGCCCACCGACCCGAAGGCGTCCTCCGCCTCCGCCGCCGCGAGCGCCCGCATGATCGCGTCCGTGATCTCACCCAGCCGCTCCGCCGAAACGGACGGGTCGCCGCCCTCGCGGGCCAGGGCGTTCACCCGGCGGCTCAGGACGACGTGACCCAGCGTGTACGCGCTCAGTCGTGAGAAGGCCTCACTGCCCGTCACGAGCTCGAACCGCACCCGCTCGTGCGCGAGATCCGCGGCGGGAGCGCGCCTCGGCCCGCCCCGCCAGAGCCACCACGACAGCAGACGGCGGAAGAAGGACGTCACGCGCCCAGGATACGACGGCGCGGACGGAGGTTCTCGCGCAAGTCCGACGTTCGCACGTGCTCCACACCCCGAACCCGTTACGGGCACGCCATAATACGTCGATGCGCAGACCGAAGGACCTCGAACCCAGCGTCGTGGGCGGCCTCAAGGGCATGGGCCCGGGACCGCTGCCGCCCATGCTGGTCCAGTACGTCGAGATGCGCGACGAGTACCCCGACTACCTGCTGCTCTTCCAGGTGGGGGACTTCTACGAGACCTTCGGCGAGGACGCCGAGCGGCTCTCGCGCCTGCTCGGCATCACCCTCACGCACAAGAGCAGCAGCGGCTTCACCACCCCCATGGCGGGCATCCCGATTCGCGCGCGCGACGGGCACGTCGAGCGGCTCCTCGCGGCGGGCGCGCGCGTCGCCGTGGCCGATCAGATGGAGCTGCCCGGCAGCGGCCTCGTGGACCGCCGCATCACGGAGCTCCTCACGCCCGGCACCGTCACGGAGGAGCGCCTGCTCGGCGCGGACGAGAACTACCTCGCGGCCGTCGCGACCGGAGAGGGGTACGCGCTCGCGCTGCTCGACCTCTCCACGGGCGAGTTCCGCGCCGCGAGCTTCCGCACGCGCGGCGCGCTCTACGACGAGCTCGGGCGGCACCGCGCGCGCGAGGTGCTGCTC
>NZ_KI912644.1:15777-16164 GCF_000519345.1 Deinococcus pimensis DSM 21231
AGGACGTGACGCGCGAGCTCGCCTCGCTCGACCTGAGCCGCACGACGCCCCTGCGGGCGCTCGAACTCCTGCACGACCTGCAGCGCCGCCTGCGCGCGGGCGTGCAGGACGCGGGTCACGAAGTCGAACCCGAAACAGCGCGATAATGACGGCAAGTTGACCGCCTCGCCCATCCGTCTGCTGCCCCCGCACGTCGCGCGCCTCATCGCGGCGGGCGAGGTCGTGTCCCGACCCCTCGACGTGGTGCGCGAACTCGTCGACAACGCCCTCGACGCGCGCGCCACCCGCGTGGAGGATGGAGGTGTCGAACCCGAGGCTCTGCAGGCGGATGCCCATGGCGAGCCCGCCGATACCCGAACCGATCACGATGGCCTTCTTGCGTCTCAT
>NZ_KI912644.1:16264-17328 GCF_000519345.1 Deinococcus pimensis DSM 21231
GCGGCCCGCGCGAAGTGGCGCGCGGACGCGACCTCACCGACGAACGCGCCGTGCGGCGGGAGTGAGCGCCCCACCGTGGCGGACCTCACGGACGCGCGTGACTTGGGCTGGTCCTCCCCGGGCGCGGCGTGTCAGGATGCCCGCATGACCACCTCCCGGCCCACGGCGCCCCGCGCCCCGAAGGAACCCGTCACCCATGAGCGCCACGGCGACGCCCGCGTGGACGAGTACGCCTGGCTGCGCGACCGCGAGCGCCCGGAGGTCCTCGCGTACCTCGACGCGGAGAACGCCTACCTCGACGAGGTCACCGCGCCCCTCGCGGGCCAGCGCGAGGACCTCTACCGCGACATGCTCTCGCACGTGCAGGAGACGGACGACTCCCCGCCCGTCCCCTGGGGTCCCTACGAGTACTACACCCGCACCGAGGAGGGCCGCCCGTACCCCCTGCGCTGCCGCAGGCCGCGCGGCGGCGGGCCCGAGGAGGTGCTGCTCGACCCGAACGAGCTGCGTGAACGCGAGGGCCTCGCGAACGTCTGGGTGGGCCGGACCGTGCCCAGCGACGACCACGCGCGCCTCGCGTACCTCGTGGACACGGCGGGCGGCGAGCGCTACGAGCTGCGCGTCCGTGACCTCGCCACGCGTGAGGAGACCCGCACGGGCGTGGAGGACGTCAGCGGCTACAGCCTCGCGTGGAGCGCGGACGGCGAGGCGCTGTACTACGTCCGCAACGACGAGGCGTGGCGGCCCTTCGAGGTGTACCGCCACCGCCTCGCGGGGGGCGCGCCCGACGAGCGGCTGTACCGCGAGGACGACGAGACCTTCACCCTGACGCTGTCGCGCAGCCACTCGGGCGCGTACGTGCTGCTCACGTCGCGCAGCACCCTCACGACGGAGGTGCGCGCCCTGGAGGCCGGGCGCGCGTCGGGCGACTTCGAGGTGATCCTCCCGCGCGAACGCGGCGTGGAGTACGCCGCGCAGGACGGCGGCGACGAGTGGCTGCTCGTCACGAACTCCGGCGGCGCGCGCGAGTTCCGCCTCGTCGGCCTGCCCAAGGGCGGCGGCGA
>NZ_KI912644.1:17428-18910 GCF_000519345.1 Deinococcus pimensis DSM 21231
GTCGGCCTGCCCAAGGGCGGCGGCGAGCCGCGCGAGCTCGTCCCGCACGACCCGGCCCGCAAGCTCGACGCGGTGCGCGTCTTCCGGGATCACCTGCTGCTGAGCGGTCGGAGCGGCGGCACCACCAGGGTGTGGGTCCTGCCGCGCGGCGAGGGCGACCTGCGCGAGGTGTCCTTCCCGGAGGAGGTCTACACCGTCGCCGTCGGGGAGAACCACGAGTTCGACACGCACGTCGCGCGCCTCGTGTACACCAGCTTCGTCACGCCCGTCACGCATCTCGACCTCGACCTCGCCACGCACGAGACGCGCGAGGTGAAGCGCACGCCCGTCCCGAACTACGAGCCCGCGCTGTACACCTCCGAGCGTCTCTGGACCGTCGCGCGCGACGGCACGCGCGTGCCCGTGAGCGTCGTGCGGCGCCGCGACGTCACCACGCCCGCCCCGACCTTCCTGTACGGGTACGGCAGCTACGGCGTCAGCATCGACCCGACGTTCAGCGCGGCGCGGCTCGCGCTGCTCGACCGGGGCGTGATCTTCGCCGTCGCGCACGTCCGCGGCGGCGGCGAGATGGGCCGCGGCTGGTACGAGGGCGGCAAGCTCAGGGTCAAGACGAACACCTTCACGGACTTCGTGGACGTCGCGGACGACCTCGTCGCGCGCGGTCTCACCCGCCCCGACCTGCTCGCCGCGTCGGGCCGCAGCGCGGGCGGCCTCCTGATGGGCGCCGTCGTGAACCTCCGTCCGGACCTCTTCCGCGTGGTCGTGGCGGGCGTGCCCTTCGTGGACGTCGTCACGACGATGCTCGACGCGTCCATCCCCCTCACCACGCTGGAGTGGGACGAGTGGGGCAACCCCGCCGATGGCGAGTTCTACGAGGTCATGAAGGCCTACAGCCCGTACGACAACGTCCGCGAGACCACGTACCCGCACCTGTGGATCTCCACGGGTCTCAACGACCCGCGCGTCGCGTACTGGGAGCCCGCGAAGTGGACGGCGCGGCTGCGCGACCGCGCGGTGGGGGAGCGGCTCGTGCTGCTGCGCACCCTCAAGGGCGCCGGGCACGGCGGCAGCAGCGGCCGCTACGACGCGCTGCGCGAGACCGCCGAGGAGTACGCCTTCGTCCTCGCGGCGCTGGGAGGGCAGTTCGGGGACTAGGCTTCAGGTGGTGACGGGGGGGCGCGCGGGCGCCTCCCCGGCGAGGGTGATGGTGAAGAGCGCCACGCGGCCCGACGCGTCGAAGCCCAGCACGACCGCCCACACCTGCTCCGGGTGCCGTTCGAACACGGCGGTGCGGACGTAGTACGTGACGCCGTCCTCGCGGACGATCTCCTCCTTCAGGACGCGCGTCTCCGCGCCGTACTCCCGCACGCCCGCCTCGCGGTACGCGCGGAAGGCCGCGAGCGTCCCCCACGGGGCGCGCGCGTCCTCGGTGAAGGCGGCCCAGACGCCGTCGAGCCGCACGGCGTAGAAGGACCGCACGAG
>NZ_KI912644.1:19010-19725 GCF_000519345.1 Deinococcus pimensis DSM 21231
GCCGCTCAGGGCCACGGCCGGGCCCGCCGGGACGGGCGGCGGCACGATCGACTCGAACGCGGCGGGCCGCAGGAAGTGCAGCGCGCCCGCCGAGCACATGAGGGTGGCGAGCAGAACGCGGGAGATGCGGGGCACGCATCCATGCTATACTTCTCGGGTTGCCCGCTACGCACCAAGACGTGGCGGAGGAGGAAGAAACATGAAGAAAGACATCCACCCCAAGGTCGTGCCCTGCAAGATCATCTACCAGGGTCAGGTCGTCATGGAGACCATGAGCACCAAGCCCGAGATCCACGTGGAAGTGTGGAGCGGCGTGCACCCCTTCTGGACCGGCGAGACCCGCTTCCTCGACACCGAGGGCCGCGTCGACAAGTTCAACAAGCGCTTCGGCGACAGCTACCGCCGCCGCAAGTAAGAGATCACCGGGAGCCCCCGCCACGCGCGGGGGCTCCTTCTTCATGCCCACGCGCGTCGCCTCAGGCTCTAGAATCCCTGCATCCATGCTGCGCTCTCCCTACCACGGTGGTCACCTCGAAGTCGTCGTCGGGCCCATGTTCAGCGGCAAGAGCGAGGAGCTCATCCGCCGCGTCACGCGCGCCGTCATCGCCCGGCAGAAGGTCGCGGTGTTCAAGCCCGCCATCGACGACCGCTACCACGCCACGCACGTCGCGAGCCACTCGGGCCGCCGCGTCGAGGCGCACGCGGTGCGCTCCTC
>NZ_KI912644.1:19825-20437 GCF_000519345.1 Deinococcus pimensis DSM 21231
CGCCCGCGCACCCTCACGGACGAGCACCGCGTGCTGCTCGCGCAGGCCCGCCACCCCGTGGTGGAGCGCGCCCTGGGAGACGCGTTCGTCCCGAACGACGCCGAGCTGGACGCGGCGCGGCGCGTGCTGCTCCTGACGGGGCCGAACATGGCGGGCAAGAGCACGTACCTGCGCACCGTCGCGCTGTGCGCGCTGCTGCACCAGATCGGCGCGTTCGTGCCCGCCGACCGGGCGGAACTGCCGTTGTTCGACGCGGTGCACACCCGCATCGGCGCGTCCGACGACCTCGCGGGGGGACGCAGCACCTTCATGGTGGAGATGAGCGAGCTCAGTGCGATCCTGCACGGCGCGACCGCGCGGACGCTGGTGATCCTCGACGAGGTGGGGCGCGGCACCAGCACCCTCGACGGGCTCGCCATCGCGTGGGCCGCGCTGGAACACCTGCACGCGACGGGCGCGTTCACGCTGTTCGCCACGCACTACTTCGAGCTCACGAAGCTCGACGCGGACCTGCCGGGCCTCGTGAACCTGCACGTCGCCGCGCAGGAGGAGGCGGGCGGCCTCGTCTTCTACCATCAGGTCGTGCCGGGCGCGGCGCGCGGCTCGTACGGG
>NZ_KI912644.1:20537-20617 GCF_000519345.1 Deinococcus pimensis DSM 21231
GTACCTCCTCGCGGAGGGCGAGGGCGACCTGTGGCTCGTGGACGCGCACGCCGCGCACGAACGCGTCTGGTACGAACGGC
>NZ_KI912644.1:20717-20843 GCF_000519345.1 Deinococcus pimensis DSM 21231
AGGTGGCGCGCGGCGGCCTCTCGCTCGTGCGGGTCCGCGACAACGGCGTCGGCATTCCCGAGGCGGACGTGCCGCTCGCGCCCGTCCGGCACGCGACGAGCAAGCTCGAACACCTCGACGCGATCT
>NZ_KI912644.1:20943-35226 GCF_000519345.1 Deinococcus pimensis DSM 21231
GCGCGCAGTCCACCCGCCGCGTGGGCGCCGCGTCCGAGCCCCGCAGCGCGTCCGCGACCCGCACCCCGTACTCCCGCGCGAGCACGCTCTGCGACACGTACAGCCCCGCGAGCAGCAGCACCACCACGAGAAAGCCGCCCAGGATCAGCAGGAAGCTCCTCACGCGGCCCGCCCTGCCAGTTCCAGGGCCCGCGCGAGCACCTCGTCGAACATCGCGGGCGTCAGGCGGCCCGTCTGCGTGTTCTGCTGCGACACGTGATAGCTGTCGAGCAGCCACGTCCCGTCCGGCAGCGCGTGGGCCGCGCCGTGCGCGAACCCCATGGAGGAGGGCCGCACGCCCAGGAAACGCAGGAACGCGTCATGCCCGATCCTGCCCAGCGCGAGCGTCACGCGCCGCTCCGGGAGGAGCGCCAGCTCCGACGCGAACCACGCCGAGCAGCGCGCGAGCTCCTGGGGGAGAGGCTTGTTCGCGGGCGGCGCGCAGCGCACGGGAGCCGTGATCCGCACGTCCGTGAGCGAGAGGCCGTCCCCGCGCGCCACGCTCGAAGGCTGGCTCGCGAGGCCCGCGCGGTGGAGCGCCGCGTACAGGAAATCGCCGCTGCGGTCCCCCGTGAACATGCGGCCCGTGCGGTTCCCACCGTGCGCGCTCGGCGCGAGCCCCACGATCACGATCCGCGCGCCCGGATCCCCGAAGCCCGGGATGGGACGACCCCAGTACGTCTCGTGCCGGAACGCCGCGCGTTTCTCCTCCGCCACCTGTTCCCGCCACGCGACGAGCCGGGGGCACGCGACGCACTCCACGACCTCGCGGTCGAGGACGGCGAGATCGAGAGGACGGCCGGACACGTCGGGAGGCGCGAGCATGGACGGAGGATAGCAGGGGAGCGGTCAGCGTTCAGTCGTCAGCGGTCAGGACCCGGAGGTCGGGCTCCCGCTCGCGGGAGAAGTCGGACGTCGCCCGGTCGCTCGGGCCTCCGGCACCAAGCGCGAGGGAGGCGCCCGTCAGGGCGCCTCCCTCCGCTCACCGACAGCCGAAGGCTGACGGCTGACCGCTGACTACTGCTTCACCACCGCGTTCACCGTGGCCGTCTTGCCGCCGCAGTCCACGCTCAGCTGCGTCTTGCTGGCCGTGGAGACCACGCAGCCGAGGGAACGCAGCGCGCTCGCGGGCAGGTAGAACTGCTCCGCAGAGACGTAGGGCGCGGCGGGCAGCTGCACGTTCGCGCCGTTCACCTTCGCCGCGCGGGTGTTCGCGGTGATCGCGAGGGTGCGGTTGCCGCGCGACAGCGCGCGGGTCGCGCCGAAGGTCGTGACGGTCACGAGGTCCCTCAGGTCCGCGACGGAGACGAACACGGCGCTGGCGGGCGTGCCGGAGGCCGTCTTGATGGCGGTGGCGTCCACGATGGCGAGGACGTCCGTGGCGTTCGTCTGGGCGAGCAGCACGTACGAGAGGGCGTTGCCGGACTGGAACACGAGGCTCGACGACTGACCGTTCGCGGAGGTCTTCCAGTCCTCCACGACGCGCCCCGCGAGCTTCGCCTTGATGCGGGTACGGAAGGTGTTCGCCTGACCCGTCGCGAGGAGGCACACGGCGTCCGGCGTGACCTTGAGGCTGGCGGGGCAGTCCACGATGCGGCCCGCGAGGACCGAGTTGAGCTCGACGGCGGCGGTCGCGGCGGACCCGGCCGGGACCTGCACCTTGGCGGGGGTGGAGGAGGTGGCGGGGGCCGTGCTGGTCCCCTGCGCGCTGGCCAGGCCGAGGGCCGCCACGACGAGGGCGAGACCGAGGGTCCGGGAGGGCTTGTTGTGCTGCATGTGGCTCATCCTATGGCGAAATGATGAGAGGAGTCGAGCGGTGGCCCATCAGGTTCGCGCGCGTGACCCCGAGGGCACTCCGGAGCGTGCGGCGCGCGCCCTGAGGCCGGGACGCGGCGGCGCGTCCGCATCGTCCTCTCATACGAGGGCGGGGCGGGCGTCCGCGCGGACGCCCGCCCCGCTCACGAGGAGCGGAGGCTCAGTTGTTGATGGCCTTCACGGGGTCCACGAGGCCGTAGCCGAAGCTGCTGTCGCGGCCCAGGGTGCCGAAGTCACGCGCGGTGTTCTGCAGCAGCGTGCGCAGCTGCGCGTTCGTGAGGCTCGGCTTGGCCGCCCACACGACCGCGGCGGCGGCCGACACGTGCGGCGTGGCCATGCTGGTCCCGTCGAAGTACTCGTAGTCGGCGGGCGTGATGCTGACGCTGCCCGTCGTGGGAAGCTTCGCGAGGGTGTTCTGCCCGTCCTGCTGGGTGATGCCCACGACCGGAATGCTCTTCTGCGTGTTGAGGGTCATGCCGAGGTCGCCGGCGGTGTTGTTGTAGATGATGACGGCCTTCGCGCCGCTCGCGACGGCGTTGTTGACCTTCTCCTCGAAGGAGCAGGTGCCGCGGCTGATCAGGGCGATCGCGCCGCGCAGGGCCGCGTTGGTCGTGCCGACACCGCAGAGCTCGTTGTTCGTGCCGCCCGCCGCGACGATCGGGAGGTTCGTGGCGCTGCCCTGCCCGGCGAAGTCGGCGGCGAGGACGCTGGAGTACGCCGTGACGTTCACGGCGCTCGCCTTCGCGGCGAGGCCCTGTCCGAGCGGCACGCTCGACAGGACGGCCACGCCGGGTCCCACGAGCTCCTGGTTCGCGCCGAAGTTGCTGAAGCTCGCGAGCCCGCCGTGATCGTCGATCGCGCCGACCGCGACGACGCTGGAGTAGTTCGCGGGGTAGCCGATGGGACCGCCGTCGTTGCCGCTCGCCGCGACGATGAGGACGCCCTTGGCGTACGCGTTGTCGTACGCGCGCTGCTCGGTCCGGCTTCCCGCGCTGCTGCCGAGCGACAGGCTGATCACGACGTGCTGCTCCGGGAGGCTGGCGCACCAGTTCACGCCGTTGATGATGCCGCTGCTGCTGCCGCTGCCGTCGTCACCGAGGACGCGCGCCATGTACAGGTTCACGCCCGAGGCGACGCCGCCGACGCCGTTCGCGTCCATGCCGGACTGCAGCCCGGTCGCGCCAGTGCCCGCGCCCCACTGCGCGAAGATGGTGCCGCTGACGTGCGTGCCGTGATGGCTGACGTCGTTGAGCTGCGTGGCCACGTCGCGGCCGTCACCCATGAAGTTCCTGAAGCCCTTGAGCTTTCCGGCGAACTCGGGGTGGTTGGCGTCGATGCCGGTGTCGCCCACGCACACCGCGACGCCCGCGCCCGTGCGGCCCGCCGAGCGCAGCGTCGGCACCTGCAGGGCGCTGTCGCCCCAGGTGGTCTCCCCCCTCGGGGTCCTCACCGGTGGGGGACTCGTCGATGCCGCGCCGGGCGCCGGGGCAGGCGCGGGGGCGGGCTTGCCGTTCGCGGCGGCGAGGTCGGATACGACGTGCCGCTGACCGAGCGCGTGGCGGACCACGTCCTCCTCCACGTACTCCACGTTGGGGTTGCGGCGAAGCGCGTCCACGGCCTGCGCGGGGATGCGCACGGCGGCGGCGTCGAGTTCCTTCCACTCCTGCGTGACGGTGCCGCCCGCGCGGGTGACGGCGGCGCGGTCCACGCCCGCGCCGCGCTTGAAGCCGACGAGGAAGCGGTCCTTCTGCGCGCTCTGCGTGGAGAGGGCGGAGGCGTCCGTGGAGGGCTGCGCGGAGGGCGTGACGGACTGCTGTCCGCAGGCGGCGAGGGCGAGGGCGAGACCGAGCAGGAGGGAGGGACGCGACAGTTTCATGAGCTCCTCTACGTCGCCGTGAGGACACGCCCGGCGCTCGGCGCCGACCGGTTCCCGCGGGCGGGGGTTTGAAGTGATGGGCGCAACTATACGTGAGCTCCACGGTTGCCCGAATGAAAAACTTCACGTCGCCGGAGCTCAACGCTTCCTTCACGTTCCACACGCACGGCGGGCGCCCCCGGGCGGGTGTATGCTCGGAACACCAACAACCCCCCGAAGGCCCGGCACGGCGGACTCGAAGCAACCATGCAACACAGCGAGGTGGCGTATGAGGGTGCGAAACGTATCGATCGTCGGTCACAGCAGCGTCGGCAAGACCACGCTCACGGAGGCGCTGCTGCTCCGCACCGGAGCGCGCGAGCGCCTCGGACGCGTCGAGGAGGGCACCACCGCCTCCGACCACACCGAGGCGGAGAAGCGGCGCGGCATCAGCATCACCACGAGCGTCCTGCGCGCCGAGTGGAAGGACACCACCCTCAACCTGCTCGACACGCCCGGCTCGGCCGACTTCGTCCGTGAGATCCGCGGCGCGATCCGCGCGGCCGACGCGAGCCTCGTCCTCGTGAGCGCCGTGAGCGGCGTGGAAGTGGGCACCGAGCGCGTCTGGGCCACCGCCGACGGCTTCAACATGCCAAGGATCGTCGCGATCACCCGCATGGACCGCGAACGCGCCGACTTCTTCACCGTCCTCGCGGACGTGCAGGCCAGCCTGCGCGGCCCCAGCGCCGCCGCGTACCTGCCCGTCGGGGCGGAGAGCGACTTCCGCGGCGTCGTGGAGCTCCTCGGGCGCCGCGCGTACCTCAACGAGACCGGCCTGCAGGAGAGCGCGCCCGTCCCGGAGGACATGACGGCCCTCGTGGAGGAGTACCGCGCGAAGCTCGTGGAGTCCATCGTGGAGACGGACGACGAGCTCACCGAACGCTACCTCGCCGACGAGCACATCGACGACGAGATGCTGCACGAGGCGTACCTGCGCGCCGTGCACGCGGGCCTGCTCTACCCCGTGATTCCCGTGAGCGCCGCCACCCTCGTGGGCGTCGAGTGCCTCCTCGACCTCATGGTGAACGGCCTGCGCAGCCCGGAGGAACGCGGCCCCGTCACGGGCGTCGACGGCCAGAAACGCGAGCCCGTCCCCACGGCCCCCACGAGCGCGCGCGTGTGGCGCACCACCATGGACCCCTTCGTCGGGAAGATCGCGTACGTGCGCGTCTGGAGCGGCGTCATCCGCCCCGGCGACCTGCTGCGCGACACGACCGCCGGGACGGACGTGCGGCCCGCGCACCTCTACGTCCTGAGCGGCAAGGACCTCGTGGAGGTCCCCGAACTCCCGGCGGGCACCATCGGCGCGATCACCAAGATCAACGACGTGCACACCGGCGACACCCTCAGCGACCCCGCGCGGCCCATCGACTTCGGGCCGCTGCAGCTCCCCGAGCCCGTCATGACCGTCGCCATCCACGCCGCCAGCCGTTCCGACGAGGACAAGCTCGGAACGGCCATGGCGCGCCTGCTGGAGGAGGACCCCACCCTGCGCTTCGAACGCAACGCCGACACGGGCGAACTCACCCTCTCCGGTATGGGGGACACCCACCTCGAGATCGCCGTGGAGAAGCTCGGCCTGCTCGGCGTGAACGTCACCTCCACCACCCCGAGGATCGCGTACCGCGAGACGGTGCGCGCCACCGCCGAGGCGCAGGGCAAGCACAAGAAGCAGTCGGGCGGGCACGGCCAGTACGGCGACTGCTGGCTGCGGCTCTCGCCCAGCAGTGAGGACTTCGAGTTCGCGTCCGAGGTGGTGGGCGGCGTCGTCCCGACGAAGTACATCCCCAGCATCGAGAAGGGCGCGCTGGAAGCCAGGGCGCGCGGCGTGCTCGCGGGCTATCCCGTCCAGAACGTGAAGGTGGTCGTCTTTGGCGGCAGCTACCACGACGTGGACTCCTCCGACATCGCCTTCAAGACCGCCGCCGGACTCGCCTTCCGCGCCGCGATGGAGAAGGCGCGGCCCGCGCTGCTCGAACCCGTCGTGACGCTGCGCGTCCGCGTGCCCGGCCAGTACACCGGCGACGTCATCGGGGACCTCCAGACGCGCCGCGCGCGCGTGCAGGGCATGGAGCCCGAGGGCACCGTCATCACCATCACGGCGCTCACCCCGCTCGCGGAGGTGCAGAAGTACAGCGCGGACCTGCGCAGCATGACCGGCGGACGCGGCGCGTACTCCCTCAAGCCCGCCGGGTACCAGGAGGTGCCCGGCCCCCTCACGGAGAAGATCGTCGCGCAGCGCAGGGCGGAACTCGCGGCAGGCTAGCCGCGCGTCGAGGCGGGCCGGAAGGCCGGGGACTCGTCACCTCCGGCCTCCCGGCCCGCCCCGCTGCTCCACGAGGACGGCGCCGACCGCTGACGGCTGTACGCTGACGGCTGACGGCTGTACGCTGACTCATGACCGCCACCGACCGTGACCTGTTCGACGAGGCCTTCCTCGCCGATCCCTACCCGGCCTACGCCCGCCTGCGCGACCTGCCCGGCGCGCACTTCCAGCCGACCGGTTCCGTCACGGGCGGCATGTGGATGTTCGTCCGCCACGCCGACGTGGACCTCGTCCTGCGCGACCAGCGCTTCACGAAGAGCTTCCGCCGCGCCTTCCCGGACACGCCCGAGTTCCCGCTGCCGCCGCACCTGCTCGACCTCGACCCGCCTGACCACACCCGCGTGCGCGGCCTCATCGGGCAGGCGTTCACGCCGCGCGTCGTGGAGCGCCTGGAGGTCCACGTCCGAGACATCACGCGCGCCCTCGTGGACCGCATGAAGGCGCGGGGCGGCGAGGTGGACCTCATGGAGGGCCTCGCGCTGCCCCTGCCCGTCGTCGTGATCGCGGAGCTGCTCGGTGTGCCCCACGAGGACCGCGAGCTCTTCCGCGGCTGGAGCACCGAGTTCATCGACGGCAGCGACTTCGCGACGAGCACCCCCGAGAGCCGCGCCCGCTCCGACGCGGCCGTCAATGAACTCACCGAGTACCTCGCGCGGCTCGTGGAGCGCCGCCGCGCGGAGCCCGCCGACGACCTCATCAGCCACCTCCTCGCCGCCGAGGACGAGGGCGGACGCCTGCGGCCCGGCGAGGTGCTCTCCAACTCGGTCCTGCTGCTCATCGCGGGGCACGAGACGACCGTGAACCTCATCGGCAACGGCGCCCTCGCCCTCACGCAGCACCCCGGGGAGCTCGCGCGACTCCGCGCCGACCCCGCCCTGCTGCCCACGGCGGTGGAGGAGATGCTGCGCTTCGACCCGCCCGTGCAGCGCGCCCTCTTCCGCGCCGCCCTGGAGGACGTCACGGTGGGCGGTCAGGCCGTGCGCCGGGGCGAGCAGGTGAGCGCCGTCATGGGCGGCGCGAACCGCGACCCCGCCGTCTTCACCGAGCCGGACCGCTTCGACGTGGGACGCACGCCCAACCGCCACCTGTCCTTCGGGCGCGGCATCCACTTCTGCCTCGGCGCGCCCCTCGCGAAGCTCGAAGCCCGCGTGGCCTTCGAGACGCTCCTCGCGGCGGCCCCCGACCTGCGCCTGGAGAGCTTCGAGCGCCGGCCCAGCACCATGTTCCGCGGGCTGCGGCACCTGAACGTCCGCTTCTAGGGCTCGAAGCGAGAGCGCCCGCCTCGGGGGCGGGCGCTCTCCTCGTGGGCGGCGGGCGTCAACCGCGCGTCGCCTTGAGGAGCTTCCAGATCACGAACGCGACCACCGCGAGGGGCAGCAGGGCGAACGCGAGGCCCAGCGTCGCCGCGACCGCGCCGAACAGCAGGGGCAGCACCACCTTCACGAGCACCACGAGCCCGAGGACCGCCACGAGCACCTTCAGGGGCGTGGAGAGCGAGTCGAAGCGATTCATGGCCGCGCGGGACGTTTCCTTGAGCTCGGAGTAGTTCGTCATGAGTTCAGGGTAGTCCACGCGGGCCCGCGCCAAAACCGCCGCTTGGCGGAGGGGGGACTACAACCAAAGGTGCAGGTCAGGCGGGAAGGCCCTCCCGCCCGCGCCGCAGTCCCCCGAGGAGCGCCGCCGCGAGCGCCATGACCGCCACCACGACCACCGCCGCGAGGACGTTCACGTCGGGACGCGCGGCCCACACGCCGTAGAACGACCACGCCAGCACCGCCCCGAACACCCAGTCGCGCCGCCGCACGAGCAGGAACGCGCCGAGCGCGGTGGCCACGCCGATCAGCACCGCCGCCCACGTCGTGGGCGACAGGCCCCACAGGCCGTCCGTGACGCCTCGGCTCGTGAGCCACGCCGTGACGTTCGCGATGGTCGCGACGCTGATCCACCCCAGGTACAGGCTCGTCGGGACGCCCAGCCAGAAGCGCTCCGCGCCGCGCAGGTGCAGGCGGTCCAGCGTGACGTACAGCCACACCAGCGAGCCGAGGAGCGCCAGCATGATCACGACGCTCGGCCCGAAGTTCAGGCTGTGCCACGCCAGCAGCCACCCCACGTTGAGCACGTTCGCGAGCAGGAACGGCCAGCCGATCCGGTCCAGCCGCTCCCCGCGCTGGTCCGCGCGGCCCTGCCACAGCGCGAACGCGATGAGGCCCAGGAAGATCACGCTCCAGATGGAGAACGTGAATCCGGCGGGCGTGAAGGCGTTCGGCAGTTCGTCGCTGATGCTGCCCGGGTCCCGCCCGAACAGCAGCCCGATCCCGGCGACGGTGTTCATCACGAGCGTCACCGCCGTCGCGACGCCCAGCACCACCTGACGTACGAGTCCTCTCATGCCCTCACCGTAGGCCGCTCCGGGACGTCAGGCTGTCAGCGGGTTCGCCGTCCGGGCGGCGAACCCGCGAGACTAACGTTTCCTCAAGGCGGACACCAGGGACGTGAGGGCCGTCCCCAGCCACGCGGACAGCAGTGGCGAGGAGCGCCGCAGCCCCGCGTCTCCCTCGAAGATCGCGGTCGCGCCGAGCGCCGCGAGCCCCAGCAGGCGCGCGCGTCGCACGCGCTCCGTGCTGACCGGCTCGTCCGAGTGGTCCTCCCTCACCCGCACGGTGGGGACGCTCAGCAGGCCCAGCGTACCGACGAGCGTTCCCAGCACCACCCAGCGCCACACGCCCGTCGGCGGCACGACCCGCGCGCGCAGCGCGCCCGCGAAGCCCAGCGCCGTGATCGCCGAGAAGGGCGGCGGCGGGCTCAGCCGATCCCCCACGCCCACGGTCAGCATGGACGCGGCGGGCATCATGAACGCCGTGACGATCGCGTCCCCGGCGGCGCTCACCCCCCCGAGCGTCGCGAGCGCCGCCTCGTCCACCGGCGTGACCTTCTCCCCGACGGTGCCCGCCACGACCCGCAGCGCGGACGTGTGCCCGAACGCCGCCGGGACGCTGGGCGGCGCGAGGATCGCGAGGGGCGCCTCGATCAGCAGCGCGACGTTCGCGGCATTCGGGTCGTCCGGGTGCAGCTCACGCCCCGCCGACCACGCCAGGAAGGCCCCGAGGCCCGCCTGCGCGCTCTGAAGCCAGGTTCGTCCCGCCACGCGGGCCGCGACGAAGGTCAGCGCGAAGCCCAGCGCGGCGAAACGGTTCGAGGGGACGGACGGGTCGAGCGGACGGCCGAGGCTGGACCTGGTCATGAGCCGACCGTAGAGCCCGCCGTCCCCCCGATGCTGAGGGGCGCGGCGAGCGGGGTTGAGGGAACCCTGAGGTCAGGTCCATCGACGTGGGCTCCGGGGCGGCCCTCCGCTTCTCCGGGCCGTCGGCGCGTCTCTCCAGGGATGGGGGGCCGTCAACGCTTTGGCTGCGTACGCTCTGCCTGCGTACGCACCGAAGCGGTTCGGTGCTCATGCCTCGCGCGTGGACGCGTCTCTACACTCATGGCGGGAGCGGTCCCTCGCTCTTGCCTGGGGCGTCGGCGCGTCTCTGCAGGCGTGGGAGTGGCCGTCTGCGCTTTGGCGTCGTACGCTCGGGGACGGCCCCTCGCTTTTGCCTGGGGCGGTGACGCGTCTCTCCACTCAATTCAGGTGGTGTACTCCGCGTTGATCCTCACGTACTCCGCGCTGAGGTCGCAGCCCCACGCCTCGCCGCGCGCGCCGCCCACGCCGAGGTCCACGGCGAACACGACCTCCTCGGCGCGCATGGCGCGCGACACCTCCGCCGCGTCGTACGGCTGCGGCTCGCCCGCGAAGACGAGACGGTCCTGCACGCGCACCGTGAGCCGCGCGAGGTCGAGCTTCACGCCCGCGCGGCCCACGCCCATGATCACGCGGCCCCAGTTGGGGTCGTTGCCGTGCACGGCGCTCTTGAGCAGCGGACTCCCGGCGCAGGTGCGGGCCGCCGTGAGGGCCTCGCGCTCCGTCGCGGCGCCCGTGACGCGCACCGTGAGGAGCTTCGTGGCGCCCTCCCCGTCGCGCGCGATCTGCCGGGCGAGGTCACGCATGACCTCCTCCACGGCCGTGAGGAACGCCGCCGGGTCCGCGTCCCCGGCCTGGCCGCCCGCCAGCACGAGCGCCATGTCGTTCGTGCTGGTGTCGCCGTCCACGGTGACGGCGTTGAAGGTGCGGTCCACGATGCCCTGGAAGGCGCCGCGCAGGGTGCGTTCGTCCACGCGGGCGTCGCTGTACACGAACGCGAACATCGTCGCCATGTTCGGGTGGATCATGCCGCTGCCCTTCGCGACGCCCACGACGCGCTGCCCGCCGGGCAGGGTGCGCTCGCTGGTCTTCGGGACGAGGTCGGTCGTCATGATGGCGCGCGCGTGCACGTCGAGGTCCGTGCCGAGCCCCCCGGGGAGCCGGGCGAGGCCCTCGCGGACGCGGTCCATGGGGAGGCGGTGCCCGATGACGCCCGTGGAGGCCGTCAGCACGCTCCCGGCGTCCACGCCGAGGAGATCCGCGAGACCCGCCGCCATCGCCTCGTTGTCGCGGGCGCCGCCCTCGCCGGTCGCGGCGTTCGCGTTGCCCGCGTTCACCACGATCGCGCGGACGGGCGCTCCGGAGGCGTACAGGTCACGGTTGCGCGTCACGCAGGCCGCCGCCGCCGTGGACAGCGTGCCCGCGAAGGCCCACGCGCAGGGCGTGTCGCTCACGACGACGGTGAGGTCGGTGCGTCCGCTCGGCTTGATGCTCGCCGCGAGGGCGGACGTGCGGAAACCACGGGGAAGGGAGGCGGGCTCGGTCATGGGAACACTCTAGCGAGCGAAAGAGGGGAGGGCGCTGTCTAGACAGAGGCGGCAACGGTCCTCGGTCAGGATGGTACGGTGCCCGTGAGGAGGTCACATGGCCCTGCGTTTTCGTGTGAAGGTCGATCCCGACGGACCGCCGTCCTCGCCGCTCGGGGCGGTCCTGAGCAACCTGCTGCTCCCCGCGCGGGGCACGGGGCGGGCGGCGCCCACCTCGCCGCTGTTCTCGGGGGCCCTGCCGCGCCTCGTGTACTTCCGGAGCAAGGGCTGCACCGTCTGCGACCTCGTGGACATGCGGGTCGGGCAGGCCTGCGCCCGCGCGAACGTGACGCTCAGCATCGTGGACCGCTGGCCGAAGGAGGGCCGCCCCACCGGGAGCGCGCCCTACCTCGACGACGTGGGCAACGTCGTGGATGCCGACGGCAGCGTCAACGCGCTCTTCGGCGTGGCGGTCTACCCGACCTTCGTGCTGATCGGCGCGGACGGGCGCGTCGCGTGGCGCGGCGTGGGCGTGCGCGGCGAGACGGACACCTTCGACGCGTACCTCGCGCGGCAGTTCGAGCGTCTTTCCCGCTGAAAGGGGAGAGGCGGCGCCGGGGAGCGCCGCCTCGCGAGGTCAGACGCCCGCCGCTTCCCTCGGCACGCCGTAGTCCCGCGTGGGGTCGCTCAGGCCCAGCATGAGGTCGAGGTCCTGCACGGCCTGCCCGCTCGCGCCCTTGCCGAGGTTGTCGAGCCGCGCGACGAGCAGTGCGTGCCCGAGCTCCGCGTTCTCGTACACGAAGAGTTCCATGTCGTTCGTGTCCGCGAGGGCCTCCGGGTCGAGGACGGTGGGGGCGCCCTCCATCGGCACCACGCGGACGAAGCGGCGGCCCGCGTAGTGAGCCGAGAGCGCCGCGTGCAGGTCCGCGCCCGTCGGGCGACCCGGCAGGGTGCGCGTAAAGAGCGGGATCTGCACCAGCATCCCCTGACGCCACGCGCCCACGGACGGCGTGAAGAGCGGCCGTCCCGAGAGGCCGCCGTAGCGCTGCATCTCCGGTTCGTGCTTGTGCGCGAGTTCCAGCGCGTAGGCGCGGTACGGGCCCGCGAGACGGTGCTCGCCGCCGCGCCCTTCCATGACGTCCACGAGCTGACGTCCGCCGCCGCTGTAGCCGCTCGCGCCCTGCACCGAGAGGGGATGGTCGGGGCCCAGGAGGCCCGCGTCCACGAGGGGCCGCGTGAGCGCCACCATGCCCGTCGCGTAGCAGCCCGGCACGGACACGCGCCGCGCCTCCGCGATCTCGCCTTCCTGCGTGGCGGTCAGCTCGGGCAGGCCGTACGTCCAGCCCTCGGTGACCCGGTGCGCGCTGCTCGCGTCGAGAATGCGCGTGGCGGGGTTCTCCACCATGCCTGCGGCCTCGCGGGCGGCCTCGTCGGGCAGGCACAGCACGGCCACGTCCACGGCGTTGAGCAGGCGGCGGCGCTCCGCGTCGTCCTTGCGGCGCGCGGGGTCGACGCTGACGAGCTCCACGTCCGTGCGGCCCGCCAGGCGCGCGCGGATCTGCAGGCCGGTCGTGCCGGCCTCGCCGTCGATGAACACGCTGGGCTTCACGGCGCTCACCAGCGGGGCTCGGTGCCGCCGAGGACGTGGTAGAGCAGGGCCTTCTGGGCGTGCAGGCGGTTCTCGGCCTGATCGAACACGCGGCTCTTGGGGTGCTCGGTCGCCTCGGGCACGACCTCCTCGCCGTAGTGGGCGGGGAGGCAGTGCAGGAAGATGCCGTCCTCCGCGATGCGGTCGAGCATGGCCGGAGTCACCTGCATCCCGGCGTCGTAGAAGACCTTCTTCTTGCGCTCCGCCTCCGCTTCCTGGCCCATGCTGACCCACACGTCGGTGTAGAGGACCTGCGCGCCGTCGAGGGCCTCCGCGACGTCGTGCGTGAGGGTGACGTCGGCGCCCGCGCGGAGGGCCTCCATCAGGACGCGTCCGTTGGGTTCGTGCCCGACGGGCGTGCACACCACGAGGCGGGTGCCGGTGAGGCGGGCCATCTCGATGTGGCTGTTGGCGAGGTTGTTGCCGTCGCCGAGGAACGCGACCTTGACGCCGCGCGTGTCGGGGAAGCTCTCCTCGATGGTCTGGTAGTCCGCGAGGAGCTGGACGGGGTGCAGCGCGTCGCTGAGGCCGTTGATGACGGGGATGGCGGAGTGCCGCGCGAGCTCGATGAGGGTGGTCTGCTCGTACACGCGGCCCATCACGCCGTCCACCCAGCGCTCCAGGTTGCGGGCGACGTCGTTGACGCGTTCGCGGGTGCCGAGGCCGATCTCGGCGTTGGTGAGGGTGATGGCGTGCCCGCCGAGCTGGTACATGCCGACGTCGAAGGTGGTGCGGGTGCGCAGGCTGGCCTTCTCGAAGATGAGGGCGAGGGTGAGGCCCGCGAGGGGCTTCGTGCCGCGCCACTCGCCGCGCTTCATGGAGTGCGCGGTGTCGAGGACGGCGCGCAGCTCCTCGGGGCTGAGGTCGAGGCTGGACAGGAAGTCGCGGCCCCTCAGGGCGGGCTGGGGCAGCGAGGCGGTCGCGGGCGTGGACGTCATAGAGAATAACTATACAGGAAGATGTGGGATCTATTCATGACCGGACGTGGAGAACCCGACATCGGAAACCCTCCGGCGCGCGCTAGCCTGAACCCAGCGATGTCCTCTCCGTCCCTGCACACGCCGGACGACCTGCTCCGGCTGCACGCCCTCGCCCGCTACGGCGTTCTCGACACCCTCCCCGAGGAAGCCTTCGACCGCGTCACCCGCCTCGCCGCCCGCGTCCTCGGCGCCCGAGTCGCCGCCGTGAACCTCGTCACGGAGGACCGCCTCTTCAGCAAGGCCTGCCACGGACGCGCCGCGCTCTCGGGACCCAGCGCGGGCTCCATGTGCGCGCACGCCGTCACGCTCGGCGACGTCCTCGTCGTCACGGACCTCGGCGCGGACGCCCGCTTCCGCGAGCACCCCCTCACGCGGGGCGAGGGGGGCGCGCGCTTCTACGCGGGCGCGCCGCTCGTCACCCCGGACGGGTACGCCGTGGGCACGCTCTGCGTCATGCACGACGCGCCCCTCGACTTCGGCGACCACGAGGCGAACGTGCTGCGCGAACTCGCCGCCCTCACCGTCGACGAGCTCGAACTGCGCCGCGTCCGCCTCGACCTGGAGCGCGAATCGCAGGCCAGCACCCGCATGCTCGACGAGCTGCGCCGCAGCAACCGCGCCTTCGAGACGCTGCTCGCCATCATCAGCCTCGGCGACCTCGACCTCGACCCCAACGACGCCGCTCGGCGCGTCCTCGAACTCGCCGCGCGCAGCACCCGGCTCGACTGGGCGGGCGTCGCCGTGATCCGTGACGCGGGCGTGACCACCGAGGCGGTCCTCGCGCACGGCGCCGTCC
>NZ_KI912644.1:35326-36250 GCF_000519345.1 Deinococcus pimensis DSM 21231
GTCCGGGTGCGGCGCGAGCGTGAGGACGTCCAGCGCGCCCGGCGCGCCGTGCACCGTCCGCAGGCCCGCGCTCAAGAGGCGGCCTTCTCGCCGAAGCGGCGCTCCGTGCCCGAGGAGAGGCGGCGGATGTTGTCCCGATGCTGCCAGACCAGCAGCCCCGCGAGGACCGCCACGATCAGCACCTCCCACCAGGGGCGGCCCAGCACCAGCACCACCACGAGGCCCGCCGTGGCGCCCACCATGCTGCCCGCCGACACGAAACGCGTCAGGACGATGCACACGAAGCCGATCACGAGGGCCGCCGAGCCCGCCACGGGATCGATCGCGACGAGCGTCCCGAGGGACGTCGCGACGCCCTTGCCGCCCTTCAGGCGCAGGAACGCGCTGAAGTTGTGCCCCAGCACCGCCAGGAGGCCGCACAGCGCCCAGATCACGGGCTCGTCGAAGAGCTGGCGCGCGAGGACCACCACGAGGGCGCCCTTGAGGATGTCGAACAGCGCGACGGCGAGACCCGGACCCCAGCCGAGGGTGCGCAGCACGTTCGTCGCGCCGGTGTTGCCGCTCCCGACCTTCTGGATGTCCACGCCCCGCGCGCGCGCCACCCACGCTCCGGCGGGAATGCCGCCGAGCAGGTACGCGAGAACGAGCGCCACGAAAATCACGTCCCACATCGTACCCGCTGAACTGCGCTTGGACCGGGTACAATCCGGCGCCCCGGATTGAGGCGTCCGTCCTGAACGTCCTCACGCGCGAGGACTATGCTGCCCTCATCCATGGACGCCCTCACGCCCCGCCCGCAGCGCCACACGACCGTCGTCTTCTGGCTGCTCACCGCGTACAAGGCCGTCGCGGCGCTCGTCGTGCTCGCGGCGGCCGCGGTGCTGCTCGCGCACGGGGACGCGCTGGTGGCGTCCGCCTCGGCCG
>NZ_KI912644.1:36350-38314 GCF_000519345.1 Deinococcus pimensis DSM 21231
CGGGTCGTCCACGACCTCCACGCCCGGCGCGCCCGCCAGGAGCGCCCGCGCCTCGTCCGGCGTGGCGGGCCGTTCGAGCTCCAGCGTGATCGCCTCGCTGTGCGCCCGCAGCGTCGGGATACGCACCGCCGTGCACGACACGCTCAGCTGGGGCTCACCGAAGATCTTGCGGGTCTCCCAGACGACCTTCATCTCCTCGCGGGTGTAGCCGTTGTCCTGGAAGGTGTCGATGTGCGGGATGAGGTTGAAGGGAATGGGGTGACGGAACGCGCTCGGCGTGACCTCGCGGCCCTCGAGCGCCTCACGGGTGCCGGACAGCAGTTCCTCCATGCCCTTGGCGCCCGCGCCGCTCGTCGCCTGGTACGTGCTGACGATCATGCGCCGCACGCCGAACGCGCGGTGCAGGGGCCACACCGCCACCGCCGCGATCGCCGTGGTGCAGTTCGGGTTCGCGATGATGCCGCGGTGCGTGAGGGCCGCCTCGCCGTTCACCTCCGGAATCACGAGCGGCACGTCGTCCTGCAGGCGGAACGCGCTGGAGTTGTCGATCACGACCGAGCCGCCCGCCACCCACGCGGGCGCGTGCTGCTTCGAGATGGACCCGCCCGCCGACGCGAGGATCACGTCCGCCCCGATGGGCCCGTCGACGAGCTCGCGGATGACGACGTCCTGGCCCTTGAAGCGCAGCGTGCTGCCCGCGCTGCGCGCCGAGGCGTACAGCAGCAGCTCGTCGATCCGCAGGGAGGACGTCTCCAGCACCTTCAGAAGTTCGTGGCCCACGGCGCCCGTGGCGCCCACAATCGCGACCCGCATGTTCCGCTCCTTTCAGCCCCACCGGGCTCCCGAACGAAAAAACCTGCTCGGACGAGCAGGCGAGGGGCATGAACGTGTTCGTTCGCCCCTTATGAAATCGTCGTCCGGCCGGCTCTCGCCATGAGGGGAGGGTACCGCCCCCGGCCCCCCACGTCAATGACGCCCATCCCGTTCGTCCTCATCCGGATTTCTTCGGGCGCAGCCACGACAGCCACCCGCCCGCCTTCTCCTTGGGCTTGCCGCCCGTGAAGTCCTCCAGCCGGATCTCCGGCTCGGGGTGAGGAGCGGGCACCCAGCCGGTCTCCAGCAGGATCAGCCCGCCGAGACGGCCCGCGCAGTACAGGGCGTGCGCGCGCTCGGCCTCCTCGGTGCGCGCCAGGCGCGGGTCCATCATGCTCTGCAGCATCGCGAGGAGCGAGTCGTCGTCGCACGACCACGCCCCGCCCGAGAAGACGGCTTCCTTGCCGTAGATGCGGATTCGTTGGGGCATCGCGGATCGACCACCTCGGCGGGTCCGCGCCCGGAGGAGCGGCCCGTGAACGTCCAGCAGACGCGGCCCGTGAGGGGACGCGAAGGAGGAAGGGGCAAACGAACGACTGGGACTGTGAGGGTGAGTCTACCACGCCGCGCGTGGGGAAGCCGCGAGAACGCCGCACGAAAACGGCTCCCCCACAGGAGGAGCCGTCCGGACGGTGAGGGCCGCTACCAGCCCTCGGGGTCCAGCAGCAGGGGCAGTTCGCTCTCGTAGGGCTCGCAGTACGCGCGTCCCAGGAAGGTACCCCAGTAGCTGAGGCGGGCGCGGCGGCGCTCCACCACCTCCGGCGTGACGGTCTCCGAGACGTACGGCCCCGTGAACTGGCTGCGGTGCGCGCGGATCGCGGCCTCCCAGACGTCCATCACGCCCGAGACGTCCACGAGGACGTTCGCCTCCACGGGTCCGTTGCCCTGGTAGAGCAGCACGCGCGTCACACGGTGCGGCTCGCCGGAGACGTCGGCCTTCGCGAGCGCCGCGAGGTGCACGGCGCGCTTGGCGAGGTGGTACGCGCCGAAATGGTCCGGGTGGCGGTCCGCGTGGTGCGGCACGATCAGGGTGCGGGGCCGCAGCAGTCTCAGCGCGCCCGCCAGCAGGTGCGCGCCTTCCGGGCGGTCCG
>NZ_KI912644.1:38414-40233 GCF_000519345.1 Deinococcus pimensis DSM 21231
GCCGCTCGCGGCGCGGCAGCAGGGGGGCGCTGCCGTACACGCGCGGCGGCCCCGTCGGAACGAGGCGCTCCACGAGGGGCCACAGACCGCGCCGCGCGAACTGCAGCGTCAGGATGACCAGCAGGCCGAACACGACGATCTCGAAGCTGCCGCTCTGCCCCAGCAGGCGCGGGAGAATGTTTTGGAGCTGCTCGCGCAGCAGGGTCAGCACGCCCGCGCCGAGCAGCGCGCCCCACACGTACCCGCTCCCGCCGATCACGGCCATGAACAGGAACTCGATGCCGGGCCCCAGCCCGAACGGCGTGGGGTTCACGAAGCGCTGGAAGTGCGCGTACAGCCACCCCGCGAGGCACGCGAGGAGCGCGGCGAGCAGGAAGGTCTGCACGCGCAGCCAGTACGTGTTCGCGCCGAAGGACTCCGCGACGACGGCGCCGCCGCGCAGCGCGCGGATCGCGCGGCCCGTGCGCGACGAGAGCAGGTTCTGCGCCGCGACCGCCGCGAGCGCCACCACGCCCCACACCAGCCAGAAGTACGCGCGTCCGTCCGTGAGGGGCACCCCGAGGACCGAGAGCGCGGGAATGCCGCGCAGGCCCGTGAAGCCCCCCGTGAAGGACGCGTTGCCGAACACGTAGAAGAGGCTCAGGCCCCACGCGATCGTCGCGAGCGGCAGGTAGTGGCCCTGCATGCGCAGCGTGATGCCGCCCAGCACGAGCGCCACCACGGCCGTGAGGAGGAGCGCGGCGAGCAGCGACACCCAAGGCGACCAGCCGTAACTGATCGTGAGGATCGCGGTGGTGTACGCGCCGACGCCCATGAAGGCCGCCTGCCCGAAACTCGTGGAGCCCGCCACGCCCGTGAGCAGCACGAGGCCGAGCGCCACGAGCGCGTACAGCCCGACGTACGTCATGAGGGTCACCTGGAAGGAGCCCAGCACGAGCGGCGCGAGCACGAGCGCGACCACCGCGAGGCCCGCCAGCAGCGGACGCGGGGAGCGCCGCGCCGGGGTGGAGGAGACGGCGCTCATTCCTCCTCCTCCACGTGGTGCGAGGTCAGCGAGCGCCACAGCAGCACCGGGATGATGAGGCCGAACACGATGACCTCCTTCCACTGGCTGTACTGGAAGGACGAGTAGCTCTCCAGCAGCCCGACGAGCAGCGCGCCCGCCGCCGCGAGCGGGTAGCTGACGAGCCCGCCGATGATCGCGCCGACGAAGCCCTTGAGGCCGATCAGGAAGCCCGAGTCGTACGTCAGCGGCGTGCTCGGCGCGATGAGGACGCCGCTGAGCGCCCCGATGAGCGCGGCGAGCGTGAAGCACAGGTAGCCCGAGTAGACGGGGCTGATGCCGCTCAGCCGCGCCCCGAGGCGGTTCACGGCGGTGGCGCGCAGCGCCTTGCCGGGCAGGGTCCGCTCGAAGAACAGGTACAGGCCCGTCATGACGAGCACGCTGAAGCCCACCGTCCACAGGCTCTGCGCGGTGACGCTCACGCCGCCGAGCGAGACGTTGCCCTCCGAGAAGGGCGGCGTGCGCGAGCCCTCCGGACCGAAGAAGTACAGCGCGAGCCCCGTCAGTGCGAGGTGCAGCGCGATCGCGGCGATCAGCAGGGTGAGGGTGCTCGCCTCGCGCAGCGGCGCGAAGATCACGCGGTACAGCAGGGGTCCCTGCGGCACCACGATCAGCAGGGTGAGCAGCACCTGCACCAGCAGCGGAGGCTTCATGGGCGCGAGCCACGCCGTGAGGCCCCACGCGGCGAGTCCGAACAGCAGCGCGCCGCCCACCGTGAGGGCCGCCTGCCGCGAGCGGCGCGCTCGCAGGTGACCG
>NZ_KI912645.1:0-2898 GCF_000519345.1 Deinococcus pimensis DSM 21231
GGGCGCGGGCAGCGCGCTCGGCGCCCGCGCGGACGGCCGACTCGCGGTCCTGAAGGCGGGTGAGTTCCGCGCGGCTCGCCACGAGGTTGGCGTGGAGCTCCGCGAGCGCCGTGAGTTCCGTCACGTGCCCGGCGAGGGAGGTACGCTCACGGGTGAGGCGCTCCACCTCGCGGGCGGCCTCGCGGGCCTCCTCGCGCCAGCCTTCGAGCGCCTCGGGCGTGATGCCCGCGTACTCCCCGTCGAGGAGCGTCTGGTTCGCGCGCTGATCGGCGGTGAGCTTCGTGACGCGCTCGCGCGCCACCTCCGCCATGCGGCGGTAGTGGTCGAGGTCGAGGAGCGCGCCGAGCAGTTCCTGCCGTTCACGGCCCGTGCCGCGCAGGAAGCGGTCGAACTGACCCTGCGGGAGGACCACCGCGCGGGTGAAGGAGTCGAAGCCGAGCCCGACGGCCTTCTCGATGCTCGCCTGCGTCTCGGCGCGCTTCGTCTCGGTGAGGCCGACGAAGCGGCCCTCCTGATGGACCTCGAAGCGGACCTCGTTGTCGGCCTGACGGCGGCCCTTGGTGCGCGCGACGCGGTAGCGCTGCCCGCCCGCCTCGAACTCCAGGCTGACCTGCAGGGCCCGCTCGCCCTGCGCGATGAGGGCGTCGTGGCCGGTGCGCCCCAGGCGCGGCGTCTGCCCGTACAGGGCGTACATCATGGCGTCGAGCAGGCTGGACTTGCCGCTGCCCGTGGGACCCTGGATGGCGTAAAGCTCCATGTCCTCGAAGTCGATCTCGGTGTGCTGCCGGAAGCAGGTGAAGCCCTGCACGGCGAGTTTCAGTGGTCGCATGGTTCAGGCTTCCTGTGGGGTGGGCGTGAGGTCCTGGCCCTCCTCGCGGACGAGACGGTCGGCCTCCTCGAAGGCGGCGCGCAGCGCGGACGGCACCTCGGCGACGCCGCGACGCTCGGCGTAGTAGCGTTCGAAGAGCTGCAGGGGCGTGAGGCCCTCACGGCGCTCGGTGCTGGCCGCCACCGCCTCGCCGACCTTCTCCGTCTCGATGGCGAGGGTGTTCGGGAGGGCGCGCAGCACGCGGTCCTTGAGGCCCGGCATGGGCGCGCCGCCGGGAACCTCCACGACGACCTTGAGGAGCCCGCCGAAGTCCGAGGCGGCGGCGAGCTTGCGGTCGAGGTCGTCGAGGTCGGCGCGCACCACCCTGAGGGGCCGCCCCGAGGAGAGCGGCAGCACGTGCACGCGCGCCGGGCGGCCCGGTTCGACCTCGACGAGGTTGACGCTCTTGCGTTCGCCCGCCTCGCCGAAGTCGAGCTGGATGATGCTGCCGGGGTAGTACGCGGGCGGCGTCTCCGAGGGCTGCTGCGGCTTGTGGACGTGTCCGAGCGCGACGTACTGCGCGCCCGCCGGGAAGCTCTGCGGGGAGACGGTGTAGGCGTTGGTGACGTCGAAGAGGAAGTCGCGCTCGCTGCCCGAGGGTCGGCTGCCCTCCACGGTGGTGTGCAGCATGAGGGTGTTCACGGCGTTCGGACGGAAGCCGCGCGAGAGCCGGTCGATGAAGAAGGCCATGCCGTCGCGGTACTTCTGACGCCACTGCCCGACGTCACCGCCGAGGACGTCGCCGAACTTCACGAGGCGCCGTTCGGACAGGAACGGGAAGGCCGCCACGACGAGGTCCGTGCCGTCGCGGGCGGTGACGGTACGGACCACGTCGAGGGGGTTGGGCGTCATCTGCGCGACGAGCTGCGTGCCGACCCAGCCGAGCAGCCCGGAGAGGCCCGCGAGGCGGCTGGCGCTGTCGTGGTTCCCGGCGATGGCGACGGCGGGCACGCCGAGCTCCCTGAGGCGCAGGAAGAACTCGTAGATGGCGGACTCCGCGTCCGCGCTGGGGTTGACGGAGTCGAAGAGGTCCCCGGCGACGAGGACGGCGTCGGCCCGCTCGCTGCGCGCGAGGTCCGCGATCTCGGTGAGGGCCGCGCGGATCTCGGGGGTACGGTCGTAGCCGCGCAGGGTGCGTCCGGCGTGGAAGTCGGCGGTGTGCAGGATCCGCATCCCCGACATTATGCCCCAAACGAAATGAAGGGAAGCCGAAGCCCGTCCCAATCCTCACGTCGACCACGCGCGGTCCGGAAACCGGGGTCGCCCGCGCGCTGCTATGCTGTGAACGGAACGACGTGACGAAGACTCCTGCCCCTGCCCCCTCCAGCCCGGCGCCATTCAAGGTGCGCGGCAGCGTGAACCGCGTCCGCTTCCGCGCCGAGAGCGGCTTCGCGGTCCTCACCGCCTCCATCGAGAACGAGGAGGGCCGCGACACGGACGCCACCCTCGTCGGCATGGTCCCCCCCCTCGACGCCGGGGACACCTTCAGCGCCGAGGTCACGCTGGAGGAGCACAAGGAGTACGGCTACCAGTACCGCGTGCAGACCCTCATCCTCGACGACGTGCCCGTCCAGCTCAGCGAGGAGGGCGTCGCCGCGTACCTGCAGGCGCGCGTCGGCGGCGTCGGCAAGGTCCTCGCGGGGCGCATCGCGCAGCACTTCGGGGCCGCCACCTTCGACATCCTCACCGACGACCCCGACCGCCTGCTGCAGGTTCCCGGCGTCACACGCACCACCCTGCACAAGATCGTGCAGAGCTGGGAGGACGCGGGCGGCGAGCGGCGTCTCATCGCCGGGCTGCAGGGCCTCGGGCTCAGCGTCTCGCAGGCGCAGCGCGCCCTGAAGCACTTCGGGTCGAGCGCCCTGGAACGGCTGCGGCAGGACATCTACGCCCTCACCGAGATCGAGGGCGTGGGCTTCCTCACCGCCGACAAGCTCGCCGAGGCGCAGGGCGTCGCGCGGGACGACCCGCGCCGCCTCACCGCCGCCGCCGTGTACGCCCTGCAGCAGGCGCAGCTCGCCGGGGGGCAC
>NZ_KI912645.1:2998-3353 GCF_000519345.1 Deinococcus pimensis DSM 21231
CTCACGCACTACGCGCGCGTCACGCCCCTGCAGGCGGAGTTCGCGCTGGAGAGCGCCGCGCAGTTCGGCCGCGTCGTCGACGACGACGGTCGCGTGTACGTCCCGAGCGTGCTGCGCGCCGAGAAGAAGCTCGCGAGCACCGTCCGCACGCTGCTCGCCACGCCCCCCGCCGACGAGTGGACGGTCCGCAAGTCCGACCGGGTGGGCCTCAGCCCTCAGCAGGCCACCGTGCTCGACCTCCTCGAGGAGCACCGCCTCGTGGTCCTCACGGGCGGGCCCGGCACGGGCAAGAGCACCACGACGCGCCGCGTCGCGGACCTCGCCGAACGTCTCGGGATGGAGGTCGCGCTGTGCG
>NZ_KI912645.1:3453-12667 GCF_000519345.1 Deinococcus pimensis DSM 21231
GAGCCCCATCGTGCGCGCCGCTCACGGGCTGCTGCACGGCGCCGCGCCCGAGTTCGGGGAGTCGGCCCTGCACCTCGTCGAGACGGAATCCGACGTGGGCGCCCGCCGCGTCGCGCTGCTCGTCCGCGAGCTCGGCGGGCCCGGGCAGGTGCAGGTGCTCTCCCCCATGCGCAAGGGACCCCTCGGCGTGGAGGCCCTCAATCACGCCCTGCAGGGCCTGTTCAATCCCGGCTCGGGCGGCACCCGCGTCGGCGACGTGGAGATCCGCGCCGGGGACATCGTCGTGCAGACGAAGAACGACTACCAGAACGAGGTCTTCAACGGCACCCTCGGCGTGGTGCTGCGCGAGGCCGCCGGGAAGCTGCAGGTGGACTTCGAGGGCAACATCGTCGAGCTCGGCGGGGCGGAACTGTGGAACCTCCAGCTCGGCTACGCCCTCACCGTGCACCGCGCGCAGGGCAGCGAGTGGCGCACCGTGCTCGGCGTGCTGCACGAGACGCACGCGAACATGCTCTCACGCAACCTCGCCTACACGGCCCTCACGCGCGCCAGCGAGAAGTTCGTCGCGGTCGGCTCTCGCCGCGCCTGGGAGATCGCCGCGACCCGCGCGCGCGAGGTGCGGCACACCTACCTGCTCGAACGCATCCGGGGCAAATGAGGGAGGCGGCACGCGCGTGCCGCCTCCCGTGGTGTTCGGAACTCAGCGACCGACGTTCTCGACCCGGTCGAGCGCCAGCGCGTAGAGCTCGGCGGCCCGGGTCCGCGTCGACGCGCCCTGACTCATCATGCTGAAGTTCGTGTCCTCCATCCAGGCGGACTGACCGTCGTTCTCGTTGTGGATGTTCAGGCTGAACGATTCCGCGTCCCTCGTCACCACGTAGGAACCCGTCACGCCCACCGCGTTCCAGCCGGGCGACAGGTTCACGTCCAGCTTGGCGCTGAGCGCCCCCCCGGTGACGGCGCAGTTCACGTTGCCCGAGAGCTTGACCGGACGGTCCGCGTAGTACCAGGCCCGGCCGTTGATCGAGATCTCGAAGCGGGTGTCCGAATTGTCCACCACCGAGTAGGTGGTCGGGTCGAGTTCGGAAACCTTCACGCTGTTCTGAACGGCGTCGAGCGAGGTCATCTCGAAGATCCCGGCCTGCTGGTCGCTGGCCGTGACGCTTCCGGTGCATCCTGAGCCGTCGCTGAGGTCCGCCGACGTGTAGGCCGAGAGGTAGGGCGCGACCGTGGCCCCGGAGGGCAGGGTGAGCGTGAGCTGACCCGCGGCGTTCACGCTGCCGGACGCGAGGGTCGTGGCGCCAGTGTCGTCCGTGAGACGGGCGGTCGCGGCGCCCCGGCTCCACGAGGACACGGAACCCGTCACGGTCGTGACCGTGGCGGCCTTCGCGGGGTAGCTGGGCCCGGCGGGCATCGGGTTGCAGGCGGCGAGGGTGAGGGAGAGCAGCGCGAGGCCGCCCGTGAGCTTCGAGAAGTTCGTCATGCCCACGCACTGTACCGGCCCGGCCAGACCCGCGCGGCGAATGTGCGGCGCTCCTGCGCTCCTATACTGGGCTCACATGACATTCGACTTCATCGTCGTCGGGGCGGGCTCGGCGGGCTGCGTCCTCGCGCGTCGTCTCGTGGAGGGCGGCGCGCGGGTGCTGCTGCTGGAGGCGGGCGGGCACGACCGTCACCTGTTCGTCACGGCCCCGGCGGCCTTCTCGCGGCTGTTCGGCACGCGCTTCGACTGGAACCTGCACACCGAGCCGCAGACCCACCTGAACGGCAGGCGCCTGTACTGGCCGCGCGGGCGGGTCCTGGGCGGCAGCAGCGCGATCAACGCGACCATCTGGATTCGCGGGGCGCGGCAGGATTTCGACGCGTGGGGGCCCGGCTGGACCTGGGCGGACGTCCTGCCCGCCTTCCGCTCCATCGAAACCTTCGACGGCGGCGAGAGCGTGACGCGTGGCGGCTCCGGACCGCTGCCGGTGGGCGCGCGGCGCTACACGCACGCGCTGTCGCACGCGTTCGTCGCGTCGGCCGTGCGGGCCGGGTACGGCGTGCAGCGCGGCTTCAACGACGGTGACCTCGAAGGGTTCGGCCTCTTCGAGAGCAACCACAGGGGCGGCGAGCGCGTCAGCGCCTACCGCGCGTTCGTCGCGCCGATCCTGGGGCACCCGGGGCTCACGGTGCGTCCGGACGCGCGGGTCACGCGCGTCCTCGTGGAGGGGGGCCGCGCGGCGGGCGTGGAGCTCCGCGTGCAGGGCCGCACGGAAACCCTGCGCGCGGGCGGCGTGATCCTCGCGGCGGGCGCGGTGCACTCGCCTCAGCTCCTCATGCTCTCCGGCGTGGGGCCCCGCGCGGAGCTCGCCCGGCACGGCATCGACGTGCGCGCGCACCTCCCGGGTGTCGGGGAGAACCTGCAGGACCACCTCGCGGTGCCCGTCATCGCCCGCTCGAAGGTGCCGTCGCTCGACCGGGAGCTCGGGCCGGGCGCGCTGCTGCCCTACCTGCGCGGGCGCGAGGGCGCGCTCGCCTCGAACGTCGCGGAGGCCGGGGGCTTCGTGCGCTCCCGCGCGGACCTCCCCGCGCCCGACCTGCAGTTCCTGTTCGGCCCCGCGTACTTCCGCGACCACGGACGCGTCCGCGCGCGCGGTGACCACCTGTCGCTCGGTCCCGTGCTGGTCGAGCCACGCTCGCGCGGGCGGCTCACCCTGCGGCCCGGCGACCCCTGGGGCGCGCCCCTCATCGACCCGGCCTACCTCACGGACGAGCGGGACCTCGACGCGCTCGCCTACGGCGTGGCCGCCGCGCGTGAGATCCTGCGCGCCTCACCGCTGCGCGAGCTGCGCGGCGAGGAGGTGCTGCCCGCGCACGCCCGGGTGGACGAGCACATTCGCGCGGAGGCGCAGACGCTCTACCACCCCGTCGGCACCTGCCGCCTCGGCGACGACGACCTCGCCGTGGTCTCACGTGACCTGCGCGTGCGCGGCGTGGACGACCTGTGGGTCGCGGACGCGTCCGTCATGCCCGTCATCACGCGGGCGAACACGAACGCGCCCAGCATGATGATCGGCGAGCGCGCCGCGGCCCTCATTCTCGGGTGATGACGTACACGTCCACGTTGCGCGTGTCGCGCAGCACTCGGTGCACGATGCTGCCCCGCAGGAACTCCTGCAGGCGCGAGCGACTGCTCTCCCCGATCACGACCTGCGTCACGTGGTTCTGCGAGACGTACTCCACCAGCGTCCGCCCGATCCCGCCCCGGTTCGGGATGACCGTGAAGGTCCCGCCGAGCGACTCCGTGATCGCGCGGAAGTTCTCCAGCAGCTTCTGCTGCTCCCGCGTGAGGGACCCGCTCTCCACGTACACCACGTCGAGGTCACCCTTGAGGCGCCGCGCGATGCGGCCCCCGCGGCGCACGAGACGGCCCGACTCCGGCTCCGCCGCGCAGGCCACGAGGATGCGCTCCTTCATCCCGACGTTGTCCTCCTCGGGCGCGGCGGCCTCCACGACGTCCGCGACCTGCCGCAGCGCCAGCTCGCGCAGCGCGGCGAGGTTGTCCACCGTGAAGAAGTTCTTCAGCGCGAGGTCCACCTTCTCCGGCGCGTAGATGCGGCCCTGCCGCAGCCGCTCGCGCAGCGCCTGCGGCGAGAGGTCCACCAGGATCACCTCGTCCGCCTGCTGCAGCACCACGTCCGGGAGGCGGTCACGTACCCGCACGCCCGTGAGGCGCACCACCAGGTCGTTGAGGCTCTCCACGTGCTGGATGTTCACCGTGGAGATCACCGAGATGCCCGCCGCGAGCAGCTCCGCGACGTCCTCGTAGCGGTGCGCGTTGCGGCTCCCCGGCGCGTTCGCGTGCGCGAGCTCGTCGACCATCACGACGTCGGGACGGGCCGACAGCAGACCGTCCACGTCCATCTCGACGAGCACGGCGCCCTTGTACTGCACCTCGCGCCGGGGAAAGACCGGGAGGCCCTCGGCGACGCGCCGCGTCTCCTCGCGCCCGTGCGTCTCCAGGTAACCGACGACGACGTTCCGGCCCGCCGCCTGGAGCTCGCGGAGCTCCTGCAGCGCGCGGAAGGTCTTGCCGACGCCGGCCGCCATGCCGACGTACACCTTGTGATGACCGCGCGCAGGAGCGGACGCGGTTGCGGATCCGGAAGAAGGGCGAACCTCGGAAGGCTCGGACATGTCCATCACTGTAACGCAGCCACAAAGCAAGACGCGCGATTTCGGCGGACCTTTGGGAAGACTCTGGTCCGGTCCTCACACCGAAGGTGCGCGGCTCATAGACCCCGGGCGCCGCACGGAGTATGCTCTGGATATCCCGGACGAAGGTCCGGCTCACCCACGATGACGCCCGACGCTCCGCCCCGAGTCCACGCCGCCCGCCGTCCCCAGGACACGCAGAGGCGCGCGGACGGGGTGTTCACCCGCGTCGCGCCACAAGGAAGGGCAGGGAGAACCCACACGTGAAGGAACTCGTGCTGAACGGCGAGGAATGCCAGGACCACCTGCGCAAGTGCGTCAAGACCCTCGTCGCGAACGACGGCAGCGTCATCTACCGCGACAGCGTGCCGCGCTACTGGATGGTCGACGAGGAGAGCGGCACCATGCGCCTGCTCACCTGGAACGAGATGCAGCTCAACTACCCCGAACTGCTCGACTGAACACGACCTCGGAAGCGGCCCCCGTACGGGGCCGCTTCCGTCGCATCCGCACGTACGCCGTCATGACGGTATGAGAACCTCCGGACGGAATGCTACACTTCCGCCCGGAGGTTCTCATGAAGAAGACGTTCATCGCGCTCACCCTCGCGGCGCTCGGCGGCACCGCCGCCGCCGACAGCTACTTCGGCATCTACACCTACGGCGTGCAGTACACCATCGATAACGGCGCGAACGCCACGCGCATCGGCCTCGGCATCCCCTTCTTCTTCTTCACCGACTTCGGCGTCAACGGCAACGTGTCCTACCTGCTGCCCGGCGGCAGCATCGGCGGCGACGCCAACCTCAGCTACCACTACGGCGCAGGGGCGGACCTCGGCGTGTACGGCGGCACCCTCGCCCTGCGCCCCAACGTCCTCGCCACCCTCGACTACCGCTTCAACAACAACCTCAGCGGCTTCGTCGAGGCGAACGTCGGCCCGCAGTTCTTCTTCGGCAACGGACGCGGCATCTCCCCCGTCACGTTCGACACCAAGATCGGCCTCAACTTCCGCTGAGCCTCACGCGGCAGAACGGGACGCCCGTGCGGGCGTCCCTTTTCTTCGGCCCATGCCTGTGCGTGAGCGCGTCCCCGTGGGCACCGGGGTGGCCGTCCAGCCCTGGCGTCGTACGCACCGGAGCGGTCCGGTGCTCATGCCTGGGGCGCTCACGCGTCTCCACACTCATGGGCGGAGCGGTCCGGGCGTTCGGGTGGAGCGATCAGCATGTCTCTGTGGGTGTCAGAACATGAGCCCTCTCGTACGCTTCTCACGGACTGCGCTACCATGCGTCCATGCGTATCCGCCTCGACCCGTGGCCCATCGACACCCTCGACGCGCAGCTCAGCATGCAGGCGTTCAGGGGTGACGTCATCGACATCGAGACGCCGCGCTGGGCCGCGCTACCGGCCGGTCCCGTGCCCGCGCACCTCCAGACGGTGTACGTCGTGGACGGCAAGCCGCGCATGGAGGCGCGACTGCTGATCGACGGGGACGGCGGTGAGCCCGTGTTCGGCGGGTACGGGGCGTACGTCGTGGGCGCCGTGGACCTCTGCCCGCACGGCAGCCGGGAGGCGGTCCTGCGGGACGTGCAGGCGCGGCGCGTGCTGGCGCTGTGCGGCGACGTGGGGGGCGCGGAGGCCACGCGGCTCCTGCCGCGCAACCCGCACTCGGGCGAGCTGCTCTACAGCGTCGAGACCGCCGAGGGCAACGACCCGACCGCGCCTCAGCGCAAGCTGCAGTCCCTGATGCTCGCCGCCGAGCAGCGGCTCTCGCACGGGTTCTCCTCGCAGGTCCCGTACGACGAGGACGACGACGTCGAGACCCTCGCGGTGCTCACCCTGCAGGACGGCCCGCTGCGGCGCGGCTACCGCAGCGGCGCCGTCGTCGGCTGCGTCAAGACGATGCAGACGATGTACGTCAGCGCCGACCGCGCCTACCTGCTCTCGGAACTGCGGCCCGGCGAGCGCAGCCCCATCCTGCACTTCCGCTACGAGGGCGGCAGCGAGGCGCGCTTCACGTGGTACGTCCGCCTCTGCGAGGCGGAGTTCTATCAGCACCCCTACGCGGGCGTCATGCGCCTCGAGATGCACGCGCCCTACGAGAGCGACTTCCTGCCCGACATGGTCCGGCAGGTCGCGGACCTCAGCGGCACGCTGCTGTGCCGCCTCGGCAGCAAGGGCCACAAGGACCCGCGCGCCCCGCAGAACCTCATTCCCACGCGGGCGCTGGAGCAGGCGATGGGCCGCGCGATGGGCGACACGTCCATCGTGATGCGCCGCATCCGCGCGCACCTGCAGGAGGCCCTGGAGGTCGTCGCGTGAGCCGGGCGGTCGGCATGATCCTCGGGACGCAGGAGGCGACGCCCCTGCAGTTCTGGTTCTCCGTCGCGCCCGGCGCGAGCGTCCAGCTCGACGACCTCGTCGTGACGCGCCTGAGAAAGCCCGGCGGCGGCGAGGTCGCCTTCTACGGCGTCGTGGACGCCGTCCGCAAGATCCACGAGGGCGTCAGCTTCGAAAGCGACGTGGAGGAGGTCGCGGCGGGCGTGCTGCCCGTCAACACCAGCTACACCGCGCACGTCCTCGTGACGCGCGTCGACCCGGAGGACTTCGTGCCGCCCCAGCCGGGCGACCGCGTGTACCTCGCCGAGGACGACGACCTCGCCCGCGCGCTCTATCAGGACGGGATGAAGTCGCGCCTCCCGGCGGGCCTGCTGCGCGGCGGTCAGCCCGTCGCGCTCAACTTCGACTTCGTGAACGGCGCGCAGGGCGCGCACGTGAACATCTCCGGCGTGTCCGGCGTGGCCACCAAGACGAGCTTCGCGCTCTTCCTGCTCTACAGCATCTTCAACTCCGAGGCGCTCGGCGTGGAGCGCGCCAACAGCAAGGCCGTGATCTTCAACGTGAAGGGCGAGGACCTCTTCTTCCTCGACCAGCCCAACGCGAAGCTCGCGGAGAAGGAGGAGAAGGTGACGCGCGCGCGCGGCCTCTCCGGGGACCGCTACGCCGCGCTGGGCCTGCCGCGCGCGCCCTTCCGGGACGTGCAGTTCCTCGCGCCGCCCCACCCGGGCGGCGGGGACGCGATCGTGCCGCACGTGGAGCAGCGCGGCGAGGGCGTCACGCCCTACCTGTGGACGCTGCGGGACTTCTGCGCGCGCCGCATGCTGCCGTACTGCTTCGCGGACCGTGACGCGAGCCTCAACCTCGGCTTCGTCATCTCCTCCATCGAGGAGAAGCTCTATCGGCTCGCTCAGGACGACCTCGCGAAGCCCTACCTCACCGTGTCCGACTGGCAGGACGGCGACGAGTTCGAGGCGATCGAGCTGGGCCTCACCTTCGACGAGATGGGCAAGACCCGCATCACCACCTTCGAGCAGCTCGTGAAGTACGTGGACTACAAGCTGCTGGAGCAGAACGAGGGCGCGGGCGACCCGAAGTGGGTGGCGAAGCAGAACATGGGTACGCTGCAGGCCTTCGTGCGGCGCCTGCGCGGCGTGCAGAAGCACCTCGCGCCGCTCGTGCGGGGCGACGTGACGCGCGCGCAGGCCGACCGCTTCCGTCCGGACGTGATGCGGCAGGGCCTGCAGCTCAGCGTCGTCGACATCCACCAGCTTCACCCGCACGCGCAGATGTTCGTGGTGGGCGTCGTGCTGCGCGAGCTCTTCGACAAGAAGGAACGACAGGGCCGCAGGCCCTACGTGTTCGTCGTCCTCGACGAGCTCAACAAGTACGCTCCGCGCGACGGGGAGAGCCCCATCAAGGAGGTGCTGCTCGACATCGCCGAGCGCGGGCGCAGCATGGGCATCATCCTGATCGGGGCGCAGCAGACCGCCTCGGAGGTGGAGCGCCGCATCACCAGCAACGCCGCCGTGCGCGTCGTGGGCCGCCTCGACCCCGCCGAGGCGGAGCGGCCCGAGTACCGCTTCCTGCCCGCCACGTACCGCCTGCGCGCCGCGATCCTGCAGCCCGGCACGATGATCCTCCAGCAGCCCGAGGTGCCCACGCCCGTCATGGTGACCTTCCCCTTCCCCGCGTACGCCACCCGCAAGGACGAGGTCGCCGCCGCCGAGGCGCCCGAGGACGTGGAACGCGAGGCGAACGACTGGCTCGGCCTCTAGAAACGTTGAGTCTCCCCGACCCCGCGCGAGGGGCCGGGTAAACTCGGGAAGGAGGGAACATGCTGCCGCGAATCGACAAGAAGGTCGTGGTCGTCACGACGCAGGCGGAAGTACAGGACGACGATCTCGACTTCTGGCTCAGCCAGCCCGTCGAGGCCCGTCTGGCTGCCGGTGAGGTCCTGCGGCGCATGAGCTACCCGAATGGAACTACACCCCGACTTCAAAGAGTTCTTGAAATTACTACGGGACCACGGCATTAAGTTCGTCGTGATCGGCGGGTACGCCGTATGGGCGCACGGCCACGTCCGGTACACGGGCGATATCGACGTCTTCTACGAAGCCGAAACATCGACCTGAAGCGCCTCAGGCAGAACAAGCAGGCGAGTGGTCGTCCGAAGGACATCGCCGACCTGAGCCAGTTGCCCGAAGCGTGGAGTGTCAGCAAGGAGCGCATGAATCCACCCGCGAGTTTCGAGCCCGAACGTGTGTTCGACCGCCTCGTCCACGAGCGCAAGGTCCGCGCGATCGCGTGGGCGGGCAGCTTCGGGACGGAGAACGCCTGGTCCGGCAGCGTCCCGACCATCGTGAGCTTCGAGCGTGGGCTGCTCTCGCACCACTCGGAGACGCGGGCGGGCTTCACGCACGAACGCTTCCCGTACGAGAAGCTCGAGGCGTGGCGCGACTGGGAGACGGCGCGCGCGGAGGCGCCGCTCGCGCTGCTCGCCACGTCGCGCGTCGCGTACGACCCGACGGGGTACTACTCGCGCATCCAGAAGACGCTGTGGAACCTCTCGGAGGAGAAGCTCGCGGCGTACCGCGCGGACCTCGTGGGGCAGGCGCAGGGCGCGCTCGACGAGGCGCGCCGCCTCTTCGCGGGGCCGGGGGCGGGCGTGACGGGTCAGCTG
>NZ_KI912645.1:12767-13069 GCF_000519345.1 Deinococcus pimensis DSM 21231
TGCAGGTACAGGTCCGGTTCGGGCTTGCCGCGCGCGACGAGCCCGGGGTGGAAGACGCGCCCCTCGAAGCGCGGCAGCAGGCCCGCCGCGCCGAGCTTGAGACGCAGGCGGTCCTCGCGGGGCGTTCGACGCGACGGCGTAGGGAACGCCCCGGCGGTCGAGCAGGTCGAGGAGGTCCGTGACGCCGGGGATGGCGGGCACGTCCGCGAAGGCGGCGGCGAGGCGCGCGTCGAGTTCCGCGTCGAAGCCCGTGGGGCGTTCCCAGCCGTGGTCGGCGCGCAATCCCTCGTAGAGGGCGGTGA
>NZ_KI912645.1:13169-13466 GCF_000519345.1 Deinococcus pimensis DSM 21231
GCGAGAGGCGTGGGAGGCGGTGTGGCCCGCGGGCGCGCGGGACGTGCACGCGATGCACCTGTTCGGCGTGGAGGCCCTGATGGCCCTGCCGGGCGAGGCCCTGGAGGCGTTCTTCGCGGCGTTCTTCACGCTGCCGCCGCAGGCATGGCAGGCGTACCTGTCGCGCACGGCGGGCCTGCCGGAGGTGGTGCGGCTCATGCTGACGCTCTTCGCGCGCGCGCCGGGCGGAGTCAGGCTGCCGTTCGCCCGCGCGGGTCTGCGCGACGCGGGCCTGGTGCTGCGGGCCCTGCGGCACGC
>NZ_KI912645.1:13566-14224 GCF_000519345.1 Deinococcus pimensis DSM 21231
ACACCATCGGCCTCGTCTGCGATCCCGTGGGCGGGTACGTGGAGGTGCCCTGCGTGAGCCGCAACGCGTTCTTCGCGGTGCACGCGGTGAGCGCCGCGCAGCTCGCGCTCGCGCAGCTCGAGAGCTTCATCCCGCCCGACGAGGTCGTGACGGCCATGGCGCAGGTGGGCCGCATGATGCCCCTGCAGCTCAAGGAGACCGCCGAGGGCGGCCTCGCGCAGACCCCGACGGGCCTTCGCGTGACGCAGGAGATGGAAAGCCGACGCTGAGACGCGAGGGAGGGGCGCGCGAGGTGACCTCGCGCGCCGCCGTGTCTCTTCACTCAGGGCGTCGTACGGACCCACCGTCGTACGCTCGGGGACGGCCCCTCGCTTTTGCCTGGAGCGTCAACGTGTCTCTACGTGTGTGAGCGGGGCGGCCCGGTCCTCATGCCTCGGACGTCAGTGCGTCTCTCCACTCAGGGCGTCGTACGGGCCGGGGCGGCCCGGTCCTCATGCCTCGGACGTCAGTGCGTCTCTCCACTCATGAGCGCCGAACGCACCTCGTTCATGCCGCCGTACACGCGCGCCGCGCCCACCGAGCGCAGGTCGTCCGCGAGGCCGTCCAGGGCGTGCGCGCCGCCCGTGAAGCCCCAGACGGTCATCGCGGCGCGCACGCC
>NZ_KI912645.1:14324-15841 GCF_000519345.1 Deinococcus pimensis DSM 21231
GAGCGCCAGGGAGGGCAGGAGCGCGGCGAGGGCGGGCAGGGCGGCGAGGACGGCGCGCGTGGCGCGGACGGGCTGGGTTCGTGCGGTCATGCGGTCAGGGTACGGGGAGGTGCGTGGCGCGAGCATGACGTCCCCGCACGCGCGCTAGACTCGCGTCATGAGCCTGCTCGACATGATCGGGCCCGTGATGATCGGGCCTTCCAGCAGTCACACGGCGGGCGCGTGCAGGATCGGTCTGGTGTCGCGCTTCCTGCTGGGTCACGCGCCCACGGAGGCGCGCATCGGGCTGCACGCCAGCTTCGCGAAGACGGGCCGGGGGCACGGGACGCACCTCGCGCTCGTGGCGGGCCTGCTGGGCTTCGCGCCGGACGATCCGCGTCTGCCGCGCGCGTTCGAGGAGGCGAAGGCGGCGGGCCTCGCGGTCACGTTCGAGGACGTGGACCTCGGGGACGTCCACCCGAACACCGCGCGGATCGATCTCTCGGGCGGCGGGTCGGACGTGAGCGTCGTGGCGAGCAGCACGGGCGGCGGCGTGATCCACGTGGGCCGCGTGGACGGCTTCAAGACGGACTTCTCGGGCGGCTCGCCGACGCTGCTGCTGCGCTATCAGGACGCGGTCGGGATGATCGCGCGGGTGTCGCAGCTCATCGCGGAGGACGAGGTGAACATCGCGACGCTGGTCTGCACGAGGGAGCGCCGCAATGGCCGCGCGATGCTGTCCATCGAGCTGGACCAGCGCCTGAGCGATCACGGGATCCGGAAGGTGTCGGGCCTGCCGGAGATCACGTGGTTGAGGATGCTGCCGAAGGTGATGGATTAGTGGTCAGTGGTCAGTGGTCAGCGGTCAGCGGTCAGCAGTCAGATATCTTGTCATCCGCAGATCGGGAGTTCGGGTGGACGGTCGAACACGGATGGCGGATGGCTGATGGCTGATGGCTGATGGCTGATAGCTGATGGCTCTCGAAGAACATTCGCGGCGCTCCATCTGACGTATACTAACGCTCGTTAGGAACCTCCTATGACCCTTGACGAGATCATGAACGCGCCCGCACCCGCCTCCGCGTGGGTGCTCGAACAGGACTGCCAGGAGAGCGGCCTCTCCCCCGACGACGTCCGTGACGTCATGCGCTCGCGCCTGCGTGAGATGCGCGACAGCATCGAACGCGGCCTCAGGACCGACGCCAGGAGCATCACCGGCATGGTCGGCTGGAACGCGAAGGGCCTGTGGGACGCGCCCGACGTGCTCGGCGCTCCGCTGATCAGGCGCGTGCAGGCCTACGCGATGGCCGTGAACGAGGAGAACGCCCGCATGGGCCGCATCGTCGCGGCGCCCACGGCGGGCAGCGCGGGCACCATCCCGGGCGCGCTGATCGGCGTGGCGGACCACCTCGGGCTGGGCGACGAGGCGCTCGTGATGCCGCTCGTGCTGGCCGCCGGGATCGGGAAGGCCATCTCGAAGCAGATGTACATCTCGGGCGCGGCGGGCGGCTGTCAGGCCGAGATCGGCGCGAGCGCCG
>NZ_KI912645.1:15941-17713 GCF_000519345.1 Deinococcus pimensis DSM 21231
GCTCGGGACGCTCCTCGGGCTGGAGCGCTCCCCGCTCGGGCCGAGCGCGCTGCTGCTGGCCGAACGGCTCCTCGAGGCGTGCCGGGACGGGGAATGAGGCCGCTCGCCGCCCCCCTCGTGGCGGCGTACGGGGCGCTCGCCGTGTGGCTCTACCACGGGAGCTTCCCGTGGGAGGACACGGTCGTGATGGTCGTGTGGTTCGCGGCGCTCCTCCTGGTGGTCGCGTCGGGCCGGGCGTGGCGGCTCGGGCGGGCGGAGGGCGCGCTGTTCTGGGGCGCGGCCCTGCTGTTTCCCGCGTGGGAGTTCTGGGTGCGCTGGGTGCTGCGGCACGACGGGCCGCCGTGGTCGTGGACGTGGCTCAACCGCCCGGAGCACCTCGTGTGGATGGCGCTGACGGTGGTGGTGCTCTCGCCGCTGTACCGCGCCTCGCTGGAGCGGCTGGGCTTCGTGGCGCGACTGGTGTTCGTGCTGGGGCTCGCGTGCCTCGTGGGGAACGCGAACGAGTTCTTCGAGTACGCGCAGCGCGCGCACGCCGGGCACGCCGAGCGCGCCCCGTACTACCCGGACACGATCGTGGACATGCTCGTGAACGTGCCGGGCGGTCTGCTGGGCTTCGCGCTGCTGGAACTCGCGCGGCTCCCGGGACGCGGACGGGCGGCGCGCGGGGAGCCGGGCGTCTCCTCGGACTAGTCCTTCGCGCGGGCCGCGATGAAGTCGAGGACGCGCGCGCGGGTGGGCCCGAGGAACGTCAGCGTCCGCGAGAGCGAGCCCACGATGGTGTAGTGGTCGAGGTTCGGGAGGACCTCTCGTGTGACGTCACCACCGGCGGCGCGCAGGGCCGCCTCCATGCGCGTGGCGTTCTCGGGTCCGACGAGCTGGTCGCGCGCGGCGACGAGCAGCAGCGTGGGCGGCGGGTCGCGGCGCACGTGCCGCGACGGCATGACGTCCTCGGGGTCGGCGTTCTCGGGGAAGGCGTTCCTCGAGGGGAAGTTCCGGAAGTCGTAGTCGTACGGTCCGGCGATGCCGACGACGCCCCGGATCCGGCCCACGGGCACGCCCGCCTCGCGCAGCCAGCGTTCGTTCATGACGACCTCGACGGCGTTGAAGGCCCCGGCGGAGTGACCCGTCACGAAGAGCCGGTGGGGGTCGCCGCCGTACGCGCCGACGTTGTCGGTGGTCCAGCGGATCGCGCGGGCCGCGTCCTGCACGTAGGCGGGGTAGCGGTTGGCGGGCGCGAGCCGGTAGTTCATCACGACGGTGACGTAGCCCGCGCGGGCGAAGGACTCCCCGACGAAGCGGTAGTCGCTCTTGTCGCCGCCCGTCCAGCTTCCCCCGTGGACGAACATCACGACGGGCGCGTCCTTCGCGTTCCCGGGGGCGTACACGTCGAGGACCTGACGTGTCTCGGGGCCGTAGCGGACGTCCTGCGTGACGGCGAGTCCGTTCGTGCGGGCGAGCGTGTTGAGGGTGGCCACGGGCGAGCAGGCGACGGTGAGGCCCGCGAGGAGGGGCGTGAGGAGGTGCAGGGGCCGCAGGCGCATGAGGCGAGGCTAGCGTGCCCGCGCGCGGCGGACGGGGACGCGACTCGCATTGATCCACACACTCTGTGCCCCGCGCGCCTGTTACCCTTCCCTCACATGCGAAGAGCCGACGCCCCGAAGGACGTGTCCCCGTGACGCGCGCCGTGGACGTGCTGGTGGTGGGTGCCGGACCCGCCGGGGTGGCGCTCGCGTCGGCCTGCGCGCGCGAGGGACTGAGGGCCGCCGTGGTCG
>NZ_KI912645.1:17813-18413 GCF_000519345.1 Deinococcus pimensis DSM 21231
TGCACGCGCGGGGCGAGCGCCGCCTGAACCGCGCGTACGGCCTGCTGGACAACGGGCGTCTGCTGGACGACCTGCTGACGTGCGGTTCCGGGGTGACGTGGTACGAGGGGGTCGTGGCGGGCGCGCGGCACGACGCGCTCGGTTCGGTGGCGCTGCTGCGTGACGGGCGGGAACTCGCCGCTCGGCTCGTGGTGGACGCGAGCGGGCACCGTCCGGTCCTCGTGCCGCGCGTGTGGAGCAGACCGCCCGCCTATCAGGTGGCGTTCGGGCTGCGCGCCACCTTCGACCGGCCGCCCACGCCGCCCGGCAGCGCGAACTGGATGGACTACCGGCACGACTTCCTGCCCGCGCGGACGTTCGCGCGGACGCCGACGTTCCTGTACGCCATGCACCTCGGCGGGGACGAGTACTTCGTGGAGGAGACGGCGCTCGTGACGCGCGAGGTGCCGCTCTTCGAGGACCTGCGCGCCCGCCTGACGCGCCGCCTGGAGTGGCTGGGCACGCCGCCGCGCGAGGTGCTCTCGGAGGAGCGGGTGCTCTTCCCGATGAACGCGCCCGTCCCGGACCTCTCGGGCCGCGTGGTGGGCTTCGGGGGCGCGG
>NZ_KI912645.1:18513-18624 GCF_000519345.1 Deinococcus pimensis DSM 21231
AGGACGCCGTCGCAGTCGAAGATCACGAGTCGGGGGGCGGGGTCGGTCACGCGTCCATGGTGCCACGAAGCAGCGTGTACACCACGGACTGCTCGTCCCGCAGCGCCAGGG
>NZ_KI912645.1:18724-32320 GCF_000519345.1 Deinococcus pimensis DSM 21231
CCCGACGAGCGGCGAGCGCGGCGTGTGCAGCACGGACGCGCCGCGCAGCTCACGCCGCACGTCCGCCAGGGCCGAGTGGAAGTCCAGCAGGACCTCCACGGCGCTCGCGTTCCGCGTCACTCTCGCGGCACTTCCACGTCGAACAGCGCCCGGATGAACTCGCGCGCCTCGAAGGGCTGGAGGTCCTCCGCGCTCTCCCCCACCCCGATGAACTTGATGGGCACGCCGAGTTCCCGCACGATCGGCACGACGATGCCGCCCTTGGCGGTCCCGTCGAGCTTCGTGACGATCACGCCCGTCAGGCCGATCGACTCGTGGAACTTCTTCGCCTGCTGCAGGCCGTTCTGGCCCGTCACGGCGTCGAGGACGAGCCACACCTCGGCGGGCTCGCCCGGGTCGGCCTTGTCGATGACGCGTTTGACCTTCTTGAGCTCCTCCATGAGGTTGTGCTTCGTGTGGAGGCGACCGGCGGTGTCCACCAGCAGCAGGTCCACGCCGCGCGCGAGGCGCGCGCTCGCCCCGTCGAACGCGACGGCGGCGGGGTCGCCGCCGTCCACGCCCTGCACGACGGGCACGCCGAGCCGCTCGCCCCACACGCCGAGCTGCGCCCCGGCGGCGGCGCGGAAGGTGTCGCCCGCCGCGAACATCACGCTGCGGCCCTTCGCCCGGTAGTACTGTCCGAGCTTCGCGATGGTGGTGGTCTTGCCGACGCCGTTCACGCCGACCATCATGATCACGCCGCCCGCGGGCTCCACCGTCGCCTTGCGCGCGTCGGGCGTGAAGCCGAGCTTGCGCAGCTGCGCGCGCCGAGCGTCGGGTTCGAGCTGGATGGTCATGGCGTCCATCAGGGCTTCCTGGAGGTTCTTCTTGCCGCTCTGACGGATGTCCTCCAGGATCTCCTCGGTGGCGGCGCGGCCCACGTCGGCGGCGAGCAGGGCGTATTCGAGGTCCTCGATGGTGTCGAGGCGGTTGGTCAGGACGTCCTTCACGTCGGCCCCGAGGGGCCCGGCCATGGAATTGAGCTGCTGACGGGTCTTCGAGAGCCCGTCGCGGAGTCGGTCGAACCAGGACATGCGCCCAACATACCGCGCGCGCCGCGCGTCAACCGTGCCGCGCGGCGAACGCGCCCGCCGTGCACGCTTCTCATGCGCGGATGCTTGACTGGGCGCATGAAGGCTCTCATGCGTCTCCTCTCCCTCCTCACCCTCACGGCCGCGCCCGTCCTCGCGCAGGCCCTCCCGACCGGTCAGACGTGGACGCTGCACCGCGCCGGGAACCTGCGGACCTCCCCCACCGTGCAGCGCGCCGAGGCGCCCACCCTCCGCTTCGAAGGCGGACGCGTGACGGGCACCACGGGCTGCAACACCTTCACGGGCACGTACACCGTCACGCAGCGCGAGGTCAGGCTCAGCCCGCTCGCCACGACCCGCCGCGCCTGCGCGAACGACGTCGCGACCGCGCTGGAGGCGCGCTACCTGCGCACGCTCGGCAGCGTGCGCCGCTTCAGCCTGTCGGGGCCGGTGCTGCTGCTCGCCACGGACCGCGGCGAGACGCTCGTGTTCCGCCAGAAGTAGAACCCGCGCGAACAGGACGAGGGCGGCGCCTCCGGAGTGGAGGCGCCGCCCTTCGCACGTGGCTTACGCGCTCGCCACGCTCATCGCGCGGTCGAGGCGGCTCAGCACCCGCTCGCGCCCGAGCACCTCGAGGAGTTCGAACATGCCGGGGCTCTCGGGCGTGCCCGCCACGGCGGCGCGCAGGGGCTGCATGACCTTGCCGGGCTTCAGGCCCGCGCTGTCCGCGAAGCCGCGCAGCAGGGCCTCCAGGGTGGTCTGGTCGAAGGCGGGCGCCTCCGCGAGGGCGCGGCGCAGGTCATCCAGGAAGTCCCGCCCGTCCGCGAGGAGCTTCAGGGCCTTCTCGTTGAAGGCGTAGTCCTCCGTGAAGAAGTACGTGCTCTTCTCCCAGAACTCGGAGAAGACCTCGAAGCGCGGCACCATGAGCCGCACGACCGCGCGGAAGTGATCGTCGAGGGGCACCTGGACGCCCTGCTCGGTGAGGAAGGCGTGCAGGCGCGTGGCGACGTCCTCCTCGGTGAGCACCTCGCGAAGGTACTTCCCGTTGAGCCAGCGCAGCTTGGTCACGTCGAAGGTGCTGCCGCCGAGCGACACGCGCTCCCACGTGAAGTGCTCGATCATGTCCTGCACGCCGAAGATCTCGCGGCCGTCGGGCATGCTCCAGCCCATCATGCCGAGGAAGTTCAGCAGGGCCTCCGGCAGGACGCCCATGCGGCGGAAGTCCTCCACGCTGGGGTCCCCGCGCCGCTTGCTGTACTTCTTGCCGGTCGGGCCGAGCAGCCACGGCGTGTGGATCCACTCGGGCTCGTCCCAGCCGAGGCCGCGCAGGATCAGCACGTGGATGGGGGTGCTCACGAGCCACTCCTCGGCGCGGATGACGTGCGTGACGCCCATGAGGTGATCGTCGACCATCGCGGCGAGGTGGTAGGTGGGGAAGCCGTCGGTCTTGAGCAGCACCTTGTCGTCGAGCTCGCGGTTGTCGAAGCGGACGTCGCCGCGCAGGCGGTCGCGGACGACGGTCTCCCCCTCCAAGGGCACCCTGAGACGCAGCACGAAGGGCTCGCCCGCGGCGGCGCGGCGGTCGGACTCCTCGCGCGGCAGGTCGCGGTCGCGGCGGTCGTAGCCGCGGTAGGACTCCCCGCGCTCCTCCGCTGCCTTGCGGCGCGCGTCGAGCTCCTCGGACGTGTCGAAGGCGCGGTAGGCGTGCCCGGCGTCCAGCAACCTCCGGGCGTGCTCGCGGTGCAGGTCCGCGCGCAGCGACTGCGTGTACGGCCCGAGCTCGTCCTCGTGGCGGGGGCTCGCGTCGGGCGTGAGGCCGAGCCAGTCGAGCATGTCGAGGATGCGCGTCTCGCTCGTGGCGTTGTAGCGGGCGCGGTCGGTGTCCTCGATGCGGACGATGAACTTCCCGCCGTTCTGACGGGCGAAGACGGTGTTGAAGAGCGCCTGGTACGCGGTGCCGACGTGCGGGTCACCGGTGGGGCTCGGAGCGATGCGGGTCACGACCATACGGACCATACTAGCGAGCCGGGCCGGAGGTGCTCATCCGCCGATCCGGCGCGGGCCCTCCGCCGCCTGACGGATCTCCTCCAGCAGCGTCTCCCCCTGGGGCCAGGGGCCGTGACCGCTGGCGGTGTTGAGGTGTCCGACGTCGCCCGCGTCCACGAGGCGGGCGTTCCAGGCACGTGCGAGGTGAGCGGCGCGCTCGAAGGTGCAGTAGGGGTCCGTGCGGCTCGCGACGAGCGTCGTCGGGAACGGCAGGGGCCGCTCGGGCGCGTCCCGGAAGCCCGTGAGTTCGGCGGGCAGGTCCGGGCGCTCCACGTCGGCGGGCGCGACGAGCAGCGCGCCCAGCACGCGGTCCTCGCCCGCTCTCGCCCAGTGCGCGACGGTGGGGCACGCGAGGCTGTGCGCGACCAGGACCACCGGCGCATGCCGGGCCACGTACGCCTCCAGCGTGGCCGTCCAGTCGGCGAGGGCGGGCGTGGCCCAGTCCGCCTGCTCGACCCGCGCGAAGTCCGGGTGGCGTGCCTGCAGCCAGGTCTGCCAGTGGTCGGGGCCGCTGGAGTTCCAGCCGGGAAGGACCAACACGGTGTGAGTCACCGAAAGAGTTTAACTGGAGGCATGACCCTGAGCACCGAGGACCTCCAGCGGAACCTGCCCGACGGCTGGACGGGCGACACGAGCGGCATCTCGCGCGAGTTCGACTTCCCCAGCTACGCGGACGGCGCGGCCTTCGCGCTGCGCGTCGCGCTCCTCGCCGAGAAGACGGACCATCACCCGGACGCCCTCACGATCTCGTGGAAGAAGGTGCGGGTGACGTACGTGACGCACTCCAGGGGCGGCGTGACGGACCTCGACCTGAAGGCGGCGCGGGCCGTGAACGACCTCACGTCCTCCTGACGCGCACGGGCCGCGCGCCTGCTACCCTGCCTCGCATGGATCCGCGCCGTCAGTACACCCACACCTTCACCGTGCCCGCCTCCGACATCGACGAGCTCGGGCACGTCAACAACGCCGTGTACCTCCGCTACATGGAGGAGGCGGCACGCGCCCACGCCGATCACGTCGGGGCGGGCCTGGAGGTCATGAAGGAGCTCGGGGCGGTGCCGGTCGCGCGGCACCACTCCATCACCTACCACCTGCCCGCGCACGAGGGCGACGTGATCGCCGTGACGACCGAGATCACCAGCGCGGGCGGCGTGCGCTCCGTCCGTCATCACGACGTGCGGCGCGCGAGCACGGGCGAACTGCTGGTGGAGGCCGACACGCAGTGGGTGTGGGTGGACCCCGTGCGGCACCGCCCGAAGCGGGTGCCGCACGCGATCATGGAGCGGTTCGGCTGGGCCGGGGAGGCGTCCGCTAGCTGACGGCGCCCTCGCGGCCCGCGAACTCGCGGTGCGCGCCCGAGTCGAGGAGTTCGCGCAGGAGGCTCGCGGTGCGCTCCAGCTCGGCCTCGTCGTTGTAGAGCGCGACGGGCGCGAGCCGCAGGATGTCGGGCGCGCGGAAGTCGGGCACGACGCCGCGCTCCCGCAGCGCGAGCGACAGCCAGTTCGCCTCGGGGTGCGCGAGCGCCACATGCCCGCCGCGCGCGGCGTGCTCGCGGGGCGTCACGACCCGCAGTTCGGGCAGCTGCTCCTCCGCGAGGGCGATCAGTCGGTCCGTGAGCTCCAGCGAGCGCGCCCGGACCGCCTCGATCCCGACCTCGTCGAACACTTCGAGCGCGCCCTGGAGCGCTCCCAGCGCGAGGACGCTCGGCGTGCCGATCTGAAAGGCGCCCGCGCCCGCCGCCTTGCGGAAGTCGCCGCGCATCTCGAACTGCGTGCCCTTGTCGTGACCCCACCAGCCCGCGAGGCCCGGCGTCTCGTGATGGTGCCGCTCGTGCACGAAGAGCCCGCCGGGCGCGCCGGGGCCGGCGTTCACGTACTTGTAGTGGCACCACACGGCGAAGTCCACGTCGTGATCGTGGAAGGCGTGCGGAACGCAGCCGACGGAGTGCGCGGCGTCCCAGCCGATCGTGACGCCCCGCTCGCGCGCCACGCGCGTGATCGTCTCCACGTCGAGGAGCTGCCCGCTGCGGTACAGCACCGTCGGCAGCAGCGCGAGCGCCACGTCCGCCGAGAGCGCCGCGATCACGTCCTCGGTGGTGAGGGTGTTCCCGTCGCGGCTCTCCACGAGCCGCAGCTCGGCGCCCTCGCGGTCCGCCCAGGATTTGAGCGCGTACAGGTCGCTCGGGAAGTCGAGGCTCGTCGCGACGAGGTTCCGCTTCACGCTCGTGGGCCTGTAGAACGTCGCGAGGAGCGCGTGGAGGTTCACGGTGATGCCGCCCGTCGCGACGACCTCGTGGTCGCGCGCCCCGACGAGCCGCGCGACGCTCGGGGAGAGACGCTCGGCGAGGTCGAACCAGTCGTCCCAGCCCGACACGGCGCGCGAGGCCCACTCGTCGGCGCGGCGGCGCAGCTCACGCGCCGCCGCGTGCGGCATGAGCCCGAGGCTGTTCCCGTCGAGGTAGATCTGCCCCTCGGGGTACACGAAGTCGGAGCGCCTCACACGGGCTCCCACGTCTTCGCCGGTACGGACGGCCGTACCGTTCGGGTCGTGCGATCAGCGCGCCTCACACGGGCTCCGGGAGATCCCTGAGGATCGCGCGGGCGGGCGCGCCGTCCACGCCGTGCAGGGGCAGCGGCAGGCAGGTCAGCTCGTACTCCCCTGGCGGGACGCCGTCGAGGTTGAGGCCCTCCAGGATCAGCAGGCCCGTGTCGCGGCAGGCGCGGTGCGCGTCCAGCGTCTTGCTCGTGAGGGGATCCACGCTGGGCGCGTCCGTCCCGACGAGCTTCACGCCGCGCGCCGCCAGGGCCCGAACGAGGTCCGGGGAGAGCGCCGCGAAGTCCTCGGGGAAGGTCACCCACGCGGCGGGCTGACCGGTGTGGAGCAGCACCCGCTCGGGCAGGTCGTGGATTCCGTCCAGGACGCTCTCGGGCACGGGCGAGTACCCCGTGGCGTCCACGACGAGGCAGCGGCCCACGTACACCTCCAGCGGCACGTCGTGCAGGCGCGCGCCCTCGTCGTCGTAATGCCAGGGCGCGTCCACGTGCGTGCCCGTGTGCGTGCTGGTGCTCAGCAGGCCCGTGTTGACGGTGTCTCCGCGCTCGATGCGCAGGCGGGGCTCCACGACGAAGGGATCGTCGCCCGGCCAGTTCGGGTGGCCGGGCGTGAGGGAACGGCTGATGTCGCGCATGGCGACAGTGTAATGGTCGTCAGCGGTGACCGGGCCGCGCGAGCAGGGCGCTCACGCCCGCGAGGATCACGAAGATCGGCCAGACGCGGCCCCAGTCGAGGTTCAGCAGGAAGATCAGCGCCACCACGAACGGGAAGAGCCCGCCGACCAGCACGCCCCGCGTGGCGGCGTCCAGCGTGCCGCGCGCGCGGTACATCGCCTGCGCGCGCGAGAACGCCGCGAGCGCCGGAATCAGGATGAAGACGGCCCACCAGTTCCAGCCGTGCAGCAGATCGACGCCGAAGGAACTCTGCGCCAGGAAGAGCAGCCCGAGGCCCACCAGCACCCCCCCGGCCCATACGTTCGGTTTGTCCATCGTGGACCTCCTGAACGTATGGTAGGCCACGCTCGCCTCCGGGCGCACCGTCCGTGTGGCGCACGAGGGCGTACACCAAAAGATGACGCGAGGACACCGGGAAGTGTCCTCGCGGGAATGTCGGTGGGGCGGCCCGGTCCTTCTACCTGGGGCGTCGACGCGTCACTGCGGGTGTGGGGTGGCCGACCGCGTTTGGCTGCGTACGGACAGACCTGCTTACGCTCCGTCCCCGAACGGACCCGAGCGGTCGGGTCCTCTTGCCTGGATCGTTCAGGCGTCTCTGCACGCATGGCGGGGACGGCCCCTCTCTCTTGCTTCGTGCGCCCACGCGTCTCTCCACTCATGGGCGGGACGGCCCGGTCCTTCTGCCTGGGGCGTCGACGCGTCTCTACAACCTTCAGGCCTTGAGCACGTTCTGCGGCCACTGCTCGCGCTCGCGCACGATCTCGCGGAAGCGGCTCACGCCGGCGCGCAGCAGTTCGAGGGCGCGGGCGAAGACGGCCTTGAAGTCGCCCTCGTTCGCGAGGAGGACCTCTACCACGGCCTGGGTGTCGTTCCCGGCGACGAAGACCTTCACGGCCTTCGTGCGGGTGTTGACCTCGCAGGCGGCTTCGAGGGCGCGGCGGCGGTCGCCGTCGTTCTTCACGCCGTAGAAGTTCGGGTAGAGCAGGACGAAGGAGAGCGGGTCCTGCTCGCTGACGCGCAGGAAGTAGTGGCCGCCCTCGACGCGGAAGTACAGGTCCCCTTCCGCGTCGACGGTCGCGCCGTAGCCCTGCTCCGTGAGGAAGGTCGCATACTTTTCCACAAGGCTGTTGGTGGCGTGCGTCATCGTGAAGGTATGTTAACCCGTCGACTAAAGGTTTTGATAAGAACAGGCGGCTTCACCTTCATGAACACGCGGTCAGACCGCCGTCAGATGAAGTTTGCATTCATCTTGGCGCCCTGCCCTCATGCATATTCCGCATAGATATGCACAAGTCCACCCGTGACGCTGCAAGACCAGACGAGCGGACGACCCCGATGGGGTCGTCCGCTCGGAGACGCCTGCGTCAGCTCACCTCACGAACGTGAGGGCCAGCGCGCGGCTGCCGTAGTAGCCGTCCATCACGCCCTTGGGGAACTCCCCGCCCACGCGGCTGTTGAAGGTCACGTGGTAGTTCGGCGTGGGGAAGTACAGGTGCGGGCTGAGCTCCGCCGTCACCTTCAGGAGCTGCGCGCCGATCGCGCGGCGCTTCGCGGTGTTGAGCTCCGCGTCGCCCTGATCAAAGAGCTTCACCATCAGGTTCTCCTGCGACACGAGGCACTTGCCGCTGCGGTTCCAGTTGTGCAGGCTGCCGTCGCAGTAGATGATGTTGTTCCCGAAGGGCCAGATGTTGTCCCCACCCGAGAAGCCCGAGATGACCGCGTCGAAGGGCCGGTTGTCGCCCTTCGCGCCCGTGTAGCCCGTCAGGACGTTGAAGTCGATGAACTGCGTGTTCACCTTCACGCCCACCTTCTTCGCGGCGTCCGCGAAGAGGCGCGCGATCTGCTCGCGCTGGCTGTTGCCCGCGTTCGTCTGGAGGTTGAACTCCAGGCGGCGGCCCTTGGCGTCCACGAGCCAGCCGTCCTTGTCCTTCTTCCTGAAGCCGATCGACGCGAGGAGCTTCGCGGCGGCGGCCTCGTCGTACTCGTCCTTCGGCAGGTCGGCGGGCACGAACTTGCCGAAGAGCGCCGGGACGCCCGCGTACACCGGCGTGCCGAGGCCGCCGTACACGAGCTTGATGATCGCGTCGCGGTCGATGAGGCTGTTCATCGCGTGACGGAACTTCGCGTTGCGGAAGAGCGACTGCTTGAACGGGTCGCTCGACTTGTTCCAGTTGAAGGTCATGTACAGCGTGCTGGCGCTCGGACTCACGTTCGGCAGCAGCGTCGCCCTCAGCTGCCCCGCGTCGATCGCGCGCTTCACCTGCGAGAGCTGATCCACGTTCGACAGGCCGCTCACGTCGATCTGGCCCGCCACGAACGTCGCCACCTGCGCCGCTGTGTTCGCCACGGTCGTCACGCTGTAGCGGTCGAGGTACGGCAGGGCGCCGCCCGCGCTGTCCCGGTTCCACTCGCCGAAGAACCTGTTCTTCCTGAACACCGCGCGCTCGCCGGGCCGGATGGAGTCGAGGACCCACATGCCGGGCGTCACGAGGGCGTCGCCGTCAGTGTTGAGACCCCACAGCTTGCGGATCGCGGCGGCGCCGCCCGACGCGTACACCTTGCCGAACACGTGGTCGGGCCACGGCGTGTAGCTCATGCGGACGTACGCGGTCGCGGTGGACTGCGGGAAGTCGAACTGCAGCCTGTACTTGCCGAGCTTCGTGACCTTCACGGGCTTGTCGCCGACGAAGAAGGTGTCGCGGCTGTTGCTGCCCACCTCGTCGTCCGCGTGGATCCTCGCGGTGGTGACCCAGTCGTCGGCGGTGATCTCCTGACCGTCGCTGAACTGCATGCCCTGACGGATCGTCACGACGAAGCGCTTGCCACCGTTGCTGACCTCCGGCATGCCCTCGGCCATGTAGGGGATCAGGTCGTCCGTGGTGGGGTCCTGCGTGAACAGGCCCACGGTGGAGTAGCCCACCGCGCCCGAGCCGCCCGCGCCGAGCACCTGCGGACCGTCGCCGCTGATGGTCGTCGTGAAGGGATTGAAGGTCTTGAAGTCCGAGATCTGCGCGACGCGCAGCTCGCCGCCGCGCTTGGCGTCCTTCGGCGCGTCGGCGGACCACTTGGCGGGGTAGACGAAGGGCGCGGCGAACGCGGAGGACAGGCTCAGCGTCGCGGCCAGAAGCAGAAATTTACGCATGTGAACTCCGGTGACAGCAGGTCTCGCGCTCACGGGCTCGGCGGGCCGGGAGGACCCGGCCCTGAGCACTCCATGAACAGCCTCAGCAAGATAGGGGCCCCGGGCGGGAGCGTCAAGCGCGCCCGGCCGTCTAGGCCATCATGCCGGGAACCCTCAGCCGAAGTAGCCGAGCAGGTCGATCAGCACGCGCGGGTACTCGTCGGGCTTCAGGCCGCGCTTGTCGAGCCGAACCGACGGCGGGAACGGCGCCACCTCCGTCCTGTACTCGAACTTGCGCAGCGCCGCCGCGTCGTAGTCGAGGCCCTTGTATGCGAAGGTCACCGTGATGCCCGTCATGGAATCCGAGATGGACAGCACCCGCTTCGCGAGCGCCGTGAGCCGCAGCCGCGCGAGGTCCAGGAAGCCCTGCACCTCCGCCGGGGGCGGTCCGAAGCGCTTGCGCAGGTCGCGCTCCACTCGCGAGAGCGCCGGGAGGGTCCGCGCGTCGCTGATGCGGCCGTACGCGCCGATCCGCTCGTCCTCGTCCCCGAAGTACTCCGGCGTGAGGCGCGCGTTCACCGGCAGGTCGATCGCGACGGACGCCGCCGACTGCAGCTTCTCTCCCTTGAGCTTCGCGACGGCCTCCGCGAGCAGCTCGGTGTACACGTCGATGGAGACGGCCTGCACGTGCCCGTGCTGCTCCTCCCCGAGGATGTTGCCCACGCCGCGGATCTCCATGTCCTTCTCCGCGAGCTTGTGCCCCGACCCGAGGTCCTGAAGGTCCGCGATGGCCCACAGGCGCCGCGAGGCGTTCTCCGTGATGCGCGGCGGGTAGAACATGTACGCGTACGCCTCCTGCGCCCGGCGGCCCACCCGTCCGCGCAGCTGGTAGAGCTGCGCGAGCCCCAGGCGGTCCGCGCGCTCGATCAGGATGGTGTTCGCCTCCGGGATGTCGAGGCCCGTCTCCACGATCGTCGTGGCGAGCAGCACGTCGAAGGCGCCCTCCTCGAAGCCCAGCATGATCTCCTCGAGGGCCTCCTCGTTCATCTGGCCGTGCGCGACGCCCACGCGCGCCTCCGGCACGAGGTTGCGCAGGTACAGGCTGCGCGACCCGATGCTCGCGACGCGGTCGTGGATGTAGAAGACCTTGCCGCCACGCTCGATCTCCGTGACGATCGCGTCGCGGATCGTCATGGGATCGTACGGCGCGAGCACCGTCTGGATGGGCTTGCGGCCCTTCGGGGGCGTCTGGATGGCGCTCATGTCGCGCAGGCCCACCATGCTCATGTACAGCGTGCGTGGGATCGGCGTGGCCGACAGGGCCAGCACGTCCACCGCCTTGACGCCCTGCGGGATGTCCACCCGCCCGTGTTCACCGGGCTCCGGCATGCCCCGCAGCGCACGCAGCTTCTCCTTCTGCATCACGCCGAAGCGGTGCTCCTCGTCCACGACGATCAGCCCGAGGTCCTTGAAGCGGATGTCCTGCGACAGCAGCCGGTGCGTCCCGACGACGACGTCCACGCGGCCCTCGCCGAGGTCACGCAGGATCTCCTCGGCCTGCTTCGGCGGCGTGAAGCGCGACAGGCCCTCCACCCGCACCGGCAGGTCCCGGAAGCGCGCCCGGAAGGTCTCCGTGTGCTGCTCCGCGAGAAGCGTCGTCGGGACCAGCACCGCCACCTGCTTCCCGTGCCCGATCACGCGGTGCGCCGCGCGGATCGCGACCTCCGTCTTGCCGAAGCCCACGTCGCCCGCGATGAGGCGGTCCATCGGGTTGGCCTTTTCCAGGTCCCGCATGGTGTCCGCGAGGGCCGTCACCTGATCCGCCGTGAGCTCGAACGCGAAGTTGCGCTCGATCTGCTCGTCCCACTCCGGCAGGGGCGCGAAGGCCGTTCCCGGCGTCACCTGCCGCGCGGCGTACTGCACCAGCAGCCTCCCGGCGAGCTCCTCCGCGTTCTTCCTGGCCCGCTCTCGCGCCTTCGACCAGTCCTTCTTGTCGAGGCTCGACAGGGCGGGCGGATCGTCCGTGGTGCCCGGATGACGGCGCAGGATCGGCAGCAGCTCGATCGGCAGGTACAGCTTCGCGCCGTTCTTGTACTGCAGGTGCAGGTAGTCGCGCGCGACGCCCAGCACCGTGCGCGTCTCCAGCCCCAGGAACTCCCCGATGCCGTGCTCCGGATGGATGAGGTAGTCGCCGACCTGCAGGCCCAGCGCGTCCGCGACCGGACGTCCCGACAGCCGTTTGCCGCGCAGCGCGCTGCCGCCCTGGAAGCCGTACACGAGGTCCTCCGTGAGGACCACCGTCTTCTCCCCCACCACCTCGAAGCCGCCCTCGCCGGGCGCGCGCAGGAAGCCCAGGTCGCCCTCCCTCACACGGGGCTGCTTCAGCCAGCGCGGCTCGCCCGCGCCGAGCAGCCTCGAAGCGAGGTACGTGGCCGTCCGGTCGTGCCGCACCAGCATCAGCACCCGGTAGCCCGACGCGCGCCAGCGCTCCACGTCCCCCGCGAACTCCGCGAGCTTCGCCCGGTAGAACGGCAGGGGACGCAGGGGCAGCGTCTCGTCCGGCAGGTCCAGCGGCGCCCGCCCGAAGCTCGTCACCTCCCGGTCCGCCAGGAGCGCCCACAGCGTGTCGAGCTGCGGTCCCAGCGCGCTCCCGAAGAACTCCGGGCTGTCGAGGAACACCCGGCCCTCCAGCAGGGCCAGCCGGGTCGCGTCCCACTTCACGTCCGTGAGATAGCCCTCGGCGGGCGCGAGCGTGAACGTCTCGATGCGCTCGCCCGGCGTGCCGTCCTCGTTCAGGACGCGCAGCGTGTCCAGCTCGTCCCCGAAGAACTCCGCGCGCACGCCCGCGCCGCCGTCGGGCCGCAGGTCCAGCGTGTCGCCACGCAACACGTACCCCGGCCCGGCGCCCTCCAGCCCCGAGTCGCGCGGGTAGCCCAGCCGTTCGATCCGCGTCAGCGTCTCCTCGCGCGGGTACGTCCCGCCGAGCCGCAGGGTCAGCGCGTGCGCGTCCGGATCGCCCGGGAAGAGGTCGAGGGCCGTCACGACGTCCATCACGACGTGCTCCTCGCGCGCGCCCCACTCGCGCAGGCCCGGATTCACCGACGCGCGCGCGCCCAGCGTGCCCGTCGCCGCGTACAGGGGCAGGCGTTCCGGCGTCGTGAGCAGCACCGCCGGACCGCGGAATCCCGCGAAGAGCGCCGCGCGCGCCACCTGCGGAAGCAGCAGCAGCGTGCCGGGAGGAGCCTGCGGGACGAGAGCCGAAAGGGACTGGGGCGCGGAAGTCACGAGGGGATTGTACAGAGCCCAGGCTGAACGGGATATGCGGGGCATGGACGGGAATTGAGAACGGCGCCGCAAAGGAGGGAGAGGGCCCCTCGCTTGTGCCTTTGGCGGTGACGCGTCTCTGCATGCGTTGGGGTGGCCGTCCGCGTTCTGGCGGCGTACGCACCGGAGCGGTCCGGTGCTCATGCCTGGGGCGTCCACGCGTCTCCACACTCATGGGCGGAGCGGCCCTCGCTCCTGCCTGGTGTGTCCCCGTGTCTCTGCTTTCATGGAACGTAAATGTTAAACTGACCCCCGAATGCCCCATCTCAAGTTCGCCCCCAGCATCCTCTCGTGCGACTTCGCCCGCCTCGGCGAGGAGCTCCGGGCCCTCGACGCCGCGGACGCCGACCTCGTGCACGTCGACGTCATGGACGGCACCTTCGTCCCGAACATCTCCTTCGGCCTGCCGATCCTGGAGGCCGCGCGCCGCGTCACGGACCGCTTCCTCGACGTCCACCTCATGGTGGACCAGCCCGAACGCTACCTGCGGGACTTCCGCGAGGCGGGCGCCGACGGCCTCACCGTCCACGTCGAGGCGACGCGGCACATCCACCGCGCCGTCGGCCTGACCCGCGAACTCGGCGCGCGCGCGGGCGTCGTGCTCAACCCCGGCACGCCCCTGGAAGCCCTGCGTCCCGTCCTCGGCGACGTGGACCTCGTGCTGGTCATGAGCGTCAACCCGGGCTTCGGCGGGCAGAAGTTCATCCCGGGCGCCCTGGAGCGCGTGCGGACCGTGCGGGGCTGGCTCGACGAGCTCGGCAGCGCGGCCGACCTGCAGGTGGACGGCGGCGTCGGGCCCGGCAACGCC
>NZ_KI912645.1:32420-36675 GCF_000519345.1 Deinococcus pimensis DSM 21231
GGGCGCGCGCCCTCGCCGTGGAGGAGATCGCGCTGGTCTGCGCGGGCACCAACGGACGCGTCGGCCTGGAGGACGTGTACGCGGCGGGCGTGCTGTGCGAGTACCTCATGAGCATGACCGAGACCACCATCGACGACGGCGCCCGCATCGCGCTGACGGTGCGGCGCAACGCGAGCGATCCGCTGGAGGCCCTGTCGAGCAGCACGCACGGCATCACCCTCGACCGCCTCGGGCTCGGCGAGGACGTGCGTTTCGCGTCGCGGCCCAGCGAGAGCACCGTCGTGCCCGTCCTCGCGGAGACGCAGGACGTGGAGGGCGCGCTGAGGTTCGTGGCGGGCTGACCTACACGGGCAGGCTCATCGAGAACGTCGCGCCCGCGCCGGGCGATCCCTGCGCCCACATGCGTCCGCCGTGCCGGTTCACGATGCGCCGCGCGGACGCCAGGCCCACGCCGCTCCCGTCGAACTCGTCGCCGTGCAGGCGCCCGAACACCTGAAAGAGCCGCGCCGCGTCGGTCTCCTCGAAGCCGACGCCGTTGTCGCGCACCCACACGACGACCTCGCGGCCCCGGACCTCCCCGCCGACCTCGACGCGGGCGGGTTCACGGCCCCGCGTGAACTTCAGCGCGTTGTGCAGCACGTTCGCGAAGACCTGCCGCAGCAGGATCTGGTCGCCGCGCACGGTGGGCAGGTCCTGGATGGCCCACTCGACGGCGCGGCCGCGCGCGAGCGGTTCGAGGTCGCTGCGGACCTGCACGACGAGCTGCGTCAGCGGGACGGGCGACAGGCGCAGCTCGTGCCGAGCGAAGCGCGCGAGGTCGCGCAGGTTCCCGGCGACGCCCTCGACGCGCGCGGCCTCGTCGCGCACCACCGAGAGGTACGTGCGGGTCCGGTCGTCGATGGCGCCCTGCGCGCGGCGCTCCGCGAGGTTCAGGAAGCCGCGGATGCGGTTGAGGGGTTCCTCGATGTCGCGCGAGAGGGCGCCCGCGAGCGCGGCGAGCTCCGCGTTGAGGTCCGCGAGTCGGGCGGTGCGCTCCTCGACGCGCGCCTCGAGGTCCTCGTTGAGGGCGCGCAGGGCGATCTGGGCGTCCACGCGGTCCGTCACGTCACGCGAGGACACCACGAGCTGCGTGACGGCGCCCTCGTCGTCCATGACGGGGTAGCTCGTCGTCTCCAGCCAGAGGCGCGAGCCGTCCTTGCGCTGCGCGCGGTACGTGACGACCATGGGGTTGCGGTTGAGCACCGCGAGGTGGCTGCGTTCGATCTCGCTGAGGTCGTCCGGGGGAAAGAACTCGTACGCGACGCGCCCCACCATCTCCTCGGGGGTCCAGCCGAGGATGCGCGCGTACGAAGGGCTGGCGTACAGGAACGTCCCGTCGGGCGTGTGGAGGCTCACGAGGTCGCTCGCGTTCTCCGCGAGGGTGCGGTAGCGCGCCTCGCTCTCGCGCAGGTGCCGCTCGGCGTTCACGAGGCTGGTCACGTCGATCGAGACGCCGCCGACGAGGACGGGCCGGTCGTCGGGACCCAGGACGGGGAACTTCGCGGAGCGGAAGACGAACTCCCCCTCCAGTGTCCGGACGCGCTCGTCGTAGTGCCGGGCGCGTCCGGAGTCCAGCACCTCGAGGTCGTTCTCGCGGAAGGAGCGGCCCCTGTCCTCGCCGAGGAGGTCCGCGTCGGTCCGTCCGAGGACGGTGTGCCGGGGCCCGAGGACCGCCTCGAAGGCGGGGTTGACGTACGTGTAGCGTCCCTCGGGGTCCTTGAGGAAGATCACGGCGGGCGCGTGTTCGAGGATGGCGCCGAGCTTGGCGCGCTCCCCGTCGAGCGCCTGCTGGAGTCGGGCCTGCTCGGTGACGTCCTGCACGAGCCCGAGGTACTGCGTGACCGCGCCGTCCTCGGCGCGCGCGAAGACGGTCTGGTGTTCGCGCAGCACCCGGTACGTGCCGTCGGGCGCGCGCACGCGGTACTCCTGCTCGACGGTCTCGCCGTCGGCGGCGCGGCGCACCCCGTCGAGCCTGAGGTCGAGGGTGGCGAGGTCGTCCGGGTGGAGCCGTTCGCGCCAGCCCTCCGGGCCGAGCGCCCGCGCCTCGTCGGGCGGGTAGCCGGCGAGGGCGAGGGGCGCGCGGTTCTGGTACGCCACGCGGCGCTCGACGAGGTCACCGAGATAGAGGGAGGCGGGCAGGACGTCGTTGAGCCGCGCGAGGAAGGACTCCTGACGTTCGAGCTCCAGCCGGGCCTCCTCGCGCCGGGTGACTTCGAGCACGACGCCCCGGATGCGCAGCGCGGCGCCCGCGTCGTCCCGCTCGACGACGCCGCGGTCCTCCATCCAGCGGACCCGACCGGAAGGATCGCGGACGCGGTAGACGGCCTGGAAGCGGTCGTCGGAGTCCGGCGCGAGCGCCCCGAGGACGGCGGCGCGGACGCGCTCGCGGTCGTCCTCGTGGACGAGCGCGATGAACTCGGCGACGCGGCGCGCGGCCGCGCCCGGCAGGTCCGGGGTGCGCGTGAGGACCGACACCTCGTCGCGCACGACGTCCCAGATCCAGACCATCATGGGCATGAGGGTGAGGGCGACGTCGAGGGCGGCGTCGGGCCGGATGGTCCCGACGCCGATCACGGTGCCGCCCGGGAGTGCCCCGGCGTCCCTTGTCGCGCTCATAAGGTCAGCTTAGGAGCCTGCCCATGAGCGAACGGTACGGTGTCCTTCAGATGGGCTCATGATGAAGGCATTCTGCATGACGCCCTCATTCATGAGGGTTCAGGGCCGGGGAGTCCGGACGAGTTCCCGCACGCCCTCGGGCGCCGCGACGAAGGCGCGCTCCGCCATGCCGAGGAAGAGGCCGGTCTCCACCACCCCGGGGGTGAGCTTGAGCTCGCGCGCGAGGGCCTCGTCGATCGCGCGGCCCCCGCCGAAGCGCGCGTCGAGGATCACGTTGCCGTTGTCGGTGACGAAGGGCTCGCCGCCGCGCGCGCGGAGCTCCCCGGTCGCGCCGAGGTCCCGCAGACGCTCCAGGGTGGTGTCCAGCCCGAAGCGCAGCAGCTCGATCGGGACGGGCGCCTTCTCCCCGAGGCGCGTGACGAGCTTCGTGTGGTCCGCGATGACGACGAAGCGCCGCGCGCGGAGCTCCACGAGCTTCTCGCGGGTGAGGGCCCCGCCGAGCCCCTTGACGAGGTCGAGGTTCGGGGCGATCTCGTCGGCGCCGTCGATGGCGAGGTCGAGGGGGCGCGTGTCGAGGTCCTCGACGGTGACGCCGTGCTCGCGCGCGAGGGCCGCGCTGGCCTCGCTCGTGGCGACCCCGACGACGCCCGCGTGCTCGCCCGCGCGCTCCCGCCGTCCGTTCTCCTCGCTGGCGTGCCGCGCGGTGGAGCCCGTCCCGAGGCCCACGCGGTCCCCGGGCCGCACGAGCGCGACGGCCCTCAGCGCCGCCTCGGCCTTGAGGGCCTCCAGGTCAGGCATGGGCCGCGCGGTGCTTCTCGAGTTCGCGGGCGACGGCGTCCGCGTGACCGTCCACCTTCACGTTGTTCCAGGCGCGGACGAGGGTGCCGTCGGGCGCGATGAGGTACGTGGAGCGCTTCACGCCCTCGGTGATCTTCCCGTAGTTGTTCTTCTCGCCCCAGGCGCCCACCGTCTTCATGAACGACGCGTCGGCGTCCGTCAGGAGGGGGAAGTTGAGCGAGAACTTCTCCGAGAAGTCGGCGTGGGAGGCGGCGTCGTCGCGGCTCAGGCCCAGGATGGCCGCGCCGTGCGCGCGCAGTTCGGCGTTGTCGCGGAAGTCGCAGGCCTCCTTCGTGCAGCCGGGCGTGTCGTCCTTGGGGTAGACGTACAGGACGACGTAGCGCCCGGCGTAGTCGGAGAGGCGGTGCAGGCGGCCCTCGGCGTCGGGCAGGGCGAAGTCCGGGAAGCGGGCGGCGGGTTCCATGGTCATGAGGGGACTCTACCGTGCGGGCGCGGGCGGGCGCGAGTCGTGTCTGGCGGAGGTCTTACCCAAATTCATGGAAGCCCTCTGTATTCTGTGAGGCGTGAATTTGGCGTCCTTCATCGATCACACGCTGCTCAAGGCCACCGCGACGTCCGACCAGATCCGCACGCTGTGCGGCGAGGCGCGCGAGCACGGCTTCCGCGCGGTGTGCGTCAATCCCTCCTTCGTGCCCCTCTCCCGCGCGGAGCTCGCCGGGAGCGGCGTCCTCGTCGCGACCGTCTGCGGCTTCCCGCTCGGCGCGCTCCTGCCCGCGCAGAAGGCCGCGGAGGCCCGCGCGAG
>NZ_KI912645.1:36775-37053 GCF_000519345.1 Deinococcus pimensis DSM 21231
CCGACACCGTCCTCGTCATCGACGTGCTGCGCGCCACCACCACGGCGGGCGTGTACCTGGAACGCGGCGCGGACGCCCTGCTGCTCACCTCCTCGCCCGAGCGGGCGCTGGAGCTGCGCGGGGAGGGCGTTCTGCTCGGGGGGGAGCGCGGCGGTCTGCCCATTCCCGGCTTCGACTTCGGCAACTCCCCCGTGGAGGCCGACACGCAGAACTTCACGGGCCGCACGATCGTCATGAACACCACGAACGGGACGGGCGCCGCGCACGTCGCGGCGGGC
>NZ_KI912645.1:37153-47849 GCF_000519345.1 Deinococcus pimensis DSM 21231
GAAGGCGCTCGCGGGGCGCGCCCTGGAGCCCCACGCGGTCGTGGTGGCGGCGGACACGCTCGTCGCGCTCGACGGCGACGTGCTCGGCAAGCCCGCCGACGAGGCGGAGAACCTCACGTTCCTCGCGCGGCTCTCGGGCCGCACGCACACCGTGTACACGGGCGTGGCGGTCGCGCACGGCGGCACGCTCGACGCGGACGTGCAGGCGACCCGCGTGACCTTCCGGTCCCTCAGCGACGAGGAGCGCGCGTGGTACGCCGCGAGCGGCGAGGGCCTCGACAAGGCGGGCGGGTACGGCATCCAGGACCTCGGGCTCGCGCTCGTCGAGCGCGTCGAGGGAGACTACTCGAACGTGGTGGGCTTCCCCGTGCCGCTCGTGCTGAGACTGCTGCGGGGCGCGGGCGTGCGGGCGGCGGGGTCCAAGTGAACGCCTGGCGGCGCCTCGCGCTCGTGTACCTCGGCCTGCTGTTCCTCAGCATGGTCAGCACCCGCTTCCAGGTGGTGCCGCCGCTCGCGCTCTCCTCGGGCGTGCTGCCCGTCACGCGCGTCTTCGACGGCGCGGCGGACCACGTGCGCGGCGCGTACGAGACGCTCGTCAACGACCGCGACGCCCGGCACCGACTGGAGGTCCTGCGGGACCAGAACGAGGTGCTGCGCGGACGCAACGACGTCCTGGAGCGCGAGAACGCCCGTCTGCGCGAGGCCGCGCAGATCCGCGCGACGCAGTTCCCGGGGCCCGTGTCGGTCGCGTCGGTCGTGATGGTGGACCCGTCTCCCCTGCTGTCGCGCCTCACGGTGGACAAGGGCGCGCGGGACGGCGTGCGGCGCTTCATGCCCGCGTCCGTCCCGTCGGGCCTCGTCGGGCAGGTCACGGGCGTCGCGGCGAACACGGCGGTCGTCACGACCATCCTCGATCCCGAGAGCCGTGTCGGCGTGACGCTGCGCGGCAAGGGCGGACGCGGCCTCGCCGTGGGCGCCCCGCCCGACCGGCTGCGGGCCACCTTCCCACTCACCGTCGACGTGAAGGTCGGTGATACCGTCCTGACGTCGAGCCTCGGCGGGGTGTACCCCGTCGGCATCAAGGTCGGCACGGTGGAGCGCGTCGAGCAGGTCGGTCCGAACGACGTGAACCGCACCGTGATCGTGAAACCCTCCGCCGACGTCAGCACGCTCGAAGAAGTCGCCCTCCTCGAAGCCCTCCCCTGACCCGTCCGAAAGGCCCATAGCGCCATGCGAATCCTCCTCTACCTCCTGCTGCTCGTCAGCACCCAGGGCGCGCTCGCGCGGCTCCTGCCGACCTTCGTGAGCCCGCCGGACCTGTTCCTGCTCACGGCGGTCGCGCTCGCCTTCAGGCTGCGTCCCCTGCCCGCCCTGCTCGCCGGATACGGCATCGGCCTCGTGCAGGACGTGCTCGGCCAGGGCCTGCTGGGCTTCCACGCGGCGGGCGTGGCGGGCGGCGTGCTGCTGCTGCTCGGCGTGCGCAAGTTCCTCTCGGACCGCGGGGCGCTCCAGACGCTCGTCACGGTCGCCGTGGCCACCCTCGGTCAGTGGCTGGCCTTCCTGATCCTCACGTACTGGCTGCGCGCGGGCCTCGTGACGGTGGGGACGCTCACGTCGGTCCTGCCGGTCGCGCTGCTCACCACCCTCGTGTGTCAGCCCGTCGTGGAGCGCCTCGCGACGTGGGCGTTCGGGAAGCGGCCCGGACCGGAACAGGGGCTCGCGTGACGCCCGCCACGCAGGGCGGACCACGCGGCCGCGCCGGGCAGGGCGAGCGCCGCTCGCGTCGCGTCCTGAGCCGCCCGCACGGGATCGCGCTGACCTTCAGCGTGTTCCTCGCGCTGTTCGGCGCCCGCCTCTTCGACCTGCAGATCACCCGCTACCACGAGTTCGCGACGCAGTCGGACAGCAACTTCCAGCGTGACGAGATCGTCCGCGCCCTGCGCGGCGAGATCCGCACGCGTGACGGCGTGCTCGTCGCGACGAACAAGTTCGCGGTGGACCTGATCTACAAGGGCGGCGACGTCGCCGCCTGGAACCAGATCCGTTACCTCGCGGGGATCAAGGACACCGCCCTCCCGGACGTGGAGCCCGGCGGCGAGGCGACGCTCGTGCGCAACATTCCCGCCGACCGCATCCCCGCCATCGAGGAGTACACCGTGCTCCAGCCGAACCTGGAGCTGCGCGAGCGGCTGGAGCGCGTGTACCCGCAGGGCCGCTTCCTGGGGCACCTGCTGGGCTACACCCGCGAGGCGAACCAGAAGGAGGTCGAGGAGGACGGCTACGCCCTCGGGGACCTCGTGGGCGCCAGCGGCATCGAGGCGAGCCTGCAGGACGTCCTGGCGGGCAAGAACGGCATCCGCCGCCTGGAGGTCACGGCGGAGGGCCGCCCGCAGAGCGAGAAGGTCGTGGATCCCGGCCTCAAGGGCGAGGACGTGGTCCTCACCATCGACAGCAAGCTGCAGCGCGCCGCGGAGAAGGCCCTGCAGGAGGGCCTCGTGGACATCAACAAGGCCCGCGCGAAGTACGCCAGCCCGCCCGAGAAGGTCGTGAAGGGCGCGATCATCGCGCTCGACCCGCGCACGAACGAGGTGCTGGCCCTCGCGAGCAGTCCCACCTACGACCCGAACTGGTTCTCGCAGTCGCCGCGCCCGCCGCAGCTCGCGGAGGCGCTGCTCGGCAACGGCGGCCAGCCGATGCTCAACCGCGCCGTGCAGCAGTTCGACTCGGGCTCGGTGTTCAAGCCGACCAGCACCCTCGCGTACATCGAACGGTGGGGCAACAAGAGCTTCAACTGCACCACCGCGATCCGCTACGGCGGGATGCGCCGCAACTGGGCGCACCATAACATGGGCATGATGGACGGCCGCAAGGCCATCTCGAACTCGTGCAACACGTGGTACTACCAGGCCGCGATCGACGCGGACCCCGTGACCTTCTCGAACTACCTCGGGCGGCGCGCGGTGGAGCTCGGCTTCGGCGGACCCACGGGTCTGGAGATCGTCGGCGAGAAGACCGGCTACATCCCCAGCCAGAAGAACGAGCTGGAACGCTGGAAGGACCGCCCCGTGGGGGAGCGCTACTTCCCCGGTCAGGCGCTGTCCTTCGCGATCGGGCAGGACGCGCTGCTCGTGACGCCCGCGCAGATCGCGTACGTGCTGTCCACCATCGTGAACGAGGGTGAGCAGCGTCCGCTGACGGTGGTGCGCGCCGAGAACGGCGAGCGCGTGCCGCTCAAGGAGACGCGGCGCGTGCCGGGCAAGGTGAAGGACTTCGAGCTGGTGAAGCAGGGCATGGAGATGACGACGCGGCACGACGGCGGCATCAACGGCAACGGCACGTCCAGCCACATGCTGGGGCCGCACCGCTTCCCGGTCCGCACGGCGGGCAAGACCGGCACCGCCGAGAACGCCCTGAGCCGCCGCTTCAACTACGGCTACACGAACGCGTGGTACGAGGGCTACGGGCCGCTTCCCAACCCGGACCTGCTGGTCGTGGCGTTCTTCGAGAACGGTGGCGAGGGGTCGGGCACGGCCCTCCCGGCGGTGTCGAAGGTGTTCGCGGCGCACTGGTGCCTGAAGGTCGACGAGCGCGGCTACCTGGAGGGCCCGCCGTCCTCGCAGACGCCGTGCCTGAAGAACGGCGCGCCCACGGGCGGTCAGGACGCAAAGGCTCCCGCCGTGCCCGCGAGCGGCACGGTGGACGTCCCGGCGGCGCTCAAGCCCGGACGCTGAGACTGAACGAGAGCGCCGATCCCGCGGGATCGGCGCTCTTCTCGTGGCCGTTCAGGCGGCGCGCGCGGCCTCGCGGTCGCGCGCGAGCGACTCGACCCACTCGCGCTCGTCGGCGCGCCGCAGGCTGGTGTTGAGCAGCTGCGCCGCGCAGAACACGATCAGCACGAGCGACGAGACCCGCACGATCAGGCCGGGATCGAGGACGCCCGCGAGGCTGCCCATGAGGCCCACCGAGACGGGCGACGTGAACTGCGCGATGAGGCGGCGCACGCTGAACACGCGGCCCTGCAGTTCGGGCGGCACCTGCGCCTGCCAGATGGACTGCGAGTGCGCGTTCATGACGGGCACCATCATGCCGACCACGGCGAGCGCGGCGGCGCCGACGAACAGCAGCGTGGAGGCGCCGAACACGAACTGCGCCCCGGCCGAGACGATCATCGGGACGAGCACGCCGAGGACGCGCCGGGCGCGCAGGCCACCCCAGGCGCTCACGAGGACGCCGCCGAGGACGCCGCCGACGCTCGCGACGGTCGTGATGAGCGCGAGGGCCGTCTCGAAGGTGTAGCCGCGCGCGGCCCAGTCGGGCTGGAAGTGGAAGCGGACGAGCAGCGTCTCGTAGATGCCGAGGGGCGACGTGACGAAGTTGATGACGGCGAAGGTGAGCAGCAGCCACAGCAGCGGCCTGCGCGCGAGGATGTAGCGCCAGCCGAGCGTGACGTCGTGCAGCAGCGCTCCGCGGGGGCGCCTTTCCAGGGAGCGGACGGGCGAGGGGATCTTCAGGCGTGTCAGGACGAGCGCCGCGAAGACGAAGGAGGCCGCGTTCACGAGCATCGCGAGGGGCACGCCGTCCCGGAAGGCGGCCAGCCAGGGCAGCGCGCCCTGCCCGCGCGCGAGGGCGGGCAGCGAGATGATCGCGGCGGCCAGCGCGGGCGACGCGAGGCCCGAGAGGCTCCACATCGTCTGCATCATGCCGTTGGCGCGCGGCAGCTGCGCCCTGGGCACCAGGCTGGAGTAGCTGGTGTCGAAGGCGCTGCCGTGGAAGGTGGCGAGCAGGCCGCTCACGGCCATGAGGCCGACGAGCAGCGCGAGCGGCGGCCGCGCGTACAGCACGAGCAGCGCGACGACGAGCGCGACGAGGCCGCTGAGGGCGTCGCAGGCGATCATGATGCGGCGGCGGTCGTGCCGGTCGGCCCAGGCGCCCGCGAGGGGCGCGCCGAGGATGGCGGTGAGGCCGAACGCCAGGGCCGTCGCGGACAGCGCGAGCGCGAGCTGCGCCTTCTGCGACGGCAGCGGGTAGAGGGTCTGGGTGAGGTAGATGTTGAAGGCGAAGCCCGCGAGGGCGCTGCCGAGCACGGACAGCGACTGGGTGGACCACAGGACGAGGAAGGTCCTGAACCCGCCGGGCACGCCGTCGGTGGATGGGGCGGTCATGCGGGCAGCATAGGTGTGCGGCGCGCCCGCGCGCGTCGGCACGATGGCCTGTCCGGACGCTGAAGCGACGAGGGTTTCGCGTCCTTCGGTCCTTCCAGGGTGAACAAGTTACGTGCAAGGTTTGAAGAGAGTGGCACGATAAAAGAGCAGTCGTTTATGCAGTCGATATGAAAAAGTCAATTATTCTGGTCGCGCTTGTCGCGATGTTTTCAACAGCAGCCGCTGCTGAGGCCAATCAAACAAACCAAATCGCTGACGCGGTTCAGATGAACCAAACTGCGTCCGGAAGCCAGCGGCCCAGGAAGGAGCCTCCAGTCGACTCTGGTGGAATTCCTCGTAAGAGAGAATCCGGAACGGGCAGATAGTCTTTCCCCCACGGTCCCGGCACCCCTGCGGCGCCGGGCCGTTTCCTACCTGAGCTTCTTGCGTTCCGTGACGGCGAGCTGGTCCACGCGTTCGTTCTCGCCGTGCCCGGCGTGCCCCTTGACCCACACGAAGGTGAGGCTGTGGCGCCTGGCCTCCTCCACGAGGGCCTCCCAGAGGTCCTGGTTCTTGACGGAGTCGTTGCCGCTCGTCTTCCAGCCGTTGCGCTGCCACTTCAGGATCCAGCTGTCCGTGAAGGCCTTGCGCAGGTACTGGCTGTCCGTGACGACGCGGACGTTGCAGGGCCGTTTGAGGGCCCGCAGGCCCTCCAGGAGGGCGCGCAGTTCCATGCGGTTGTTGGTGGTGTCGCGCTCCCCGCCGGACAGGACGAGCTCGCGGCCCCGGCAGTTGAGGATGGTGGCCCAGCCGCCGAGGCCCGCCTGGGTGTCGCAGGCGCCGTCGCTGTAGAGCTCCACGTCGTCGCCCGTGACGGGGGTGGGCGGCTGCACGCAGGCCTTGAGGGGCAGGAGGTCACGCGCGGCGGACGAGGCGGACCTGGCGGCGGGGCGGTACGGCTTGCTCACAGGGGGAAGCTATCACACGGCAACTTCGGCCCGCCCGGCCTCGTAGAGGAAGGCATGAAGGATCCGCTGACCGAGACCCGCGCGCGCACCCCGTCGCCCTTCACGGACCACGTGCCGCAGGAGCACCGCACGCTCGTGATCGTGGAGCACCTCGCGCCGCTCGCGGCGTTTTACCTGCCGCTGCTCGGGAACGTCATCGGCGCGGCGGTGGCGTGGCTGCTCACGCGTGACCGTCACCCCATCCTGGACGATCAGGGCCGCGAGGTCGTGAACTTTCAGATCAGCATCTCGCTGTACTTCGCCCTCGTGGGCTTCCTCGTCTTCGCGACCTTCGGGGTGGGCCTGCTGCTGCTGTGGCCGCTGCTGCTCGCGCTGTACGGCCTGCAGTTCGTCACGATGATCCTCGCGGTGGCCGCCACGACGCGCGGGCAGCCGTACCGCTACCCCTTCTCCATCCGCTTCCTGCGGTAGGCGCGCGGGACAGTAGAGTAGACGCACCATGTCAGTACCCATCTCCTTCAAGGACACCATCCAGATTCGCGGCCGTTCGGACGCGCTGTTCCGGCTCGCGCTGGACCCGAAGCGCCGCGCGAAGTGGGACCCCAGCATCGAGTCCGCCGCGTACGACGGCGAGGAGCGGCTCGCGAACGGCGCCCTCGTGAACTTTCGCCTGCCGCGCCGTCTGCTGGGCCTGCGCTTCACCGCGAAGTACGGCGGCGTGCAGGCCCCGAACCGCGCGAACTGGGAGACGGTGCGTCCCTTCGGCCCGCTGGAGCGCCTGAAGCAGTCGTGGAGCTTCAAGTCCGTCCCGGGCGGCACCGAGGTGACGCTCGCGGTGGACGCGAGCGTGCGTTACCGGTTCGTCGCGACGGTCGTGGAGCGCCTGCTGCGCTCGGCGTCCGCTTCGACGCTCGTGGAGCTTCAGCGGCAGGTGGACGCGCAGGGCGCGGCGCTCGTGGAGGAACTCTCGCGGGACATGGCGCGCAGGCAGCGCGAGGCGGACCGCATGCTGCGCCCCGGCCTGTTGGGGCGCTTCCGGCGTCCGAAGTAATCCCGGGTCGCGGCGAGGCGGGAACGGTTCCATGCCGCTCCCGCCGTTTCCATGTCTTCTTTAGTTCCCTCACGCTTTCTCACGTGTGCGGGAGCGTACACTACCACCCATGAGAATCGGCATGATCGGCCTCGGGAAGATGGGCGGGAACATGGTGGCGCGGCTGCTGCGCGGCGGGCACGAGGTCGTCGGGTACGACCTGTTCGACGAGAACGTCGCGCGCGTGGAGGCGGAGGGCGCGATCGGCGCGCGCAGCCTGCAGGAGTTCGTGGACAGACTGGAGGCGCCGCGCGTCGCGTGGGTGATGGTCCCGGCGGGCGCGCCGACCGAGAGCACGATCATGCAGCTCGCGGACCTCATGTCGGAGGGCGACGTCATCATCGACGGCGGCAACTCGAAGTTCACGGACAGCGTGCGCCGCGCCGAGGTCCTCGCGGGGCGGCACCTGCACTTCGTGGACGTCGGCACGTCCGGCGGCATCTGGGGTCTGCAGGAGGGGTACTGCATGATGGTGGGCGGCAAGGCCGAGGCGGTCGAACTCGTCGCGCCCGCGCTGCGGTCGCTCGCGCCCGCGCCGGACAAGGGCTGGGGGCACGTGGGCCCGTCGGGCGCGGGGCACTACACGAAGATGGTGCACAACGGCATCGAGTACGGCATGATGCAGGCCTTCGCGGAGGGCTTCGAGCTGATGCGCGCCAAGCACGCGCTCGTGCAGGACGTGTCGCAGGTCGCGGAGATCTGGCGGCACGGCAGCGTGATCCGCTCGTGGCTGCTCGACCTCACGGCGGACGCGCTCGTCGGCAACCCCGCGCTGGAGGAGCTCTCGGACTACGTCGCGGATTCCGGCGAGGGCCGCTGGACGGTGCAGGACGCGCTGGAGATGGGCGTGCCCGTGCCGGTCATCGCGACGAGCGTGCAGACGCGTTTCTACACGCAGCAGGAGTACAGCTACGCGGGCAAGATGCTCTCCGCGATGCGCCGCGCCTTCGGTGGTCACGCGGTGCGCAAGGTGGAGCAGACCGCGCGCGAGTCGGTGGTGCCCGAGATCGATCCCCTGCAGACGCCCGCCGAGGCGGTGCCGGAGAAGGCCGTGGCGAAGGGAGGGCAGAATGAGTGACGTGGACGTCCCGAGCGACGCGCCGCGCGACGTCATGCCGACCGACGAGGCGACGATGCGCCTCTCGGACGTGCTGCCCGTCACGAACCCGCTGCGCGAGGGCATGAAGCGCAAGCGCGCCCCGGAGCCGTGCACGCTCGTGATCTTCGGCGTGACGGGGGACCTCGCGAAGCGCAAGCTGCTGCCCGCCGTGTTCGGATTGTGGCAGGACGGTCAGCTCGGCGCGGGCTTCTCCATCGTGGGCGTGGGCCGCGCCAGCATGACGGACGACGAGTTCCGCGCGCTCGTCCTCGAAGCCCTGCGGACCAGCAAGGAGACGGACGAGATCCAGGAGGGCAGCCTGGAGCTGTTCGCGGCGGCCCTCGCGTACGTCGGCGGGGACTTCGACGCGCCCGGCACGTACGACGGTGTCCGGTCGCGGCTCGCGGAGGTGGAGTCCTCGCGCGGCGCGGGCCGCAACGCGGTGTTCTACCTCTCCACGCCGCCGAGCCTGTTCGAGACGATCAGCACGGGCCTCGGCGAGTCGGGCCTCTCCCGCGAGGAGGACGGCTGGCGGCGCCTCATCATCGAGAAGCCCTTCGGGCGGGACCTGCAGAGCGCGCTGGCGCTCAACGACCACATCCACCGCGTGTGGGAGGAGCATCAGGTCTACCGGATCGACCACTACCTCGGCAAGGAGACGGTGCAGAACGTCCTCGCGATCCGCTTCGGCAACCTGATCTTCGAGCCGCTGTGGAACCGCTCCTACGTGGAGCACGTGCAGATCACGGCGGCGGAGGACCTCGGGATGGAGGGGCGCGGCGGGTACTACGAGGAGGCGGGCGTGGTGCGCGACATGCTGCAGAATCACCTGCTGCAGCTCTTCCAGCTCGTCGCGATGGAGCCGCCCGTCGCGTTCGACGCGGACGCCATCCGCGACGAGAAGGTGAAGGTGCTGCGTTCCGTCCGGGCGATTCCGGCGTCGCGCGCGCACGAGGTGGCGGTGCGCGGCCAGTACGGGCCGGGCGCGCTGTACGGGGAGCGCGTCAGGGGCTACCGCGAGGAGGAGAAGGTCGCTCCGGACTCGTCGACCGCGACGTTCGTGGCGGTGAAGCTGGAGGTGGACAACTGGCGCTGGAAGGGCGTGCCGTTCTTCCTGAGGAGCGGCAAGCGGCTCCCGAAGAAGGTCACGGAGGTGGCGGTCGTGTTCCGCCGTCCGCCGCTGGGCCTCTTCCCGGGCGGGCTGGAGCGCAACGTGCTCGCCTTCCGCATCCAGCCGGACGAGGGTGTCAGCCTGAAGTTCAGCAGCAAGACGCCCGGTCAGGAGAACGTGCTGCGCGAGGTCGTGATGGACTTCCGCTACGACGCGTTCGGCGCGGAACTCGAAAGTCCCTACTCGCGCCTGCTGCTCGACGCGATGCTGGGCGACGCGACGCTCTTCCCCCGCGAGGACGAGGTGGAGCACGCGTGGCGGCTCGTGAGCGGCATCCTGGAAGCCTGGCAGAAGCCCGACGCGGCCCTGCCGAACTACGCGGCGGGCACCTGGGGCCCCGACGCCGCGGACGAACTGATCGGCCCGGACCGCCGCTGGAGGCACCTGTGAACGCGGGAGGGACGCCGTGCCGCAGACGCTGAACCCGGTGGGGCCCCTGCGGACGGACGTGCGCGGCGCGCAGCGCGCGCTGGACGACGTGTGGTCGCGCACGCAGGTGGAGGCGCGGGCGTACACGGGCAACATCGTGGCGCTCACGGAGGAGAAGCACCTGCCGCGCGTGCTGGGAGCGCTCGACACGCTCGGCGGGCGCTACGCGGGCCGTCAGATCGTCGGCGTGATGGACGGCGACGAGACGGTGCAGATGGACGTCTCCCTCGTGCCGCAGCGCGGTCTGTACGTGGAGCGCCTCGTGCTGGACGCGAACAGCGAGCAGCTTCAGGGCGCGATCCTGCCGCTGCTGCGTCCCGCCACCATGAACCACGTGTGGTGGGCGTCCGACGAGGAACCCGAGGGCGCGCTGCTCGCGGAGCTCGCGGAGCTCGCGGATCAGGTCATCGCGGACACGCTGGGCCTCAACATCCCGGCGGATCGCCGCTACGCCCTCGCGGACCTCGGGTGGGCGCGCGCGAGCGGCTGGCGCGAGGCGACGGCGCAGCTCTTCGACGTGCCCGAGGCGGCGGCGCGCCTTCGGAGCGTGGAGCGCGTGACGGTCAGCTACGCGGGCGTGAAGGACCGCCCGGCGCGGCTGTTCGCGGGCTGGCTGGCGTCCCGGCTGGGCTGGACGGACCTTTCCCGGGTGACCCTGCGGGCCGACGCGGCGTCCCCGCGCGAGCCGGGCGACCTGTGCGGCGTGGAGCTCGCCGGGGAGGGCCTGCTGTTCCGGCTCTCCGCGCGCGAGGGTCAGGTGGTGCACAGCGTGAGCCGTTACGGGGACGTGGCGCGCGA
>NZ_KI912645.1:47949-48165 GCF_000519345.1 Deinococcus pimensis DSM 21231
CGTTCCACGTGGCCCTCTCGGGTGGCAGCACGCCCGCGCACCTCTACCGGGCGTGGCGGGACCTGCCGACCGACTGGGCGCGGGTGTTCGTGTACTTCTCCGACGAGCGGACCGTGCCGCCCGACTCCCCGGAGAGCAACTACGGCCTCGCGGCGCGCGAACTGCTCTCGCACGTGGCCGTCCCGCCGGGGAACGTGCGCCGCCTGCGGGGCGAGC
>NZ_KI912645.1:48265-48455 GCF_000519345.1 Deinococcus pimensis DSM 21231
ACCTTCGTGTGCGTCGGCGCGACCGAGGAGGAGGCCCCGTCGAGCCGGGGCGCGCGGCACGCGGTGACGCGCTTCTCGCCCGACTTCGTCCTGATCGGCGAGCCGAGCGGCGCGCACGCCGTGACGCTGGGCTACAAGGGCCGCCTGCTCGTGGACGCCGTGGCCGAGAAGCCGAACTTCCACAGCGCCG
>NZ_KI912645.1:48555-48731 GCF_000519345.1 Deinococcus pimensis DSM 21231
GCTCATGAACGCAGTCATACGACGGCGGGCCCGGTGAGCGCAACGCGTCACCATCCCCGCGCGCCCGGCTGCGAGAATGGAACCGCATGCAGCACGTCCAAGACCACCTGCGGGACCTCGCCCTCGACCTCGGCTTCGACGTCGCGGGCTGGGCGCGCGCGGACGTGCCCGGGGCC
>NZ_KI912645.1:48831-49409 GCF_000519345.1 Deinococcus pimensis DSM 21231
CGTTCACGCGTCTCTGCACTCATGGGTGGCGTCGTACGCTCGGGGACGGCCCCTCGCTCTTGCCAGGGGCGTTCACGCGTCTCTGCACTCATGGGTGGCGTCGTACGCTCGGGGACGGCCCCTCGCTCTTGCCAGGGGCGTTCACGCGTCTCTGCACTCATTAGCGGTAACTTGTCCTCGGGAGTGACCATGAACGACCGGATTCTCGACGCACTGCGCTCGGCGGGTTTCGACGTGCGGCCCACCGCCACGCTCGACAAGGAGGGCGCGTTCTTCGCCCTGTCCGACGACATCCTCATCTACGCGGAGGGCGGGCGCGCGTCGCACGTTCAGCTGCGCGACATCACCCGCATCCACAGCGACAACCAGGGCGTCCTGCGTGTCGACACGCCCGCCGGGAACGCCGTCACGGCGTCCCTGCTCGGCTACGACGTCGCCCGCGTGCAGCACTTCTTCGGCGAGGTGAAGAACGCGACGGCCCGCGCGAAGTCCCAGCCCGCCCCGCATAGCGGCTCGCCGTGGAAGACGGGCTTCTCCGTCGCCGGAGGGAGCTCGGCGGGCGCGGTCCGCCCGCCGGA